>DAOUEM010000548.1:0-25576 GCA_034430555.1 Anaerolineae bacterium | reverse complement strand
TGCGGCTGGGGCCGGGCCTGAACTTCGAACGCATCACCGTGATAGACCCGGCAGTGACCATGATGGCCGTGGGGCGTACCTCGAATGCAGAATGGGTGCAGGTCGAATATGAAGGGCAGTACGGCTGGATCATCTCCTGGTTGTTGGTCTGGAGCGGCGACCTGGTGCAGCTGCCGGTGGACGGCATCGATCCTGCGCCATTTATTCGGCGTACCGGTGTCGCCGGCGTGACCACGCGTGAGACTCCGATCTACCGGCGTTTCGTCCACTTTTCGGACCAGGTGGGCACGCTGCCTGCCGGTACAGGGGTCGAGGTCACCGGCCGCCTGGGGGCAGGGCGCTACTACCAGGTGCAAATCCTGTACGAAGGCCAGTTGTATTGGGTGGGGTCGTGGAATATCCGGGGGATTGGCCGGAACTTCCGGGCGCTGTTTGACACGTCTTATCTTTATCCTTATGGCCGCTTGGTAGTTGAATTCCAGCGTGATATCGATACCGCGGTGCGACGGTTATCCCAGATTGAAGATATCTGGCGGCGGCTGCAAGCCGGGCGAAGCGTAAGCTGCGGCTTTATGCCGTTGTATGTCACTCGCAGCACAACCGATACCGATGTCCGGCAAGAACCGAATTTCGCCCCGGCGGTCCGCGCTTTTGATAGCGGCGCAGCGCAGATTAACGCGGCCATCGCCGCTTTCGAAGACGCCTGTGGCCGTGAGGAAACGAACTTTTACCTGACTCAGCAGGAAGTAGACGATGCGTTGATCGAAATCGAAAATGCCCGGCGTAACCTGGTGGTGAGCGATTCGCTGCTGAATTCGCTCCAGGTGCGTAATCCGCTGGTGACCAATCGTTAGTGAACTGTAGAGTCCATTGTCGAGTATGACAGGAGATTGATCATGAATAAGCGCCTTTATATCCTGACCCTGCTGCTGGTGATAGTGTCGCTTTTGCTGCCGGCGCTGGCCTTTGCCCAGGAGGACGAGTTGGTTTGCGATGCCTTCCCGGGTGCCGATACCGGCCTACGTACCAGCTACTATATGGGCGAGGGCACGGGTTACTTTGCATCTGGCGAGTTGGCCCTGGCTATCGATAGTTTTTCGTGTGTGATCGAGCAGATTGATCCGGGTTATGTGGCCGCCTACATGAGCCGGGCGGCCGTCTACACCCAGCGCCGGGCATATGATGAGGCGCTCGACGACTATACCGCCGCGATCGAACGTAATGGCAACCTGATCGCCGCCTACAACAACCGGGGCATCATCTATGCCGCCCAGCAGGAGTATGAACTGGCGCTGGCCGATTTCGATCAGGTTATCGCCCTCGATTCGGGCAACGTGCTGGCCTATACCAATCGGGGCGTGATTCGAGCGGTTGGCGGCGCTTTCGAGGCGGCTATCGCCGACCTGGAGCGAGCCATTGAACTGTCCGCGATCGATGATGTAGTTGCCACGCTGCGCGATCCGGACCGGCCAACAGATGCCGAGCCGCCCGTCTACGACCGCGATCACGCGCAGGCTTTCGCACTGCTCGGAATCGTGTACTCCGGTTTTGCCCTGGATAACTACAATACCTATCTCCTGCTGACCGGTTCCCGCGCCGACGAGCGTATTCGGGGTGCAGCCGGCGCGCTGGATTCGCGGTTCACTTTCGAGTTGCGGCTGGATGATGGGACCTGGCTGCTGGCCGCCGATTTTTCGTCGTCGGGGCGCTAAGTGCATCCTGATGACTCGCGCGGCCAGAGAGGAGGTGTCAGCGTGAAGAAACAACAGTGGATGATCGGGCTGCTGGTGGCTGTGCTGCTGATTGGGGTTCCGTGGGCTGTTCGGGCGCAGACGGACCTGGACTGCGAGGACCTGGCACCGTCAGAAGCTGGTCCATCCTACTTCATCGGCCTGGGCAATGCCTTCTTTGCGGAGGGTACATACGCAGTTGCCATCGTGGCTTACAACTGCGCCCTGGAACGCGATCCGGACCATGCGCCGGCGCTGGTCAATCGGGGGTATGCCTACGTCGCACAGCGTGACAACGACCGTGCGCTGGCGGATTATAACCGTGCTTTGGCGCTGGATGCCGGGCTGCTCTCCGCCTATAACAACCGGGGTATGCTGTATATGAGCCAGGGCAACTTTGGGCTGGCGATTACCGACTTCACGGTGGCCCTGACCATCGACCCGGACTACGCGGTGGCCTATCACAATCGGGGCCTGGTGCATGCAGCGGAAGGTAACTACGATCTGGCGCTGGCCGACTTCGAGCAGGCGATCGCGCTGGACTCTAGTTATGCGGCGCCTCATGCCGCCGTCGGTGCTGTCTATTCGGCGATGGCCCTGGGCAGCTACCAGACCTACCTGGACCTGAGTGGTGACCATGCTCGCCTGCCCGGCGGCGAACCGGACACGATCCTAAACGCATTGGCCGAGAGCTTGCAGACGCGCAACTTCTTCGTGTGGCTGCCGTTTTTGACTCCGGCCCCCTGGTAGAGCCGTCAGGAGTGTGACGATGAGGACCAGAAGTATCGTGCTGCTCGTGCTGCTGATGGTGGGGATGACATCTGCCTTGCCGGCAGCCTCCCAGGGCGGCAGCGGCGTTATCGTCATGGGCAATTTGCGGGGCGCGTCACACATCGGATCGTTGAATCCGCTGCGCTGCCACAATGCGGATTGCCGCCGCCTGACCGATCTGCTGTTCCCAACCCTGGTTGCCGTCGATCCGGTCACTGGGACGTATGCCGCAGGGACGGCGACCAATACCGCCCTGGCGTTAAGTTGGGAAGCCGACCCGGCGCAGGGCAGCTATTCCTTTCAATTGCGAGAGGATCTATTCTGGAGCGATGGGGTTCCGGTAACGGCGTATGATGTGTTTTTTAGCTACCTGGCCGTCGCCAGCGGCCAGATCGACTCGCCGTATACAGATCGCGTCAATATGGCGATCCTTGCTGCAGCGCCGCTTGATACGCACGCTATCCTGTTTATCTTTACGGATGCCGGCTGTGCTTCCCCTGGCGATGCCAGCTTCCCCATCGTACCGGCGCACGTCTTTGAGGCCGACTTTGCCGAAACTGCCGCCGCCGCGTTTGAAGGCGACGGTGATCCCCTGGAACGGTTCATCCTGTGGTCGGAGGCACGGGCTGCGGTTAGCTTTTCGTACTTGATCGGGCATCCCTTCGATGATCGTCCCACGGCGACTGCCGGCCTGTTCAGTTTTGCCGGCGCTCAACCTGCCGACTATGTCCGGCTGGTATCCAACGACGGCGCTCTAGGCCTAAACTATGTCGACGTGCCGGATTCTCAAACGCTGGTGACGGGTTTTCTCACCGGGGCCATCAACCTCGTCGAAAACCCGCCTTACCGCTATTGGGATGACATCCTGGCGGCCGGCGATGTGCAGGTTTTTGTATATCCGGGAAGCGTCTGGGACTACATCAACCTGAACCTGGCCGAGCCGCATGAACCACAGAGCGCCTTTGGCGAGGACGGTTTGCCCTTGCCGCAGGGACATCACCCGATCTTTGGCGATCAACGCGTGCGGCGCGCCCTGCAGATGGCCATCGACATCCAGGCCTTGATCGATGCCGCGGTCTACGGGCACGGCACCGTGCTGCCGGCCAACCAACTGCCGACCTCCTGGGCCTATAACGAAACGCTGTCGCCGGTGGCCTACGATCCAATGGCAGCGGCGCGCCTGTTGGAAGAGGCGGGTTGGAAAGATACCAACAACGACGGTATCCGCGAATGTATCACCTGCCTTTATGCACAAGAAAACGCCCGCCTGGTATTTGAACTGGCCTATGTAGAGTCGCCCATCGGCTATCGTGAAGTGGTCGCCAACCTGATCGGGGTGCAGCTGCGGCAGGTCGGCTTTGACGTGCGCTTACGATCAGCCTCCGCTGGATTTTTGCTGGAACTGGCCCGGGACCAGCGTTATGATGCGATCCTGGCCGGGCGCGGCGAATCCTATCCGGTGGAAGTCGACCTGCGCCAGATGTTCGCCACGGCGGCCGATATCCTGGAAGACGGTGGCAATACCGGGTCTTACCATAACGCGCAGGTTGATGTGCTGCTTCAAGAAGCGCACGACCTGCCGGGCTGCGCCGTTGAGCGCCGCGCTGACCTGTATCGCCAGGTCCAGGTCATCTTGCAGGAAGAGCAACCCTACATCTGGTTGTTTGCGCCTGACTACATGATAGCCACGCGGGGCGGCGTAAGCGGCTTTGACCCGACGCCTTACGCGCCGTTTTGGAACGTACGAGACTGGTTTGTCTGGCGCTGATCGAGGGTGACGTGATGAAAAAACTGCTGGTAGGGCTGGTGATCGGGATGATGGTGCTGGCTGCCGGGGGCATGGTCCGTGCGCAGGGCGCTCCGTATCCCTTTCGTTTCGTGGTTGAGGTGGACAGCGCATTTGTCCGGGCAGTGCCGACGCGCGATGCCGACTTGGTGGCCTCCGTTTTTGAAGATGAGGTGTTGGAGGTCGTTGGACGTAATCTTGACGGCACCTGGTTTGAAGTGCGTCGCCCCGGACGCCTGAATCACCTGGGCTGGCTCTTCAACGAAATGGGCGACTGGGACTTCGCGGCGGAGTATCTGCCGCTGCGCGATATGTCGACCGGTATCATCGGGCCTGATCCCCTGGCCGCTCCTCCGGAATTTGCCATCTTCGTGATCGAGGGTGTGGTCTTGCGTACCGCGCCGTATTTCCAGGGTGATCGCATAACGGCTATCCCCGCCAACTCTACGGTGCCGCTGCTGGCGCGCAGCCCGGATGGCGGTTGGTTGTACGTGAATTATCTGGGTTATGAGGGCTGGATCATCGACTTTACGACGCGTCCGCTCCCCCACATCGACTCCGTGTCAATTGCGCCGGGGTTGCCCCCCGTGGTGACGTTTGAAGGCGTGGTGATACCGCCGGAAGTGCAGCTGGCGCACGTGCAGCAGGTCCGGGCCTTCGTGCAGCCCGCCATTCGCCTGGCGACCGACCTGGAGGGCTTCTGGTGGGTGGTGATGCAGGGCGGCATCGTGCCCTGCCAGCCGCCCGCCTTCCTGGCCGACTACCCGTATTCCCGGCAGGATGTGATCGAGCTACCGGAACTGGACCGTTATGTGCCTCGTTTGAACGAGGGCATCGAACACCTGAATGAATCCGTCGACCCGATCTATGAGTGCGGCGTGGTGGCGACCAGGGTTGCCAGCCAGGCGCTGGCCGATGCCATTAATGCCCGCCTGATATTTGAAGCGGTCCTGGAAGCGCTCGACGACCTCGAAGAAAACGTCATTCGCTAAGATCACCACGGACGCGGTGGATGGATTACCGCACCGCGTCCGTTATGTTCCCTCGACGAATCCAACATCCTCTCACGGGCTACGCTGTCTCCTCTTCCTCGCGATCTTTGAGCGGCTCGGTATTGGGTTTCTCAAAGGTGCCGCCCGTTTTCAGCAGGCAAACCTGCTGCCAGTTGTGACGATACGTGCTGGTGGTCCAGTAGGGGGCGACACGCCAGGTGTAAATGCCCTCTTCGTAGGGCAAACGATCCAGCTCGATGACGGCCGTGGTGGTCTCGCTGTCAAACGCCGTGCGGAAGCCGGTAGGCGAGATCACGATGACGCTGTAAACCGTCACCCCGGTCAAACCTGGATAGGTCACCGTCATCTCGGTGTCCCCGGCCATAAAATCGCCGGACCGGGTGAATTCGCCCACCCATTGTTCGCACACGTAGGTCGAGAGGTCGAAGGCATCCGGCACCCGGCCGTCGGCGTCTCGCGGCAGGATGCGTCCAGTGGGAGGAATCGAGTTAAACGGCACGCTGGTCCGCAGCAGGCGCGCATAAATCCAGACCAGCCGGTCGCCGAATTCAACCTGAAGCCATTGGCGCCCATCCCAACGGCGGAAGAAGTCGCCGGCCCGACCCCGGACGATGACCGATGTATTGCGTGGGATGCGCCCGAGGGTCGGGTAGGCAAAATCAGGGCCGGTCCGCACGTCGGCATTGTCAACGGTCACCAGCCCGTAGATGATCGGTTCTTCCTGAGCCTGCGCCCTCAGGGTGGTGAGCAGCAGGACAAGGATCAATCCCTCCAGTAAAACAGCCCAGCGTTTCATCCCACCCTCCCAGCAGCGTATTCCGGTATTATGCCTATTATAAAGGGAATTCGTTGGCCTGCCGGAAAACGCCGGTATTCCGTAGGCGAACCGTTGAGATGTCGTTGTGTGCGGTTGTAGGCAGGAAATAAGGCCCACAATCGCAGAATAAATTTATATTGCCGAAAGGAATCATAAAGTTGTAAAATGATTTTATGGAATAACAGCCGTTTTTGAGGAATGGTGGTGGTGTGGTACCATTCCATATTGGCAATCGCTGATTAACTGGATGGAGACCTCCTCCATGCGCTCACCCTATGAACGTGGCCGGCGGCGGCATTGGTCGGGAAGGCTCATTTTGCCCTTCGCGCTGCTGATCGCCCTGGTCGTTTTTGGCTGGTCTTATTTGGGCTCGCTCCCGCCCGAGTCCGGGTTAGCGATTGTGCCCCTGGAGCCGAATATCACGCCGACCATGCCGGAGCGGCTCACCCAGCGTGACGTTCTCCCGACTCCCACCGCCGACCTGTCCCTGCCGCCGCGTACGATCACCTTTCCCGGCGCGTTGTTGACGTCGAGGGTGATCGAAGCGGTCCGCACTCAAACCAGTTGGGAAACGCGCTACCTGGGCGATTCGGTAGGGCATCTGCAGCATACGAGCTGGTTAGGCGGGGCCGGCGGGAATATCGTGCTGGCCGGTCATGTGGAAACCGCCTTTGGCGAACCAGGGCCGTTTGCCTATCTATTCGAGGCGGAAATTGGCGACCAGGTGATTCTGCGCGAAGGAGAGCTTGAACGGGTCTACCGGGTTGTGTCCATCGAACAGGCCGCCCCTGATGACATCAGTTATGTGGCGCAAGATGGCGAGGAGCGGCTGACGCTGATCACCTGCACCGATTGGAACTATAGTGATCAGACTTACCTCGGTCGGTTCATCGTGGTAGCGGAGCCAGTCAATGCCGGTGACTGAATCGTTGCATCACACACTGGTTGTTGTATCAAGACTGCGGTTACCTGGCCGGGACTCTTGCCTGATGGGATGAGACCCGGTAAAGAGGGGTGCAATGATAGGCGCAATAGACATCGGCGGCACCAAGATCGCCGTCGGCATCGTGGATAGCGCGGGCCAGGTTATCGCGCGTACCGAATCGCCTACGTTCCCCAAACGCGGGTTTGACAATGCCCTGGATCGGATGACGGCGATGCTCAAGTATAGCGCCGAGCAGGCCGGTACCTCTGTGCACGGCATCGGCGTGGGATGTACAGGGCCGGTCGATCCTTTTGCCGGCACTATCGGCGATGTCGAGTTCCTGATGGGGTGGGAAGGCGCGGCCCTGGTTGACGAGCTGGCCGACCGCTTTGCCTGTCCGGTCGCCATGGAAAATGATGCTGACGCGGCGGTTCTGGCGGAAGCGAAGTGGGGGGCCGGGCGGGGCGTATCACGCTTGATTTATGTGACCATCGGTACGGGTATCGGCGGTGGATTCGTGGTGGACGGACGGCTGTACCGGGGCGCCGGCGGCGCGCACCCGGAGATCGGCCATCACATCGTCGATCCATCCGGTCCACCGTGTACCTGTGGCGCGCGTGGCTGTTGGGAAAGCCTTGCCAGTGGGCCTGCCCTGGCTGATTGGTACAATGCCCACCGTCCTGATGCCTCGATTCTGGTCGAACCTCGAGATGCCAAAGAAATCTGTGCGCTGGCCAACCAGGGCGATCCCCATGCCCTGCTGGCGGTCGACCGCGAGGGATACTACCTCGGGTTGGGCCTGGCCAACCTTGTCACGCTTTTTGTGCCGGATGTGATCGCCCTGGGTGGTGGCTTGATGCAAAGCCGCCGTTTGTTCTGGAATCGGATTCAGGACACGGTTGGCGCTGCCTGCGGTTATGTGCCCCGGGATAATGTACGAATTGTCCCGGCCGTTCTGGGGGAGGATGTCGCGCTGATCGGGGCCGCCTGTGTATGGTTTAACCGTTTTGGCGACGCTCCGACCCATGCAGCAAATGCCAGCACGGATGAGTCATCGAGTGAAAACTGGCTGCTCTTGTAATAGGTGGGCCGATCTTACCCTAATCGACCTCTTCCAATCGTGGCAGCGGCTTGACAAATGCGGTGAACAAAAATGCGAAGATCAGTCCGGTCAGGAATCCGCCGATATGCGCCCATACGGCTACGCCACCGGTTGAGACCGTATCCGCGCCAAGAGAGCCGATGCCGTCGATCAGGTCGATCACGAACAGGTAGACCAGCATCATGAAGGCGCGGACATCGAGCAGTCCGATCGGAAACCGGTAGAAAAAGGCCAGCATCTGAATGCGGGTGCTTGGGAACATCAGCAAGAACCCACCCAACAGTCCGTAAATGGCTCCACTTGCCCCCACCATCGGTATATTGCCACCCAGCAGTGGGAGTGCGCATTGGTTGGCCTGTGTCAGGACATGGAGGGCGTTAGCCGCGTAACCGGCGACAAAATAAAACCCCATAAACCATCCCCGGCCCAGGAATTGTTCCAGGTGTGGGCCAAACACAATCAAAAAGACCATATTCCCTAACAGGTGCATCCACGATCCGTGCAGGAACATGGTGCGCGTGGAATCGAGCAGCGTCTCAAGGTTGAAGCCCACCTGGCACGGTACCAGGGCGATCTCTTGAAAGGTGCGTGCGAGGTTGGTGCCAAGCGTGAGTTCCCATACGAACACCGCGACATTGATGCCAATCAAGAAGTATGTGATGACGGGCGTGATTGTGAGCGTCCTCTGGGCCTTGATCGGAAGCATGGTGTCCCCTCCACGTTACGAAATGGACCGGTTGGGGCGTTACTCATCATCTTCTATATGTCTATACGGATGGCTGCTGGATGGGTTGCATGGCCGGGGTAATCTGATACGGACTTTTTACTATTCCACCAGCGCTGCTTCAATCCCATAAAACCAGGCACACGCGCGATTTGGGGCATTTGGTAAGCGGTATGATGCACAGCCTCGGTTAAATTGGTGATATCCGGGAAACATGTTGTGATCCCGGGTGTTGGTATGAGTATTCATTACCTTGGCGGCGTACGGCTGTAGAGGGGAGCTTGATCGCTTATGGCTCGGTGCGGGTACTGCGGAAAACACCATTCTGGTGGCACCCTGTTTTGTGGATACTGTGGAAATCCGGTAGATGTACCTGATTCTACACCATGGGGCAACCGGCGCTCACCTGTTGTCCAGGCCGGCAGTAGAGGGCCGGATCAGCCTACCCGGTCAGGGAAAAAACGGCACCTGCGTTTCCGCGAGCTTGGTAGCTCGCGCACGGTAGACGTGTGGGTGCCCCGGAATGGACATCTCCTGCTGGGACGGGCCGATCCGTCCACCGGTTTTAGGCCGGACCTGGATTTAACCACATTTGATGCTCAGTTCCTGGGGATCTCGCGCCGCCATGCGCAGTTGCACGGTAATTCGGGTGAGTTATATGTCTCCGATCTTGGCAGTGTCAATGGCACGCGGGTGAATGGAAAAGCTTTAGCACCAAAGGTGTCTTGTTTGCTGCAAGATGGTGATGAGCTGCAACTGGGACGGCTGCGGTTGTTAGTGCTGGTTATCGATGCCTTCAGCCGTGTGGGATAGAAGTTTCTTGGCTACCCACCAGGTGTTGTTGGCAAGTCGATCACCCACGACGCTTGTGCCTCTCTTGAGCGCCTGCTCCTCGGCTGAACCGGAGTGGCCTGGGGAAGTAGAATCGCTCAGATGAATGGCGTCAGGAATGATACCAGCAATCTTAACTCGCCCAGCCAGAGTTCGTCACCATTGGCCAGTGGGTATGGCTTATAGGGTTGCAGGTGTCTGTCGTTGAGGTAAGTGCCGTTGGTGCTGGATAGATCCAGGATGTACAGGGCATTGGTCAGGATGGCCAGGCGGGCATGCTGGCGAGACACACCGCGTCCAGTCCCATCCAAGCTGCTCAGGTCGACGTCCGGATAAATGCCGCCCACGGGATCGAGGCGGCCTAAGGTAATGCTGTCGGGCTGGCGCGGATCGAGGTCGATGTTAACGTTGTCCTCCGGGGAGTGCAAGCGTAAACGCGTGGTCTCGCCGAAAAACGCCTCAGCCGACTGTGGTGGCGGGTAATATTGAGGATCTCTCCTCACGTCACTCAGTCTGAGCGTTTTCTGTAGTGCCAGTGGTGTGGTCTTTTTCATGGGTTTGCGGCAGCGTTGGCAAAGATGGGTGTGGTCGGGATTCTCGTGACCACAGTTCGGGCAGCGAACCATAACGATGACCTTTCACCAGCGGGTTTGAGATGGTGCAAGTCCTATCGATACCAGCAGTATAGTCGATTTTTTCCTCAGGCGATTGTTGGATCACCTACATCTCAGGACGTTCGTGGAGGTGTTCAGACCCATGACCGGGAACGGTACGGGTGACATGGATCCGCGCGACTGGCCTGTCTGCTTTTTGCCTGGTAAGTGAAATCCTATACAGGAAGCAACCCAGTGCGGATCGGGATGAGTCTGACGCCCCGGGTGAATCAATCGCGATCCAGGCCGGGCGTCCTTCAGACAGCATTGGTGGGGTGGGGGACCAGGAGTGCCTGCCAAACCATTGATGAGGAAGGCAGCCAGGAAGGCAATCAAAAGGCACCCCTGGTATTCAAGGATGCCCTTTCGCCAGCATCGGCGTTTATACCTTCACAGTTTAAGCAGGCTCATCTCTATCCCAGGTATTTCAGAGGATCGAGCAAACGAAACGCCAGTAGTGCCGAGGACCAGACTTGAACTGGTGACCCCTTGATTTTCAGTCAAGTGCTCTACCAACTGAGCTACCTCGGCTTGACACGTACGTATTGTAGCGTCTCCACCATAAATGTCAATTATCAATGTGCTCGGTGCTCGGTTTTCCAGGCCCTTCTGGCATCTCTGAGTAACACGGCCTATCTCCCACGATTGCGTTAAGTTAACTTCTGCTAGGCTGCCCGTCTATGCTATAATCGATCCAGATTGATGGCGGATGTGTGCCTGTTCCTCCAATGGTGATTATTGTTTGCATTTATTTGCCGCGATAAAGAGCGTGATTACTGGTTTTGAATGAGAAGTCATCTGTCGAACGTTTGGAGGGCCTTATGGGTTCAATACGGGCAGCAGCGCATGGATCAGGCGCACAGGTAGTGGGACAGACTGATGATGAGTCGATAGCCGCCGAGTCGACGAGTTTGGAGGCGGCTGAAGAAAATAATGTAGAGGCGGAATCCCGACCAGAACCGGAAGCGGTATCAGGCCAGGATCAGCAGGCCCCTTATAAGGTCTTGATTGTCGAAGATGCGACTGAATTAGCGGAAGTCATTGCGGCCACACTTGAGCGGATCAACATTGCGACTTTACATGAGACTCACGTTGTGCGCGCGCTTGAGGTCTACCACAAAGAACATCCCGATGTTATTTTGCTTGACATCGGGCTGCCCGATAAAACCGGTTGGAAACTGATGGACGCCATCAAGGAGAGCGAAGAACAGGATCGGCCGCTGGTCATCGTGATCACCGCTCACGGCGACCCGGCTAACCGGCTGATGGGTAAATTGCAGGGTGTGCATAGTTATTTGATCAAGCCCTTCACGCCTAATGAGGTCGAGCAGGTTGTTGGCAGTGCTCTTGCCGCCAAGATCAAAGGTATACCCTCGGAAGAAGATGCGGTCGAAGAAGTACCGCTTCCTGAATTCCTCCTGAAAATTTTAGAAGGTCAGTCGGACAGAGCAGCTGCCGAGGCAGAAGCGGCATCTGAGCCGGCTATGGCCGCGGAGTCCACCGAAGCAGTTGAAGTAACCGAGGCGGGCGTATCGACCGAATCAAATGAGTCGACCGAAACTGCCGCCAGCCCTGAGAAAGCCGCTGTACCTGAGTCGGAACCCGCTGCCTCCGGTGAGGAATCTGCCTCGCCATCCGCCAAAGCCTCAGAGGAGCCGGCTGATTCCACTGGATCGACTGATGCGGCTGCGTCCCCTGCCTCCACCGATTCCGATGGTAAAAGCGCAGCAGCCGAAGATACCAAAGCCTCGGATAGTTAACCGGCTATGCTGCGTTTTCGTCGATTGAAATTGGCCAGGACGTTGATCTTGCCTGCCGCAGCAGCCAGCGTCCTGGTTGTGCTTGTGGTCGGGCTGTTGATAATCGCTAACCGACCCGGCGACCCGCCCGTTTCACCTGCGCCCGTGGCCTTGCGTGTGCCTGTCTTGCCAAACGAGGTTTTGTTTACAAGGGTGACCTCGGCTACCCCGGCTGTACTGGAGGCAGCGGATTTTCAGGCGATTGGCGAGGCTTATTTAGAGCGAGGTGATGAAGAAACAGCCCTGGTGTACCTCAACTTGGCGGCCCGACAGCAGGAAGACGTCGCTTTATGGCGCTTGTTGGCTGCCCTGTATCAGGACCGGGGAGAGTGGGATTCGGCCCGTCAGGCCTGGGAAGGAATCTTGCGTGCACAGCCGCAGGATTCAACCGCGCACTTTCAGTTAGGCGTGCTGCTGGCGCCTCACGATATGCGCCGTGCCTACGATCATCTGGCCTTTGCTACCGATGACCCGGCGTGGGGTACGGCGGCGCGCACGCTCCAGGCGACCATTATCGCGGTTCAACAGGATGAACCGGCTTATCAGAGCGCCCAGATCGGATTTGTGCTGGTTGCGCTGGAACAATGGTATCAGGCTGAATCGGCCTTCGATATCGCCGTCACGCTGGAGCCTGATTATGCCGAAGCCTGGGCGTACCTGGGATTGGCCCGTGCCCGGCAGGGTAAAAATGCCCTGCCGGCCTTTGAGCAGGCGCTGGTCCTGGCGCCGGATGAGCCTCTGATTGTGTACCTGTACGGTTTGATGTGGCGCGCATCGGGCGATTACGACCGGTCGTTGGCGCTGCTGGTAGAAGCCCAGAGCCTCACCCCGGAGAATCCCGCCTTTGCTGCGGAGGTTGGCGTGGCGTACCAGCTGGTTGGCGACCTGCCGACGGCGGAGCGTTGGCTTCGCCAGGCTGTGTTGATGGCGCCCGGCGAGCCGGAGTTCATGAACCTGCTGGCTCATTTTTATGCCGATGAACTGTATGAGTTAGAAGAGAGCGCCCTGGCGGAGCTTGAGTCAGTGGCCGCCAGCCGCCCTGATGATGCCGATCTCCAGGCGTCCTATGCCTGGGTGTTATTCAACCTGGGCGATATCGCCGGGGCTGAGCAAGCTATCAACACGGCGTTTTTGCTGGCTCCTACAAATGCCCGCGTGCTTTATTACCGGGGCGTGATCTATCAGAACCTGGGGCAGACCGATCTGGCATTAGCCATGCTGGTGCAACTGGTGGATCATGCGGCTCCCCAGGGTTTCGACGTGCTGGCGCGCCGTATGCTGGAACGCCTGGGATATCAGCCCTCATGAAACGAACGCATCTGTTATTTATCGCAGGCCTCACCATCAGCCTGATGCTCGGTGTTGTGGCAGTGGTGCTGTTTATCAATTCCACAGCGCTAGAGCCGGCGATTCGCATTCAGGCTATCACATCCCGTGCCCTGGATGAGGGCTTCCGCCCCCTAGAACCCACCGGCATTTTTACCCCGTCCGACGTCCTGTATTTGTCCGTCCGTGCGGAGCATGTGCCTCCGCACAGTATCGTCAGCGCCCGGTGGCGTTATGGTGATTCGATTATCACCGTCGACGACCAGGTGATTGGCAGTGACGGACCGGTCTACATTGTCGGCTTTGAGCTGAGACGCACCGACCAGGCCTGGCCTACCGGAGACTACAGTGTGGACGTGCTGCTCAACGGTGAGGTACTGGGGGCCGCGGCCTTTTCCGTGGTGACAGACGGTAGTTGAGAACGGTGTTTGGAGCGATCTCTTGCCGCGTGCTACAATTCCCCGCGCGCTGAGATGTCTACCTAGGAGTCTGCCCGTGCGAACGCGTGATATGCTAATCAGCCTGGCGATGCTGGCTGTATGTGCCGGCTGCTCGACGGCTGTGCCGGTGCCGAGTCCCGGCCTGTTGCTTTATGTCACAACGTATGACGCCTTCAACGATGACTGGGACCTCTACGAGGGAGAGCTTTCCGCCCTGGTGGTGGATGCCGGGCAGAATCCGGTGCTCCAGATCGGCGTCGATGATGTGCAGGAAGGCGCGTTTACCGTGCTGGACCAGCAGTTCGGTAATTTTGATTTGATTGTGGACGCTTATCAGCAGGAGGGACCCGAGTTCCCCAATGCGCCTGGATTTGGCGTCTTGTTTCGCCACCAGGACAATCGTAATTACTACCTGTTTATGATCAGTGGCGATGGTTATTATCAGGTATCGCGGCGGGTGGGTGGCGTCGACGAGGTGCTGAGCGATTGGATCGATTCCCCGGTCATCAACCAGGGACAGGCGGTCAATACCATCCGCGTGATCGCTGAGGGCAGCGCCTTCTCGTTTTTTGTTAACGACGTGCAATTGCCGCTGTGCCTGACCATCTGGAATCCACAGGTGCCGGGCGAGTGCCAGGTAGCAGGCCAGCAGGATTTCTCACCCGGCGCCGTCGCGATGCAGTTGGTCGATGATACGTTTGCCCAGGGCAGGATTGGTCTTGGGGCGCGTAGTTTTGATGTAGGCGGGATCGTTGTCACCTTCGATAACCTGCTCGTATGCGGGCCGCAGGCGGAACCACCGGTGCCATATCGCTGCGAATTACAACTGCCGGAGCCGGATGCGTCCTGATCGACTGCCGCTCGTTTGGAGGTTGTGCTGATGCCGAGTGACTGCATCTTTTGTCAGATTGCCGCCGGGGAGAGAGCGGCAGATGTGGTATATGCGAATGACCGTGTTGTGGCCTTCCGCGATATTTACCCGGCAGCTCCGACTCATATCCTGATCATTCCCCGGCAGCATATAACCGGCCCTTCTGCGCTGAACGCGGAAACGGCCCGTGTGGTGGGTGAGATGTTCCTGGTTGCCGGCCAGGTCGCCGCCCAGGAAAACCTGGCCGAATCGGGCTACCGGCTGGTTGTCAACCAGGGAGCTGACGGGGGGCAATCGGTGTTTCACATGCATTTGCACGTGTTAGGGGGCCGGAAATTGACCTGGCCGCCCGGCTGATGACCTGCCCGGACAATCTGTTATAATCAGGTGCGGACTAGAAAAGGAAATTCACCATGGATGATCCCCGTGTAAAGCTCCAGGCGGACCTGAAGGACGCCATGCGAGCCAAGGATCGCCAGCGGGTCACTGTGATCCGTATGGCGCTTAATGCCGTCAAACAGGAAGAGATCGATCAGCGGGTCGAACTGGGCGCTCAAGACGCGACCGCCATCCTGATGCGGGAGGTGAAGAAGCGCCGTGATTCGATTGCCGAGGCTGAGTCGGTTGGCCGGATGGAGATTGTCGAAGCGGAAACGGCCGAATTAGCCATCCTGGAAGCTTATCTACCCCAGCAGCTTTCCGAGGAAAAGATCACCGAGTTGGCCCGCGCTGCCATTGCCGAGACCGGGGCTTCCTCACCGAAAGAAATGGGGCAGGTTATGCAGGTCTTGATGCCCAGGGTCAAGGGGCAGGCAGATGGCAAGCTCGTCAACCAGATTGTCCGTGGGTTATTGAGTGGCTGAAGCCACCGGAGTCAAATGGACGTTGCTTTGAGCCGTCTCAAGGAGATCATCACGCAGATAGATCGCGACAACCTGGTCGTTGTCTTACGTTGGACAGGCCTGGTGCTGCTGGTTGTGCTGTTTGTGCTGGTCGGTGCGCTGCTGATCGGCTTTGATGTTCTCTCCATTGGCAACCAGACTCTGACCCTGGCAGCAGGTCAGGTCGCGCCGGAAGACATCCGTGCGCCTTTTGGCATTACTTATGACAGCGTGGTTCTGACGGAGCAGGCCCGCCAATCCGCGATGGAGCGGGTGCCTGATATTTACGATCCACCCAATCCCAGCATTGCCCGGCAGCAAGTCGAGCTGGCCCGCCAGATTCTGGATTATATCGCGGATGTGCGAGCGGATGAGTACGCCAGCGAGGATGATCGTTGGGCGGACATCCGGGCGATTAACGCCCTGTCCCTCAGTGATGACACCATTGTCGCCATCCTGAACACCCCGGCGGAGCGGCGGGAGCAAATTGCCCAGCAGATCATTGCGGTCACCGAGCGCGCCATGCGGGATGAAATCCGCGACGATACCCTGCGTATTGCCCGCCAGAACATCCCCAACCTGGTGAGTGTCAGCTACCGGGTGGATGAGGTGGCCCTGATCACGGCGATTGTGGAAGACCTGGTGCGGACCAATACCTTTTTCAACGAGGAACTGACCCAGCAGGCCAGGGATGCCGCCGCGCAATCGGTTGAGCCAAGCAAGGTAGAAATCCGGCAGGGGCAGTTGATCGTCGGCGGTGGCGGGATCGTAACCGAAGCCGACATGGAAGCCCTGACCAAGCTGGGCTTGCTGCAGCCGGCGGACCGCCGCTTGCAGGAGATGATCAGCGCCTTTCTGATCATGCTGCTGGCGACTTCGGTTCTGGCGCTGTATCTCAACCGCTATCATGAAGCCGTGGCCCATGATCTATCATTTATGGTGCTGCTGGGTATCATCTTTCTCGTGACGCTGGCCGGAATTCGCGTCACCGGACCGCAGCGCGTGGTTCAGCCTTATGTCTTCCCGACCGCGGCGCTGGGGATGCTGGTGACCACGCTGGCCGGTCCGCAGATTGCCATTGTGGGTATCGCCGTGCTGGCTGTGTTGTTCGGCATTATGACAGGTGGCTCGCTGTCATTGGCGATAATGGCCCTGTTGGGCGGCTTTGTTGGCATCTTGAGTTTACGGCGCAGCGAGCGCCTCAACAGCTATTTTATGGCCGGCACCATCATTGGCCTGACCAACGTGGGCGTGGTCCTGGTATTCTACCTGACCGGCTCTCCATCCGATCCGCTGGGCGCTTTGACCCTGATCGGTGCCGGGCTGCTTAACGGCATTCTGGCGGCGGCTACGGCCTTGATTGGGTTATATATCATCAGCAGTTTGCTGAACCTCCCCACCAGCCTGAAACTTATCGAACTCATGCAGCCCTCCCAACCCTTGTTGCAGCGCTTATTGCGTGAGGCGCCGGGCACCTATCAGCATAGTTTACAGGTGGCAAATCTGGCCGAGCTGGCCGCGGAGCGTATTGGCGCCAGTGCAACCTTGACGCGTATCGGCGCGCTGTACCACGACGTGGGCAAAATGGCCGCGCCGCACTTCTTTGTGGAGAACCAGGCTGATGGGGTCAACCCCCATGATTCGTTGAATGACCCGTATAAGAGCGCGCGTATCATCATGGACCATGTGATCGAAGGGGAAAAGCTGGCCCGTAAGTATCGCCTGCCATCTAGGATACGGGATTTCATTGTGGAGCATCACGGCACGACCCGCCCGCTGTATTTCTACCGGAAGGCCGTAGAACAGGCCAACGGTGATGAAAATGCAGTCGATATCGGGCAATTCACTTACCCCGGCCCGCGGCCTCGTTCCCCGGAAACATCCATCCTGATGCTGGCCGATAGTTGTGAGAGCACCGTCCGGGCGCGCCGCCCCCAGAATAAGCAGGAAATCGCCGACGTGGTCAAGTATGTGTTTGATACGCGGATGGACGAAGGTCAGTTGGACCAGAGCGGCCTGACGTTGAATGATCTGAGTGTTATTCAACGGGTATTTGTGGAGACGCTGCAAGGCGTCTTTCACCCGCGTATCGCCTATGCCAGAGAGGACGCACTCCAGTCGCCCCCGCCGCCAGCCATTCAGGAACAACCGCCGGCGCCTGTAACCCTATCCTCCGATGGTGATACCAGCACCCAACCCGCAGAAGCCGAACTGGCAGCGAATATTACGGTGCAATCACCGCCAACTGCGGTGATGCCAGGCGCGCCTTCTCCGCCGGAAACTAGCGAGTCCAACCGCGAGGAAACGTCGTTATGAGCGATCGGTTCTGTATCTGTGTGCGGGTGGAAGACGCGTTTACCGAGCAGGTTCCCACTTGCCGCTTACGGACGGCAATTGCTCACACCTTAGAGCGCCACCATGCGGCGACAGAAACCGGCGTCACTCTGTTGGTTACCGACGATGACGCCGTCCACAAGCTTAATCGGCGTTACCTGGGTATCGACCGCCCAACTGACGTATTGTCATTCCCCGCCGGGGAAGAATCGGTTCCCGGCATGGAGGAAGCCCCGTATCTCGGTGATATCATCATTGCTTATCCATATACGGCCGCCCAGGCTGCCGAAGATGGGCAAGACCTGGACCATGCCCTGATCCTGCTGGCCGTGCATGGCACGCTCCATTTGCTGGGTCATAACCACGACTCGACCGAAGCCCAGGCCGCGATGTGGGCCGAACAGGAATCTATTCTGGCGGCACTGGACGTGCCTCTGTCCGTCATCCCACCCCATTACGATTTTCCCTCCGAGGAAGCGAACTGATGGGCCGCCATCAACGGGCTGAAGGCGGAGATGTGCGCCCCTCGGCGACACGCGACATCACCGGAGACCTGTCGATCGATCCGGGGGATTACAGCCCTGTGGTCAGTAGCAGCCGGTGGACCAGCTTCTGTTACGCGCTCTCCGGGTGGCTGTACATGCTGCGCTACCAGAAAAACACCCGCATTCAGGCCGCGGCGACTGTAGTCGTTGTCGGTGCCGGGTTGTGGCTGGGCATCTCGCCTGGGGAGTGGGCGGTGATCGTGCTGGCGGTGACGATGGTCTGGATGGCGGAATTCATCAATGCCGCCATCGAGGCGGCGGTCAACCTGGCCAGTCCGGAACTGCATCCCATGGCGAAAATCGGCAAAGACGTGGCAGCCGCAGCGGTGTTGCTTGGCGCAGTTGCTTCGGCTCTGGTCGGCCTCCTGATTCTTGGCCCGCCTTTGATTGCGCGCCTGCAAGACCTGTTCTCATGACTCGGCGACCGCGTTCCCAGCTCCCTCAGACGGGCCGGCACGTGGCCGGTCGTTACCGGAGCAACCTGCCGCCGCCGGACAAACGGGGCCGTCCTGGCGAACGTATCCGGCGGCCGGGGTTTATCCTGGCCGGTGCGCTGGCCCTGGGTATCGTCTGCGCGGCGTTGACAGCCCTGGCCGCGCTGTGGCTGCTGGGATCGCCGGGGCTGCCACTCGGCGAAAACGCCATCTGGCTGGGCATCGATTGGGGCGAAATTCCCCACACCAATGAGCAGGTGCGCAACCTGGCCCAGGGACTGAGCCGCTACGATATTGGCACGGTTTACGTGTGGACCAGTTGGCTGCGGGACGACGAGACCTGGAGCGAAACCACGTTCGAACATATTGGTACCTTCGTCGAGCAGTTCAAGCGGTTTTATCCTGAATCGCGGGTGTATGCCTGGATCGGCCTGCCCGTGGATTTGCCGGCGTACCGGCTGGATGACGCGGAACTGCGAACGCAGGTGGCGACGTTTTCGCAGCGTACGATCACAGAATTTGGCTTTGACGGGGTGCATCTCAATGCTGAACCGGTCTGGAGCGACGATGAGAACTACGCGGCGCTGCTGCGGGAAGTTCGCCAGTATGTCGGGCCGGACGTCCCCTTGTCGATCACTGTGCCGCCGGATTGGAATACCGGCACGCCTGGCATCCCGGCTGGCCCCCAGACGACGACGGATGCCATGTGGAGCCAGGACTACAAACAACTGGTGGGCTTCCTGGTCGATGAAGTTGTTGTTATGGCCTATAACAGCGGCCTGACCACGCCCGACGATTACCAGGTCTGGATGGCTTTCCAGGTATCGCAGTTTGTATCGGCGCTAGCGCCGCTCTCCGAGGATACGCGGCTGGTCATTGGTATCCCCACTTATGACGCCGAACCGCCCGGCCACGATCCGGCCGTGGAGAGCGTCTCGGCAGCGATTGCCGGCATCCGGCGCGGCATCGCTGCCGATGCGGCTGCCGCCGAACTGGTAAGCGGGATCGGCATCTATGCCTATTGGTCCACCGAAGCCCCGGAGTGGGAGACCTATCGGCGGCTGTGGTTGGACCAATCCGCCGAATAGGCGTTCTGGTTAAAACCCAGTCAGTCTTGTTGTCCCTTCATTTTCTGACCTTTTCTGCCTCCTTTTTTGTGCTATCATCATGGGAAATTGTTTCTGAAAGGATGGGTTATGACAACGATCTTGTTGATTCGTCATGCTGTTAATGATTGGGTTAAGACGGGAAAGTTGGCCGGTTGGACGCCCGGCGTGCATCTCAACGAGGAAGGCATCGCCCAGGCGGAAGCGCTCGGCAAGCGTCTGGCCGACAAACCCATCAAAGCGATCTATTCCAGCCCTTTAGAGCGCACGATGGAGACTGCCGGGCCGATCGCCGCGCACCACCACACCCTGGAAGTGCAGCAGTTGGGGGGGGTGGGTGAAGTCGGATTTGGCATCTGGCAGGGGGAAAAAATCGCCACGCTGGCAAAGCGTAAGATGTGGCAGGTCATCCAGTACACGCCCACCCGCGCCTACTTCCCCGATGGCGAGACCATGCGCGGCGCCCAGACGCGGGCCGTCGATACCCTTGAATCCTTGGTTGAGAAACATCCCCGTGATATGATTGCAGTGGTATCCCACAGTGATGTGATCAAAATGGTCTTGGCACATTATCTGGGTATGCACCTGGATATGTTCCAACGGATCGTGGTATCACCAGCTTCGTTGTCCGTAATACAATTGGGTTATGGGCGGCCGTTCGTGGTGCAGGTGAACGATATCAGCCACCATCCGCCCAGGAAAGAACACAAGAACGGCGATAAGGATGAGCACGCCTGATAGGTGGGCGTTATGGACGGCGGATTCATTGATAGAGCGCTCATTCCTTATTTAAATTGCTTTGAAAGGATTTCTTTAAATGCCGAGTGGTGAGATTGAACTTAGGCCGGTCGATTTTCTGACGGTAGGTACGGTCGGGCCGCGTGGCCAGCGCGTTTTTTACCTCCAGGGCGCCCAAGAGGACGAGTTAGTGACGCTCAGACTGGAAAAAGTACAGGTCAGTGCCCTGTCTGAAGCGATTACCGAACTGCTGGATGATCTGAACGACCGGTACCCGATCGTGGGTGAGGAACCAGAAGTAAATCTACTTGATTGGGAAACTGATCTGCGCGATCCCGTCGAGCCAGAGTTCCGTGTTGCCCAGATCGGGCTGGGATTCGACGAAGCCGCCGACCTGGTCGTCCTCGTGACTCAGGAACTGGTCGTCCCCGAAGAAGAGCGGGCTGCCGAGGCAGACGAACCACGCGTGGCCCGTTTTTGGGCATCGCGCGCCTTGATGCGGGCCTTGTCCGTTTACGCCGAGCATGTCGTGGCGAAGGGCCGCCCCGATCCGCAGCAGAACGGACGCATTAACTATTACTGGACGTAAAAACTTGACGTAAAGCTCAAACGTATGGCCGACCCCTTTAACGGTAGAAAACATGAGCGAAATATCTGATAGTGCTGGCGCCAACTCAGAAGCCATTACCATCGCCCAGGTGCTCCAGACTCTTTCGTTGGGAACCATCCAGGAGGAGCACGGCTTATTGCCCTGGGGATCAAACTATGCCTACCTGATCCCGGTATCTGGTGACGAGCATACACTGCTGGCCGTCTACAAGCCGCAGCGCGGTGAGCGTCCGCTGTGGGATTTCCCGGACGGGGGCCTGTGTTACCGGGAAGTGGCTGCTTTCCTGGTTTCGGAGATGCTGGGTTGGCAGCTTGTGCCGCCAACGGTGTTGCGGGGTGGGCCGTACGGCCTGGGGTCCGTGCAGTTTTACGTCGATCACGATCCGGAGATGAACTACTTTTCTCCCTTCCCGCCGGAATGCCGGGAACAACTCCAGCGCTGCGCGGTTTTTGATATCATCATCAACAATGCGGACCGTAAAGGGGGGCACTGCCTGCTGGATTCGCAAGGCCATCTCTGGGGGATCGATCACGGCGTATCGTTCCATTATGCGCCCAAGCTGCGCACGGTGATCTGGGAGTTCGCTGGGCAGCCGCTGCCGGAGTCGATTACCCGAGATTTGATGACTCTTTGTAAAACGTTGGGTAAAGTAGACGCGCCTGTGAACCAGGCTTTTCGAGAGCTGATCTCTGAGCGTGAGAGGGCCGCCTTTCACCGCCGGATAGGCCGTCTGTTGGAAGCCGGGCAATTTCCACATCCAGGGTCTGGGCCCAATTATCCCTGGCCGCCGGTCTGAGCGGTTCGTGTAAAAGGAATGTTCTGATGAGTCATGAGCAATCATCGTCGGGAAAATCTCTGACCGTACTGTGGGGCCTGATCGCCGGGGCCGTTTACTTTTTTTTCATCCGGCCCCAGTGGTTGAAGTGGGGCACGCGGCTGGGTGAATCACAGCGCCGCCTGCCCGGCGACGAGTTGATTCCACAGCCGAATGCCCAGTCGACGCGCGCGATCGATATTGACGCACCGCCGGAGGCGGTCTGGCCGTGGCTGGCGCAGATGGGCCGCGACCGGACTGGCTGGTACGCGCTTGATTTGATCGATAACCATAACATCCCCAGCGCTACGGTTCTGCGCCGAGATTTGCCGGCGCCGCAGGCCGGTATGGCCCTGGATCATGGCTACCACGTGATGGATGTCGTCCCCAATCGTCTGCTGCTAATTGGTGGCTACGACCTGCCGAACAGCTTTGGCGCCGCCTCTGATGTCAGTATCCTTTACCTGTTGGAGCGCAAGCCGGATAACAGCACCCGCCTCTTGATCCGCATGCGGGCGTACTCCTATGGTGTCTCCGGCCAGCTTTACAACTTGGCTTACGAGCCACTGGAATTCCTGATGACGTACAGGCAACTGGAAGGCATCAAAGCTCGCGCGGAGACGATGGCGCATCTGGAGTCGCCCGTGCCACTGGAGCACGAGATATCGCTCAACTAGCACGGTCAGGCCTTCACCTGATTGTAAGAGACTGTCGGCAGGAGCCGGCGGTCTTTTTTATTTCCCCGTCATTAGAATGATGTGCAGCTCGGCTGGGCCGTGCGCACCCATGACCAGCTCCATGCCGATATCCGCCGTGCGGCTGGGCCCGGACACCACGATGATGTTACTCCGGCTCCGAAACTGCTCGAGACCTTGAGTGCGTTGGTATGCCATCCAGCTTTCCAGGTCCGCCACGATCTGGTCAGCCGAAATCACCGCAATATGAACGACAGGCAGCAAGGACGCCTGGCGCGGCTTGCCCGGGCCGCTGCCGATGACCAGGCTGCCGGTGGCGGCCAGGGCCGCATCGGCTCCGGTCAGCCCGACGCGCACTTTTGCGTCGTCTGGATCGGCGCGATGTATACCCGCCGCTCGCAGTGTTTCCGCCAGTCCTGGCAGCGCGATGTGCGTGAACTCCCAGGCTATCACGGCCTTGTTTTCGCCCAACAGCCCTAGAATGTGCTGGCAGGCGTCGGCGTCGGCATCAAAACGGGTGACGATGCAACTCAGCGATTCGGCTTCCTGGATGAAACGGGCTAACAGCGTTTCCGGCGTCGTATCGGCCAGGGGCACCATATGGCGGCGTGGTTCGACCGGCGGGTAGTCCGGGTAGGGTTGTGGGGCGGCGCGCAGCTTGCCCAGGATGTGGTCTCGACTGCTCATCGTGATGGTTTCTCCCGCATTTGAGCGTCAGCCTGGCGTTCACGCCACAGATGGTGGAATGACTTGGGCGCAAACGGTGGGAAGTCGCGGAACCGGGTCCAGCCGCCCAGGGGGCCGGGCAGTGGGCCGTTGGGCAGCAGCCGGGTGGCGAAGCGGGCTGCTGTCCCGCTCATCCCGTACAGGCGCGGCGAGCGCATGGCAATGGCCCACAGGCGCAGGCCCAGGTCCCAGGTTTTGGGGCTTTCACCGCGCGTGACCAGGTCACGGCGCAGGTCGAGCAGCAGGCGCGGCAGGTCGATGTCCACCGGGCAGACCTCTTTACAGCGCCCGCACAGGCTGCTGGCATGGGGCAGGGGGGTGGCGTTTTCCAGGCCGACGTACAGCGGCGTCAGCACCGCGCCAATCGGCCCCGGATACACCCAGCCGTAAGCGTGTCCGCCGGCAACCTGGTAAACGGGACAGGCGTTCAGGCAAGCCCCGCAGCGGATGCAGTTGAGCGCCTCGTGGTAGGTTGTCGCGTAAATATCGCTGCGCCCGTTATCCACCAGGATGACGTACACGTGTGCCGGACCGCCGGATTCATGGTCGCGACGCGGCCCGTTGATCATGTGCGTGTAGACTGGCATCGTCTGGCCGACGGTGCTGCGGGACAGTATCTGGGTGAGCGTGGTGTAATCCTCGACCGTCTCTACGATCTTTTCGATACCCACCAGCGCGACGTGCACGCGCGGCAGGCTGGTCACCATGCAGCCATTACCCTCGTTGGTCACCAGGCACAGCGTGCCCGTCTCTGCGATGATGAAATTGCCGCCGGATATGCCCATCTCGGCTTCCAGGAAGATGCGGCGCAGATGGCGGCGCGCGTGCCCGACCATCGCTTCGGCGTCGTCGGTCGGTGGCATGTCCAGTTTTTCCACGAACACGTCGCGAATAGAGGCCTTGGTTTTGTGGATGATCGGGGCGACGAGGTGGCTGGGCCTTTCGCCTGCCAGTTGGGCGACGAATTCACCCAGGTCGGTTTCCACCACGGTCATCCCCGCCGCTTCCATCACGGGGTTGACGCCCAGTTCCTCCGTTACCATGCTCTTACTCTTCACGACGGATCGCACTTCATGGCGTCGGGCGATGTCCAGGACCATCCGGTTGGCTTCATCGGCATCGACTGCCCACAGCACGTGCATGCCGTTGGCCGTCATGTTGGCCTCGGCGCGTTCCAGCAGCGCCGGGAGCTGGCGCAGTGCCCGCCGTTTGGCTTCGGCAGCCTGCTGGCGCATGGCCTCGCCGTGCGCTTGTCCAACGGCCAGCATGGCGGCCAGGCGTTTGTGGTTGCCGGAATTGGTGGCTTGAGTCATCGCCCCTTGCAGGTCCGAGTCGGCAATGGCGATTTTTGCCATGGGGATGAACTGCTGCGCCTTAACTTCCATCGTTATTTTGCCCTGGTAACCCGGCAGCGAGTATCTCGGCGATATGTAATACGCGCCTGTCTGACCCCTGGCGGGACAACCCGCCGTTCATCTGGGTTATGCAGCTCACATCCCCGGCGACAACGGTATCCGCCGGGCAGGCGTTGATGTTGTTGATCTTGTTCTTCAGCATGGCGTTGCTCACGTCCGGCATCTTGATGCTGAACAGCCCGCCAAAACCGCAGCACACATCTGCCTCATTGAGGTCCACCAGGGTGGCGCCGCCGAGGTGGCTCAAAAGCGTTCGCGCGGTTTCCCTCAGTCCCAACAGCCGTAAGCCGTGACACGAGTCATGGATGGCCAGGCTGCGTGGCGTGGGCAGGCTGAGCTTCAGGTCGCTGATACCCAGCCCGTCGACCAGGTACTCGGTGAATTCCCAGGTGATCGAGGCCGCGTGTTCGGCTTGAGGCAGCAACACCGGGTCATCGGCGAAGAGCTGTGTGTATTCGTGGCGGATCATGGCTGCGCAGGAGCCAGAAGG
>DAOUEM010000547.1:0-11153 GCA_034430555.1 Anaerolineae bacterium | reverse complement strand
CGGGGGGACCATTTTCGTAACCGTTGGTAACACCGGAGAGCCAGCCATGTCCTTTGCCCCTCATTTCTGGACCACGCACGTCGGCAGCATGCCGCATCCCGCCGTCGACGGCCTGTGTGAGCGACTCTCGCAGGCGCTCGACGTGCCGGCCTGGCCGCAACTGCCCAAGCGAGCCTTCCAGGAAAATATGTACGTGCAGTACAGCACCGGGTTACCGGGAGTCGTGCTGGACGAGGCGGAAGAGAAGATCACGTTCGATACCACCGGCGACCTGACACCGGCCATGGAGGTCTTTTATACACGCTACCTGGCGGAAGATGTCGACTCGTTCGCCCTGCCCCCTGGTTATGCGGCCGGTTTTTACGCCATGCTTGACATCCTGCAATCCACTCCCGGCGAATGGGCCAAGGGCCAGGTCACGGGGCCGATCAGCGTGGGGCTGACGGTCACCGACCAGGATTTGCGAGCCGCCCTGTACAATGACATGCTGGCCGACGCCATCGTCAAAAACGCGGCCATGAACGCTCGCTGGCAAATCCGCCAACTGCGCGCCGCCCGCCCCAATGTGGTGGCCTTCGTCGACGAGCCATACATGGCCTCGTTCGGCTCGGCGTACATCAGCCTGAGCCGCGAGCAGGTCATCACCATGCTCGACGAAGTCTTCGGCGCGATTCACGAGGAGAACGCCATCGCCGGCGTACATTGCTGCGCCAACACCGACTGGTCGGTGCTGCTGGGGACCACCGTCGACGTGCTGAACCTGGATGCCTACGGCTACATCGAAAACCTGGCTTTGTACCCGGCGGAACTGCGCGCCTTCCTGGACCGGGGCGGCGTGATCGCCTGGGGCCTCGTGCCCAACAACGACGAAATCTTCCAGGTCACACCGGAAGCATTGGCCCAACGCCTGCGCGACGGCCTGTCGATGATCGGCGAGAAAGCCGGACGGCGCGGCGTCGCCATCGATCCGGCGGAGTTTGCCACCCGCAGCCTGATCGCGCCGGCCTGCGGTCTGGGTCCGGCCAGCATCGCCGTGGCCGAGCAGGCCCTGGAGACCCTGGCCCGCACCGGCGAAATCCTGCGAGCCGGGTAACACGGCTCCCACACGATCCAACAAAAGCAGGTACGCGGGCACCTGCTTTGGGGTGGCTTCTGGGTAAAGACGGTTAGCCGGAAGGTGCGGTCAGGCCTGAGAGGCCTCTAGCCGTTGAAAGCCGCGCTGGCTTCGTCCAGGCGGGCGATCTCCTCCGCGGAAAGCCGCCAACCAATCGCCCCGGCGTTTTGCTCCGCCTGGTTGGCGTTGCGCGCACCCGGAATAGGCAGCGTGCCTTTGCAGATCGTCCAGTTCAGCGCGACCTGGGCCGGCGTTTTGCCGCCGTGCGCCGTGCCGATCTCGCGCATCAGTTCGATCAGCGCCTGCACCGGCGTTAAGCTGTTCTGAAACATCCGACGGCGCAGGCCAGATGGCGGATTGCCGGGCGTGTACTTGCCGGTCAGTAAGCCCTGGGCCAGCGGGCTGTAGGCGATCAACCTGACGTCCAACTCCTGGCACGCCAGCAAAACCCCGTCCCGTTCAGGCGCGCGGTGCAGCAGGCTGTACTCCACCTGGTTGGCGGCCAGGGGAACCCCGCGCCGGGCCAGCACCTCATGGGCGCGGCGCATCTGGTCGGCGCTGTAATTGGAGACGCCGACAGCCTTCGTCAAGCCCGCCTCGACGGCGTCGGCCAGCGCATCCACCCAGGTTTCGATGGCGACAGGACCGATCGGCTGGTGAATCTGGTACAGCTCGACCTGCTTAACGCCCAGCCGGCGTAGACTGCCCCGCAGCGCCCGCAGCAGGGCCGGCTTCCGCCAGCGCCAGGGCAGCGGGAAGAACTTGGTGGCAATCGAGACGCGGTGTCCGGTCTCATGGATAAAACTGCCCAGCAAACGCTCGGCACGCCCAAAACCGTACATCTCCGCCGAATCGATCAGCGTAATACCGGCGGCCACCGTCGCCTCAAAAGCCGCCCGCGAGTCATCATCGCTGTACTGGCGTCGGTTGCTCCAGAAGAACGGGTCGCCCCAGGCCCAGTTGCCGATGCCCAACTCCACATCCAAGAATTCAGTCATGCCGCCATTAGCAGAATCTGTCATGATTCTTCTTCACCCTTCATATAGGCGTCCAGGTCATCGATCGCCCGGCGAATGATCGTGGCGCTGTTGTGCAGCAGGCCCTGCTCGCGCTCATCGAGCGGCAGAAGGAAGGACGCCAGTACGCCGGTTCCGCCGACCAGATGCGGCAGCGAAACGGTCACGTCGGCCACGTCGGCTACCTCGGCTGCCGGGGAACACACCGTCATGATAGACCGGCGGTTATCCAGGATCACGTCGACGATATCGGCCAGCGCCGCGCCGATCCCGTAATAGGTCGCGCCTTTGCCCTCGATGATCGCATAAGCCGCCCCGCGCACGCGGTGATCGATTTCGTCGCGCACAGCCCGGTCCAGCACGATCTGGCGCTGGCGAGTGTATTCTTCCAGCGATAACCCGCCGACTCGCACCGAGGACCAGGCCACCAGCTCGGAATCGCCGTGCTCGCCCAGCACGTAGCCATGTATGTGATGCGGGTCCACGCCCAGGTAGCGCCCTAACAATGCCTGGAAGCGGGCCGTATCCAGCGTGGTACCGGTGCCGATCACGCGGCTGGCCGGCACGCCCTGCGCCGCGGCGTAACGCGCCGCCAGGTGGGTCATCACATCGACGGGGTTGGTCGCCACCACCAGCACCGCGTTGGGTGCGTGGTCCAGCACCCGGGGCACGATCGCCTGGAACACAGCGGCGTTGCGCTGCAAGAGCTGGAGGCGCGTCTCGCCGGGTTTTTGCCCCACCCCGGCCGTGATGATCACCACGCTGCTGCCCGCCAGATCGGCGTAATCCCCGGCGTAGACGTGCACCGGATGGGTGAACGGCGTGGCGTGCGAGATGTCGGCGGCCTCGGCCTTGGCGCGGGCCGCATTCAGATCGATCAGCACGATCTCGCGCGCGACTCCCTCCAGGACCAGGGCGTAGGCAGCCGTCGAACCGACAAACCCGCTGCCGACAATGCCTACTTTCATGGGTTCAATCCTCGCCCCTGGCCTACCTTCGACCAGGAATTGGGTTATGATGGGAAAGTGATCAAGCGCTTATGATCCCGGCTGCTCATCGGCTGAGGCAACGGACCGGCGGTGATGGGCAGCTACTTCGGCCTGCGAGGCACGAACGCGAAAGCTGTGCCGGTACTTCATCGTTTGTTCGTCAAGATATCGCGCAGCGCCGGCTCGATCTCCGGGTGCTCGAAGGCGAAACCCATCTCCTGCAAGCGCTGCGGCACCACGCGCTGACCCTCCAGCAGGATATCGGCGGCCTCGCCAAAGGCCAGCCTAAAAGCAAAAGCAGGGATAGGCAAAAAGGACGGGCGGCTCATGGCACGGCCCAGCGCCTGGCCCAACTCGGCATTACGCACCGGATTGGGCGCCGTCAGGTTAAACACGCCCTCCGCCTCTTCGTTGGCCAGCAGAAAGCGCATGGCGCCTATCTGGTCGGCCAGGTGAATCCAGGAGTACCACTGCTGGCCGCTGCCGATGGGACCGCCGGCAAAAAAGTGGAAAGGCAGCATCATCCGGGGAAGCGCGCCGCCCCTGGTGCTGAGCACCAGTCCCGTGCGGATGACCACTCGCCGCACGCCCATTTTCTCCACCGGCCCATTGACGGTCTCCCAATCCCGGCAGATGCTGGCTACATAGTCATTACCGGCCCCGGCTTGCTCGGTGAGGGCTTCATCACCGGTTGCCGTACCATAGTAACCGATGGCCGACGCCTGGATCAGCACCTCCGGCCGGTTGTCGGCAGCCTTGATGGCTTCCATCACGGCCTGCCCGGCATTGATGCGACTCTCGTAAATGTGCCGTTTGCGCGATGGCGTCCAGCGCACGTCCAGCAACCCCTTACCGCCAATACTTGCACCGGCCAGATTCACGACGGCGCCGGCGCCGTCCACCAGTTCACCCCAACCTTCCGCCGTCGCCGCATCCCAGTAAACGGCGGATACGCCGTCTGGCAGGTTCACCGCGTTGCCGGGGCTGCGGCTCAAGAGAATCACTTCATGTCCATCGCCAGCTAGGCTGGCGGCCAACGCCCGACCGATCAGGCCGGTCCCACCGGTAATCACCACGCGCATGTTGCACCTCCACAGTTGAATTAAGTATCAAATGCCAATAATTTCAGGGCCGCTCCTGAGCATATCCCTGGCAAAAGCATAACACCCTGATCACATAATGTCAATATTTTGAGATACTTTTGTATAAAATACCTTGACAGTTCTCAGCAATAGGGCTACACTCAGCGAAACAAGGTAAGGATAAATCGATGAACTCACCCACCTCCCCTTATGATACAAAAAACGCCAGCGATGAGCCGCTGTACAACATCGGCGTCGTGGCACGAATGACCGACATCCCGGTGGCTACCCTGCGCGTCTGGGAGCGGCGCTACGACTTCCCGGAATCGGCGCGTACTCCCGGCGGGCACCGCCTGTACTCCGAGCGGGAAGTCCTGCGCCTGCGCTGGGTCAAGGAGCGCATCAACGAAGGCATGCAGACCGGCCGGGCCATCCGCGCCTTGCAGCACCTGGAGCAAGAGGATCGCCTGTCGGAGACGCCGCTCACCGCTACGTCCCGGCCATCCGAAGCACTGACTCCCCAGCCCGGCCCCGTCCAGCACCACCGGGCGGAGCCTGCCCTGGCCGGCTTGCAGCAGCACCTGGTCGCCAGCCTGAAAGGGCACGATACGGCGGTAGCGGAACAAATCCTGGCGGAAGCGCTGTCCTTGCACCCGCTCGAGAATCTCATCCTGGACATGATCCAGCCCACCCTCAACCATCTCGGCCAGGCCTGGGCAGACGGCGAGATTAATGTCGCCACCGAGCACCTGTCATCCAACTTTTTGCGGCACCGGCTGCTCATGTGGCTGGCGACCGGCCCGCAGCCCCGGCGCGTGCCGCCGGTCGTGCTGGCCTGCGCGCCCGATGAGTGGCACGAGGGCAGCCTGCTCATGCTGGGCGTGTTACTGCGCCGCCAGGCCTGGCCGGTAACTTACCTGGGACAGGCCGTGCCCCTGCCGGACCTGGCCGACTTCGTCCACCAGGTCAAGCCTTCGGCGGTGGTGGTGGTGTCCGTCACGGAAGCCTCCGCCGTTCACCTGCCGGAGTGGCCGTTATGGCTGCCGGAAGCCTACGAAACCGGCAGCCCGCCCATCTGTTTTGGCGGCAACGTCTTCACTTACCAGCCGGAATGGCGCGACAGGGTGCCGGGCACCTTCCTCGGCGAGACCATCCAGGACGGGCTGGCCACGCTCGACCGGATGCTGCGCGAGGTGAACCGCTAACCGGAGCGAAACTTCGGGCGGATGCGCCGTCAAACAAGAGCATCAGCATCAGCGCGATGGTTGCATCCGCTGGACCTGACACCTCGGCATGGGCCGGGTAAAAAAAGGGGGAAGCCATCCCCAACAGCACCCAGGTCGCCTGCCCGGCAGCCATCGGGCGTAACTCGCCGCAGTCGATGCCCTCCCGCAGAATGACTTCGATAGGCGCCAGATACTTCTCGCGGTACAGGCATCCGAAGGAGTCGCGCGCCCTCGGGCAGACATGGCTCATCTCCTGGCCGGCCAGCCGGATCAGGGCGTGGGGCGGCAACCGCCGAATCAGAAGCAGCCGCCCCAGAAGCACCCCGTCGCACGGTTAACTCAGGCGGATCCAGGGCCGATCCGGGTACAGGAACGGCCAGGGTATCGCCACCAGCAGCACCACAAAAGCCAACCCAAACAGGATTGCCGTTAGAAATGGGTCAGAATCACAGGCCGGTTTGCCAACATGACTTCCAATGGGGTAAACTTTTCGGCAGCCAATAAGATGAAGTTTAGTCAAGCGCAATAGTCTGGCGTTTTATTTTTTCGTATTTGTTGAGGAGTATTATGGCTGCACCAAATAAAAACACTCTGATCGACTGGTATCGCCAGATGGTGCTGATTCGCCGCTTCGAAGAACGCTGCGCCGAGCTTTACCAACAGGGCAAGATCGGCGGCTTTTTGCACTTATACATCGGCCAGGAAGCGACCGGCGTGGGGATTGCCAGTGCGCTGCGAGAGAATGACCACGTGATCACGGCCTACCGCGACCACGGCATCGCCCTGGCCAAAGGGCTTGATGTCAACGCCGTCATGGCCGAAATGCTCGGTAAGCGGACCGGTGTCAGCGGCGGTAAAGGCGGGTCGATGCACCTGGCGGATTATAACCGCCGTTTCTGGGGCGGTTATGGCATCGTCGGCGGGCACCTGCCCCTGGCCGCCGGCATCGCCCTCAAAGCGCGCTACAACGAGGAGGACGAGGTCGTAGTGGCCATGATGGGCGACGGCGCCACCAACATCGGTTACTTCCACGAATCCTTGAACCTGAGCGCCGTGTGGGACCTGCCGGTCGTGTGGCTGATTGAGAATAACGGCTACGGCATGGGCACCGCCGTGGACCGGGCCGCCGGGCAGCCGGAACTGGTCAAGCGGGCCATCGGTTACGGGATGAAGGAAGGCCCGCGCGTCGACGGGATGGATGTGATCGCCGTGCACGAGGCCGTCAGCGAAGCCATCGATTACGCCTCCAAGAACGGTCCCATCCTGATGGAGTCGCTCACCTACCGCTTCCAGGGCCACAGCATGGGCGACCCGGAGCGCTACCGGACCAAGGACGAAGTCCAGCGTTACGCCGAGGGCGACCCCATTGGTCGGCTGCGCCAGCACCTGACCGAAACATACAAAGGGGTCGAAAAAACGCTTGACACTATCGAAGAGAACCTGCTGGAGATTGTGGACCAAGCCGTCGAATATGCCGAAAACAGCCCCGAACCTACTTTTGATGATTTGACCAGCCACGTTTACGTGTAAAGAAAGTTTATTATTCATGGCAGAAAAAAACATCACAATTCGCGAGGCACTCAGCTCGGCCCTGCAGGAGGAAATGCAGCGCGACGAGCGCGTCTTCATCATGGGGGAAGAAGTCGGCGTGTGGGGCGGCACTTACGCCGTGACCCGCGGCTTTCTGGACGAGTTTGGCGAGAAGCGGGTGCGTGATACCCCTATCTCTGAGATGGTGATCGCCGGGGCGGCGGTGGGCGCGGCCATGGCCGGCCTAAGACCCGTTGCCGAATTGATGACCATTAACTTCGCCTTCGTGGCCATGGACGCCATCGTCAACCACATGGCGAAGGTGCACTACATGTTCAACGGCCAGTTCACCGTGCCCATGGTGATCCGGACCACGACCGGCGGCGGCAAGCAGTTGGGGGCTACCCACTCCCATGCACCGGAGCCGGTTTTTGCCCATTTCCCCGGTATGTACGTGGCCGTGCCCGGGACGGCTTACGATGCCAAGGGCATGCTCAAAGCCGCCATTCGTGATGACAACCCCGTCCTGTTCATCGAACACTCGACGATGCTCCAGCGCCGCTCTCCCGTGCCGGAAGATACCGACTTCGTGCTGCCGATTGGCAAGAGCGACGTCAAGCGCGAGGGTAAGGATGTCACGATCGTGACCTACGCCAAAGGCCTGGAATGGTCCATCGAGGCGGCGGACCAGCTAGCCCAGGAGGGCATCGAAGTGGAAATCGTCGATCTCCGCTGGCTGCGCCCGCTGGACCTGGACCCGGTGTTCGAGAGCTTCCAGAAGACCAACCGCTGCGTGATCGTCGAAGAATCGCTGCCCATGTTTAATGTCGGCAGCGAAGTCGCCGCGCAGATACAGGACCAGATGTTTGATTACATGGATGCCCCCATCAAGCGCGTCAGTGCCATGGATGTGCCGCTGCCTTACGCCGGCAACATCGAACGTTTGGCCCTGCCGGACGCGCAGAAAGTCATCGCCGCAGTGAAAGAGGTGCTCTAATGGCTGAAGCCGTCCAAATGCCCAAGCTGGGCTTCGACATGGCCGAAGGCACGCTGATCAGCTGGTCCAAGCAGGTTGGCGACACAGTCGACAAGGGCGATGTCCTCGCCGAGATCGAGACCGACAAAGCGACCATTGAAATCGAAACGACCGCCGGCGGCACCATCCTCAAGCTGCTGGCCGATCCGGGCGACGTGCTGCCCGTCGGCAGCACCATTGCCTACGTGGGCGAAGCGGGTGAAGCAGCACCGGAAGGTGCACCTGCGGGCGATACTGCCCCGGTAGCAGCCGCAGCGGCCCCTGAACAGGCAGCCGTCCCTGCCGCTGGCCCTGCCACAGCCGCACCAACGCCGAGGCCGGCCTCCGGCAACGGCAGCGCCTTCCCCGGCGGCGTAAAGGCCAGCCCGCTGGCCCGCCGCATGGCAGTCGACAAGGGCATCGACCTGACTCAGGTGACCGGTTCAGGCCCGGGCGGCCGTGTCGTCAAGAAGGATGTGGAGCGCTTCACACCCGGCACAGCCGCTCCGCAAGCCGCCCCCGCCGCGGTACCGGCAGCCAGCGCGCCAACAGCTGGCGCACAGACCTATGGTACATTACCTTCCGGCCCGGACGTGGAGGTCACCGACATCAGCAAACTGCGCAGCCGCATCGCCAGCCGCATGGTGTTGTCCAAGCAGCAGGTGCCGCACTTCTACGTCACGACGGAGATGGATGTGTCGGCGCTGCTGGCCCTGCGCCAGGAGCTTAACGACTCGCTGGCCGAAGACGGCGTCAAGATCAGCGTCAACGACATGATCGTCAAAGCGGCGGCGCTCACGCTGCGCAAGTTCCCTAACCTGAACACGCACTACTACGGCGACAAAACCGTACGCCACCAGCGCATCCACATTGGCATGGCGGTGGCCCTGCCGGAAGGTGGCCTGATGAACGTAGTCGCCAGGGACGCCGATCGGGTCGCCCTGGGCACGATGGCCGCCCAGAACAAGGACATGTTCCTACGGGCGCGCGACGGCAAGGTCCGCCCCGACGATATCGAGGGAGCCACCTTCACCGTCAGCAACCTGGGGCCGTTGGACGTCGAGCACTTCATCGCCATCATCAACCCGCCGGAGGCGGCCATTCTGGCCGTCGGCACGGCCCTGAAGGTGCCGGTCGTCAAGGACGATGGCACGCTGGGCATCGGCCACCGGATGAAGGTCACGATCAGCGTCGACCACCGCGTCAGCGACGGGGCGGAAGCCGCCGAGTACCTGCAAGTGATGAAGAGGCTGGTCGAGAACCCGATGGGATTGCTGGTCTGAGCACGCCCCCTCGTGATCACAAACCCGCCGATGTCGTGAGTTCCCGGCGGGTTTTTGATTCGCAGGCCGGCGCCGCCGCTCTACTTGCCCGACATCAACGATCGGCCTACCATAAAAAGCGCCCTACGTGTCAGCCTAGCGCCGGGGTGTCTGCTGGTTGGCAGCCAGCTTTCAGGTAACCGGCACCTACATGACTTATACTGATTTGGTATCCAGAGAAAACGAGCGTAAATGACCACATCGATTCCTTCACCCTACCCGGATGGCACCGCTATCGACGGCGATCTTCACGTGAGAAACGAGCGGCTGTACTTTGACGGCGTCGATCTGCTGAGCCTGATGACCCAACCGCTGCCCGGCCGTGACGCGCCCCTCGGCAGTCCGCTGGAGGTGGTCTACCTGCCCAAGATCAAGCGCCAGGTCGAGCAGATGCGCGGCTGGTTCGCCGACGCCTTCCGCCAGACGGGCTATACAGCCCCATTCGAGTATGCGTTTGCCTCCAAGGCGAACAGTTCGGCGGAGATCACGCGTACGGCGCTGGCCGCCGGGGCGCATTACGAGACCTCGTCCGCCGCCGACGTGCAGATCGTCCGCTATTGCCTGGACCGCGGCCTGATGCCACCCGAGCGCTGGGCGATCAACAATGGCTTCAAGACGCCCGGCTCCGACTACACGAAGAAGATCATTGCGCTGCGGGCCAGCGGCTACGAACACGTGATCCCGGTGATCGAAGATGTGGATGAGCTGGGGCCGTTCATCGAATCCGGGCTGAGCTTCAAAGTCGGCTTGCGCCTGAAGATCGACAAATTCGCGAGGGATACTGGCGAGATCGACCGGTCGGACATCCGCTTCGGCATGAAGATCGATCAACTCCGCCAGGTGGCCCAGGCCATCGAAGCCGCGCCCAACCTGACCCTGGTGATGTTCCACGCCATGCAGAGCGATGCCGCCAGCCACGTCGACGATTGGATGGCGGGCTTCCGGGCAAGCATGGGTTTGTATGCCGATCTGGTCACACAGGTCCCCACGCTGCACATCTACAACTGGGGCGGCGGCCTGCCGGCCAAAGCAGACGAAATGGCGGGCACCACCTACCCCGAATTCATTACGCGGCTGGTGACGATCGCCAGGGAAGTGAGTGAAAGGCAGGGCATCCCCGCCCCGACGCTGCTTGGCGAGTTCGGGCGTTACACCACTGCCGCGCACGGCATGCACCTGTTCCGCGTGCTCAAGGGTAAAGACAACGGCTCGCGGGCGCCCTGGTACCTGATCGACGGCAGCGTGATGAGCTCCTTCCCAGATGCCTGGGCGCTGGGCCTGGAATTCAAGATACTGCCCCTCAACCACCTGAATGAGCCGTTCCAGCAAGTGCGGCTGGGTGGGTTGACATGCGACACGGACGACATCTACCCCACGCGCCCGGCACACGCCCCGCTCTATCTGCCGGTGAAGACGGATGACCTGTATATCGGCGTGTTCGGCATCGGGGCCTACCAGGAAATTCTGGGCGGCATTCGCGGGGCCAAACACTGCCTGCTGCCGGAAGCCAACGAGCTGATCATCGAAGGGATCGGCGCGGATGGTGTGTTGGACTATTCAATCATGGGCGAGCAGACCTACGACGAAATTCTGAATCTGCTGGGCTACGACTTATGAGATCGCCCGGTAGGCCCCTGATCATTGGGGTGGTACGCCGGCGTGTTTCAGGCTTTAGTGGAACTGACTGACGCCTGGTCTCGTGAGGTTCTCCCACACGTTATGGAAAATGGGTTGTTTTTGGAAAGGATAGTTTCATGAACCGAGGACGTGTTGTCCTGTTTGTGTTTATCATCTTCGCGGCCATCGTGGTGATCGCCGCGGCGCTGCTGGCCCAGTCCGGGGTGCTGGAAGGCCCCACG
>DAOUEM010000546.1:0-6818 GCA_034430555.1 Anaerolineae bacterium | reverse complement strand
TTGATATCCACGTAGTCCGGCTTGTCGAAGTATTCCAGGGCCACGAACGAGGTCGGCTTGCCGCGGAACTCGGCGGCCCCGCCGTTGGCGCAAAAAGCGCCCACCATCATCACGAAGTTGAATTCGCCCACCGTCACGTCGAACACCCCGGCGCAGCGGCTGATCACCCAGCCGACGCGATGCGGCAGGTTGTGGGTCACCGACTTCAGGCTGGGGGCCACCTGGGGGAAGCGCGCCAGCGCCTCGTCCAGGCGGGTGGGGCTGCCCCACAGGCTGTAATACACGTCGAAGATCTCGCGGTGGCGGTCTTCATAGAGCGTTCGCCACAGCGGTTTTTGCTGGTCAGCAGGCAGGTTTTGGGCCTGTTCCCAGAAGCGCAAAAAGTCCGGCGTGGTGCTCTCGATTTGAATAGGCATGATCGGGTTATCTCCTCGAACCGAAGACAGGATGCTTTCGGTTTACGGTCGTTTACAAAGGGGCGGCGTCGGTAAGCGCTGAGGACCCGGGCGGCGGATGCGTCCGGAGGCGCGGAGATAGCAGGGGAACGTCGTCAGAGGATGGCATATCCACCAATAATCCGTCAACAGAACGCGCGCCAGAAAACAGCGCGCTACCTTCCTATTTTACCCCCAGATGCCCACCGGGCACATTGAGGTTTGTCTATTTTCCCTTGTGTAAAATATCCCAATCGCCCGGTGACAGGACAGTCAGGGCCTTGGCGAAGCATCGCTAAGAGATTCTCAGCGGCGCGTCGGCCCACAACTGCGCCTCGATATAGCGGTCCGGGCCGCCGGAACCGTCGGCGTTCCACTCCTGTGGCAGGCCGAAGCGCGCCACCAGCGCCGGCAGATCGTCCAGGGTGTAGACGCGCCCGCGATAGGGTTGGCCGTCCTGGTAGCGCATGGCGGGGAACATATCGCCGTAGGTGAAGCTGACCACGGCAGGATCGAGGGTCGCCAGCGGCACCCGGATCACCGCCGCCTCGCGGTACCAGGTGCGCAGCCAGGGGCAGTCGCCCAGCACCAGGTAATGGGGCCGCGCCCGCAGCGGACGCCCGCCTTGGGCCGCGAACAGCGCCCGCACCCGCTCCTCCAGCGCCCGGCGGGTGGCCAGGTAGTCGTCGGCGCGCTGGCTGGCGAACACGTCGCCGCGCCGCCGCAGGTCGGCCAGCAGACGCTCGGCTGCGTCCGGCGGCAGGTCAGACAGGCTGCGGAAGGGGCCGCGGTCCCGTTCGTAAGTGTGGCTGAGGAAATCGGGCAGGCCGGCGGAGGTAGACACGGCTTATTCGATTGGGTCGGCGGGAGCAGGTTCCCGCGCCTCGTCCGATGCCAGCGCTTCCAGCGGTTCATCGGCGGAGTCATCCGGCTCCGCGTCAACAGCCGCCAACGCTGCGCTTTCATCCAGGCCCGGCAAAGCCAGATCGGGCAAAGGCCGCGGGCGATTGAGGAAGGCGGGCACCTCGGACTCGGTCGGCTCGACGGCGGGGAGAGATTCGGTGGGTGGTTCTTCGCCAGACGTTCCGACGGTCACTGGCGCGGTGGGCGCGGCCAACGGCATTGGTAGACGCTGCGGCGGCCCGAGCACCTTCTCCACCGTCCCGGCAGGGTGATAAACCACGTCGACCAGGTCTTCACGGGTGAACCAGCGAGGCGTTGCCGCGCCCTCGGAATCATCCGGCGCGGCGGGCAGTTGGCCGCCGGTCACCTGCCCACTGAGGGTGATCGTCACGCTGTGGGTGGGCGGCTCATCCTCCAGCGGGAGGGCCTCGGTGATGTCCAGCAGGCCGGTGATGGCCGTTTCCAGGCCGGTTTCTTCCCGGAATGCACGCAGGGCGGCGGCCTCCAGCGCTTCCCCGAAACGCACCCGCCCACCGGGCAGATGCCACTGGGCCGGACTGGCCCCGGTATCATCATGCGGCACCAGCAGCAGCTGGCGGGCCGGCGGATCGCCGCCGTCCTGGACCACGGCCAGACAGACCCGCAGCTCGATGACGCCCTGCCCGCCCTCGCTCATCAAACCGCCGCCATCCAGCCCAGGTACAACTGCTCCCAGAAGGTGCTGTGGGCCAGGATATCCTTGGCCGTCCAGCCGTCCTGCGCTCGCGTATACTTTGTCATTCACCCCTCCGTGTGTCAGTCTTTCACCGGGACGACGCGAACCCTGGCGGGTTCGTTGCCGGTCGTCCCTACGACAGGTTTACGCCCAGGTTATCGGCATCTTCTCGCCACCGCGCCGGGTTCTCGATGATGTATTGGCGGTGCCGGTCCAGATCGCGCTCGTGGCGGATGATGTGGTCATGGTACCGCCCCTGCCAGACCGGCGCACCCGGCATCCCGCGATGGGCATTGATGCGTTTCGTCGCGACGGATTTGAAGCCCGCCATCAGCGAAGACAATGACTTCGGTCGCGGTCCTGTCGGGCAGTTGCTTTCGCCACCTGGCACATAATCCAGGTCGGCATGATGGATGAACACGATGGCGTGCATGTGGTTGGGCATGATCACCCAGGCATCCAGCACGATCTCGGCCCGTATCTCGCCGGAACGCTGCCATTCTTCCGCCACAATCACGCCCAGGGCATTCAACCGCATCGCGCCGTCGATCACCTCACCGAACAGGCAGGCGCGCTCATGCGTGCATATCGTGACGAAATACCCGCCATCCTGGGCATAGTCGTATCCCGGTAACCGGGGCGAACGGCGGTTGGGGCGGTCCATGGGAACATACTCCTGTATATAGCAATCGTTGAATACCCGTAGGGACGACCGGCGGGTCGTCCCGATGATAGGCCGTATTTCTATGGGACGTCCATCCGGACGTCCCTACGACAGGTTTACGCCTTGCGGGCAAATCCGAACGGTCCTCACCACACGCGGAGCAGCAGGCCCTTGAGGTACGCGCCTTCGGGGAAGGTCAGCGCCACCGGGTGATCCGGCCCCGGCCCCAGCGTCTGCAGGACCTGCGCCTCGCGCCCGGCGTCCACCAGCGCCCCGAACACGATCTTGCGGAACAGGTCGGCGTCCACCCCGCCGGAGCAGGAGAACGTCATCAGCAGGCCGCCGGGTTTGATCAGCTTGAAGGCCAGCAGGTTGATGTCCTTGTAGCCGCGCGCGGCGCGATCCACCTGGCGCTGGCTGTGGGCGAACTTGGGCGGGTCCAGGATGACGATGTCGAAGCGCTGGCCGGAGTCGCGGCACAGGCGCAAATACTGGAAGACGTCGGCCTCGACCAGATCGTCCTCCACCGGGGTGAAGCCGTTGAGCAGCAGGTTGCGCCGGGCCAGATCGAGCGCCTCCGCCGACGAGTCGACGGTGACCACGCGCCGCGCCAGCCCGTCCCGCGCGTAGACGCTGAAGCCGCCGGTGTAGCCGAAGGCGTTCAGCACGACCCGCTCCGGGGCGTCGGGATCGAAGCGCAGCAGGTCGCCCAGCAGGCGGCGGTTGAGGCGCTGATCCAGGTAAAAGCCGGTCTTGTGCCCCTGGCGCACGTCCACCAGGAAGCGCCGCCCAAACTCGTCGATCTCGATCCATTCGGGCGGCTCGCGACCTAACAACAGACCCACCGCCGGTTCCAGGCCTTCCTTGGCCCGCACGTCGACATCGCTGCGTTCGTAGATGCCCGCCGGGTGCAGTTCTTCGTCCAGCAGCCGGACCAGCAGGTCCTTGCGCGTCTCGATGCCCAGCGTCAGCGCTTGCAGCACCAGCCAATCGCCGTAGCGGTCCACGACCAGGCCGGGCAGGTAGTCGTTTTCGGCGTTGATCAGGCGGTAGGCGACCGGGGTGCCGCCCTCGTAGATCAGGTTGTCCTCGCCGCGGGCCAGGGCCGCCTGCCGGATGCGCCCTCGCCAGAAGGCCTCGTCGAGGGTCTGGTCTTCCTCCCAGGAGAGCAGGCGGGCGCGAATCTGCGAGGCGGCGTTGTAATAGCCCCAGGCCAGGAAGTCGCCGCGCTCAGAGTGGAGGCGCACGGTCGCGCCGGGGGCCGGATCGCCGGTCACGCGTTTGACCGCGCCGGAGAACACCCACGGGTGGTGGCGTTGGACCGCCTTCTCCCGCCGGGCGCGGATGGTGAGGGTGGGGATTTCAGGTAGAGTCGTCATGATTCAACGATACGGCACGAGGGGCTAAAAGACAAGCGGCGCTAAAAAGCAATCGGGGCGGAAAGGCAAGGGCAGACTCGTCAGGGCCGAGCGGACTCACCAGGTGCCCTTCAGGGTACATTTCAGGTTTGTGACGAACTGGGCATGCGGAGCATTTTGTAGGGTCGAGGCGGTGCCTCGACCGGGCGAAGCAGCGCTTCGCCCCTACCCGCTCCCTTGCCACATCGACCCCGGCGGGCTATAAACGGCCCCATGAAACCAACAGCCACCCTCAACCCACCATCGACCGCCACACAGCGGACATCGCGGACTCTGACGAGTCCGGGCGGACTCACCGGAGTCAGGTTATGATGTGGGCGACGGTCTGTATGGGAGGCGAACATGCGGCGAATCTTGATCATCATTGGCCTGCTGCTGGTGGGTGTCATTCTGACGGCGACGCAGCCGCCAGTCGACGCGGCCCGCCAGGGCGACGACGGCTACAGCTATATTGCGTTTGGCAACCTGTCGGATGACAGCGGGCTTCATATCCTGGATTATGCAACCCGCGAAGTTGTTACCCTGGCCGAATCGACTCGGCCACAATTCATTCACTGGTCACCAGACGGCCAGCGCATTGCCTTTCGATCACCCGTCTTTGGCAACCAAGACCGGCGCAATATCTACATCCTCGACATTGACGGCAACCGGTTCGTCGAAATCGCGTGGGATTCGCTTCCGCTCGAATGCGGTCAGTGGACCACATTATGGCGCTGGACACGCGACGGCGAATATATCGCGTATGGGTGTGATGTGAGTGTGGCGGATGCTACTCGCTATCAACTGCTGCTGATGGCAAGCGACGGCTCCGGCGACTACGAAATACCCGACTTTGACTTCACTGTACCGTGTACATGGTTTGATTTTTCGCTCGATGGCCAATTCCTCATATGTGGAAGCAGTTATCTCGTCGAGCACACGACTACAGTATCGGTTATCGACATGCAAGATGGTCACATGCAGACCATTTACACAGCAGATTACAACTCGCACCTGCCAGCGCCTCGCGAAGAAGTATACATACAGCGAAATATCCTTGGCGTGTATGTGCTGGATGAGGAACGTATTCTGTTGAGGTATAACATTGGCCCAATTCATTTTGAGATCATCGATTTCGGTGGTGAGCTGCTACAACACGTGACATTGGATAACGAGGATAATGTGTGGGACTCCGAGTCCACGCGAGTCAGTCCCTCACCGGACGGCAGTAAAGGTGCCTTCAATGCCCGGAATATCCACCTGGCGACAATTGACTTCGCCACTGAAGAAATCGAGATACTCTACACCGATGATCAGGACTGGGTTTACAATCCCGACTGGTCGCCGCTGCTGGATGAGCCGCTTGACCTGCCCGACGAGCCGTACACCCTCGCCTACCTGTGCGGCCTGTTAGAAGAGTCGGGCAGCGAATGCCCGGCTGACATCCTTCGTGGATCGAATTAGCCGCCCACACCCGCCCCCTTGCGACATCGACCCCGGCGGGCTATAAACGGCCCCATGAACACGACGCCCACACTCACCCCAGCACGGACGACCAGCCCGGACTCGTTAGAGTCCGCGTCGTCCCTACGACCATTGCACATCGGGCCGGTGACCATCGACCCGCCGCTGGCCCTGGCCCCCATGGCCGGCTACACCGACCTGCCCTTTCGCCTGCTGGTGCGGGCGCTGGGCGGCTGCGGCCTGGCCAGCACGGAGCTGATCAGCAGCGCCGGCGTCGCCCATAAAAACCGCAAGACGCTGGTCAAGTTCACCTGGACCGAAGCCGAACACCCCATCGCCGTGCAGCTTTACGGCGGCGATCCGGCTATGATCGCCGAGGCCGCCCGTGACGTGGCCGCCCGCGGCGCGGATATCGTGGACCTGAATTACGGATGCCCTGCCCCCAAGCTGGTCAAAAAGGGATGCGGCGCGGCCATGATGAAAACCGTCGAGCTGGGCGCGGCCATCGTGGCGGCGGCGGTGGCGGCGGTCGACGTGCCGGTGACGGTCAAGATTCGGGCCGGCTGGGACGACGACTGTATCAACGCCGTAGAGATGGCGCAAGCCCTGGAGGACGCCGGGGCGGCGGCGGTGACGGTACACGGTCGCACCGCGGCGCAAAAATACACCGGCTCCGCCGACTGGGGCGTGATCCGGGGGGTGAAGGAGGCGGTGCGCATCCCCGTCTTCGGCAATGGCGATGTGGCCTGCCCCGCCGACGCCGCCCGGATGCTGGCCGAAACCGGCTGCGACGCCATCATGATCGGGCGGGCCGCGCAGGGTTATCCCTGGCTGTTCCGGCAGATCGCGCACGAGTTGTCCACCGGCCAACCGCTGCCCCCGCCCACCCGCCAGGAGCGGCTGGCGATTGTGCTGCACCATGCCCGCCTGGCCTTCGCGGAGGCCCCGCTGGGCGAATACATCGCCGCCATCGAACTGCGCAAGCACTTCTCCAGCTACCGGCTGGGACTGCCGCGATCCGCCCAGGTCCGCCGCGCCCTCATGCAGGCCGAATCGCTGGCGGCGGTGGAAGCGGCCCTGGCCCCGTTGGCCGATGCCGTTGATCCCGCCGAATCTTACTGGCTGCGTCTGCTGGCAGAACCGGCCAGCGCCGGCGGCCAGCGCCGAGGGCGGATTTTCTCTATAATCAACCGTATCCGGCGCGCCCACACTGCCCCCTGCATCCCACTCTGAATGCCCCC
>DAOUEM010000545.1:0-27256 GCA_034430555.1 Anaerolineae bacterium | reverse complement strand
GAACAAACTGAACTCTTGCAAGACCTGTTTGAGATTGCCATTGCCAACGAGACGCTTATGTATGACGAAGGCACCCTTAGATTTGCGGACAGCATTTTGCCGCCTTGGCTCCAAGGCATGCGTATAGGTGTTGAGGGCGAAACTTGGCTAACCGCTTACGTGCTAACACCCAATCCGCAAGGATTCACCGGTTCCATCATCAGTCAGGATAGTGGACGCGAACGCATCGCCTACTATGAAACTTCCTCGGGTAGCTTGAGTTTTATGCCACGTACCATTAGGTGCGTTGGCTGGCAGTATAGCTGCGTAAACTATGCGCATGGAGACTGGCTGGACGATCGGAATATTGATTTCCTTGACAATGAAGAGGCTGCAATAGCACTTCTGCGTCACTTGAGTGGCGGTTAATTTCCGCTTACTGTCATCAAATCCAGAAAAACATCACTTCGCCGTCCAGCGCGCGCCCTACTTCTCCGGCAGGGCGACCTTAAACGCCTCGGCGATGGAGCGGGCCTGGATCACCTCTAACCCCGCCCCTTTGAGCGAGTCCTTGCGGCGGATGCGCGGCACCAGGATGCGCTTGAAGCCCAGCTTGGTCGCCTCGTTAAGCCGCACCGGGAGCTGGCTCACCGCGCGCAGCTCCCCGCTGAGGCCGATCTCGCCCACAATCGCCAGGTCGGCGGGCACGGGGCGGTCCAGGTAGCTGGAGGCGATGGCGACGGCGACGGCCAGGTCAGCAGCCGGCTCGTCGATCTTGAGACCGCCGATCACGTTAACGAAGATGTCCTGCTCGACCAGCTTAAAACCCATGCGGCGGCTCAGCACGGCGGCCAGCAGCAGCAGGCGGTTGTAGTCGATGCCATTGGCGGTACGGCGGGCGTAGCCGAAGGCGGTCGGGCTGCTGAGGGCCTGCACTTCCACCAGCAGCGGGCGCGTGCCCTCCATGGTGACGGCGATGGCGCTGCCCGAGGCGTTGACCACGCGCTCCGCCAGGAAGGCTTCCGACGGGTTAGCGACTTCCACCAGCCCGGCCCCGCTCATCTCGAAGACGCCGACTTCGCTGGTGGCCCCGAAGCGGTTCTTGACGCTGCGCAGCAGGCGGTAGGTCTGGAAGGGGTCGCCTTCCATATAGAGCACGGTATCGACGATATGTTCCAGCACGCGCGGCCCGGCGATGTTACCCTCCTTGGTAACGTGCCCCACCAGGAAGACGCCGAGGCCGGTGCTCTTGGCCAGCTCACGCAGGCGGTTGGCGCACTCCCGCACCTGGCTGACGCTGCCCGCCGAGGAGGTCAGCTCGTCGGTGAAGGTGGTCTGGATCGAGTCCACGACCACGATCAGCGGCTGCACCTGGTGCACGTGCTCGAAGATGTCGCCCAGGTTGGTTTCCGTGACCAGGTAGAGGTCTTCCGCCTGGAGGCCGACGCGCTCGGCGCGCATCTTGATCTGCCGGGCCGACTCCTCACCGCTGACGTAGAGCACGGGTCCGCTGTCCCGGGCCAGCAAGGCCGCCGCCTGGAGCAAGATGGTGCTCTTACCAATGCCGGGGTCGCCGCCGATCAGGGTCACGCTGCCGGGCACGATACCGCCGCCCAGCACCCGCGAAAACTCGGCGATGGGCATCGGCAGGCGATGTCCGGCCTCGGTGCTGACTTCGGGCAGCCGCTGCGGGGTGGATCGCAGGGCACGGGCCGGGCGCGCCTGGCCCCTGGCGGAGACTTCCTGCACTTCTTCGACCATGGTATTGAACTCGCCACACTGCGGGCAGCGGCCCATGAGGCGCGGCGTCTGGCGGCCGCAGTTCTGGCAGATGTAGACGGATCGGGTTTTGGCCATTGGGATGCTCTCGTCATGTCGCTGTCAGGTTCAGCCAGGATTATAGCACATACGTGCTAACGGGGACAGGCCGACTGTGGGAGCTTCTTGCCTGACCCCCGCCGTCGCCTATACTCAGGACAGGCACACGGCATCACGAATCGGGGAACTCCGTGGACGGGCTGGCGCTGTCCAGAGACCTGTGCCATTGGGCAATGGCGCGGCTTGACTAAATGCGCGAGGAACAGACATAAACGCATAACGGTGGAGAGAACATGCTGCGCTTTATCCAGGGCATTGTGGTGGTTGGCTTACTTTTGACCTTTTCATATTTCGCCACAGCACAACGTGGAACACCTAACCCGCAGGGTTATCGAGAGCTTCGACAGCTTGAACTGGAATCGTGTGATGCCGATTCGATTATAGTACTGCCAGGGGCCTTCAGTCCTGACAACAACCTTTTTGCCGCCCCGGGACGTTTTGACCGCGCAATCGGGATATGGGATACCAGAACAGGTAGTACTGTCTTGATTGTACGCGACAACCCCTCATTGGTGGCGGCGTTGGCCTGGAGTCCGGACAGCAGCAAGTTAGCTAGTGGTGGCGGTGGAGCCTTTGGACATGAAGTTCGCGTGTGGGACATAATGTCCGGTGAGAACATTTCCACATTTGCAGGCCATCAGAATGCTGTCCGATCTTTAGCCTGGAGTCCGGATGGCAGGATGCTGCTGAGCGGCTCATGGGATAACACAATCCGCATCTGGGATATCGCCACAGAGCAGCTACTGGTGACCTATGAAGTCATCGATCTCGAAATACAGCGGCACTTCAGGGATGCCCAGGTAGAGACCGTTAGCTGGAGTTACGATGACTCAGTGATTGCTGCTGGCTCCACAGTAATACCCCGGTCAATGACGCGTGACTGGAGCGGCCTCGTCACAATCTGGCATGACTCTCTAGAGCCTGCTCTTGTGCGAAGCGAGACACCCATTCTCTCAATTGACCCGATTGGAACAGGCCCCATAACAGCGATGACCTGGATACCTGACAGTCAATTACTGGTCGTCGGAGATGATGCTGGCTTCATTTGGGCATGGAATAAAAACACAACAGAGGTATCGATCGTCCTTGACGGACATGGCGAGGCCATACATATGGTATCAACCAATCCCGATGGCACTCGCATAGCGGGCAGCAGCGATAACGGCACAGTGTATATCTGGGATGTGGACGCATTTGGGATTATCGCTGAGATTCCAAGCGTAGGTAGAACAGCATTGGGTTGGAACCAAGGTGGAACAAACGTTTTTACAGCGGGTTCTGATTGCATCATTCATATTTGGGAAGTGCTAACCGTCGATCCATGAACTTGACAGATGAAAAAAAGCGGGCAGCGCTTCAGCCGGCGTCTACCGCGGCCAGCCCGCGGACCATGGCCGCCAGGTGCGTGGCGGGGATGTCCGGGCGGGCCTGCACGGCGCTGCGCAGATCGGCCAGGGTCAGCCAGTGCACGGCGATGTCCTCGGTGGCTTCCAACTGCTGTGCCCCTGCCACCCGGAGACCGCGCGCCAGGACGACGTGCATGATCATGGCGCTGCGTTCGGCCAGCACCGGCAGGCTGACCAGTAGTTCGAACGAGTCCGCCGTGCCGCCGACTTCCTCACGCAGTTCACGGCGAGCGGCAGCCACCGGCGGTTCATCCTCTTCAATACAGCCAGCAGGCAGTTCTAACATCGCCGCGCCAATGCCGTGGCGGTACTGCTCCACCAGCGGCACACGGCCCTCATCCGTGACGGCAAAGACAGCCACCCAGGATGGCAGCGCGATCCGGAAGTAATCATCGATCACCACGCCGTTGCCCAGCCGCACCCGTTCCACCCAGACGGACAGCCAGGGCGCGCGATCCAGCAACATCTGACGAGCCAGCACCTGCCAGCTATCGGTCATTTTCGCTCCCTGGCGCAGACGCCAGCCATCAGTCAGAAGTGGCTTCGTCGGCGATCTCCGTCGCGGCCGCTGTCGCGGCGATTTCTTGCTCCAGGCGGACCATGTCATGGATGAAGCCGAGCGCATCCTCGCGGGTGTTAAACACCTTGAGGCGCACCGGCGCGACCCGCACAATCAGCTCAATCGTGTAGCGGGTCAGCCGGCCCGCGCCGTAAACCGTGCTCATATCGCGGTTGGAGGAGTCGGTCATGAGGCGCTTTAACTCGCGGGCCAGGAAGACCAGCGGGGGGAAGCGTTTGAGGTCTTCCAGGTTAACCAGGGTGTGGACCTTGGCATCGGGCACAGTCTCGGCCAGGGCGATGGCCTCGTCCACCCAGCCGCTAAATTCAGCTTCGGTGAGGTCGCCCGTCAACCACAAATAGACGATGTGCGGCTTGTCCAGCCACTCCAACTGGTATGGCATACCGATCCTCGTTGTCCTGGCCCTGCCCCAGGTTTGGGGTAAAGGGCTGGTTTGCCGATAAAGGCTGTTCCGTATGTCAATGGTTAGCGGTGATGCCACACGAACCAGCAACCCCCAGTGTAACCCCAGGTGGCCCGCCGGCGCCATCGACGGGCGGGCAGGATGCAGACGAAATCAGCCGGGTGGCTGACGGCGCGCCGTCAGTTGACGGCGTTACCAGGCTATACGGCTCATCTTACGGCAGGTCAAGCGTGAGGAACTGCTCCGGGTCCACCCATTCGCCGTTGACGGCCATCTCCCAGTGGATGTGCGGCCCGCTGCTGCGGCCGGTATTACCGCTCACGCCGACGACCTGGCCCTGGCGCACGATCTGCCCGCGCGTGACGTGAATCTCGGACAGGTGGGCCAGCCCGGAGTACACGCCATAGCCGTGGTCGATCAGGACGTAGTTACCGCGCACGTCGAGCCGCTCGGCGATCACGACGCGGCCCGCCGCCGGGGCGACCAGCGGAGTCCCCAGCGGCCCGGAGAGGTCCACGCCGGTATGGCGGCCCCACAGCACTTCGTTATACAGCCGCCATGCGCCAAAAGGCGAGGTAAACTCGGTGGGCGTGGGCTGGATAAAACTGCCCTCCCAGTAGTGAATGTCCGTGAACTGGCTGAAGGCGCTCATCAGGCGACCGCGCTCGGCGCGATCGACCTCCGGCTCCAGCAGGCGGCCCAAACTGGCGGCGACGGTCACATCCTGCCGGATAAAGTCGGCGGTGACCACGGTGATCTCGCCCTCCCAGGTCTGGCGAGAGCCGTCCTCAAACCAGACGAGCACTTGCAGCGGGTAAGGGTTGGGGTTCTGGTCCATGTTGACGGACAGCAGGCCGTACCAGTCCTCGCCGCCGGGGAAAAACTCGACCAGCCGGTTGAGAAAAAAGGCGCGCGCGCCGGCCACGCCCGGCCCGCTGACGTGCACCAGCCCGACCTGTCCCTGGGCAATGCCCTCGAATTCCAGCGTCACCACATAGGAAACGGGCTCGCCCGGATCGGCGGCAGCGGCAGGCAACCACGCAGCCAGCACGACCACCAGCACCAACCAAAAACTTAGCCAACGAATCACAACCATGCACTCCTGCGATCGCGCGCCACAGGCCCCCATGGCGCGACCGACTCTCACTCGTCGCCCGTTTCCGGGTTCTCTTCGGATGGTATCTCCCCCGCCGAGTCCTCGTCTATGACAGGCGGTGCTTCATCCCCCGCATCCAGGTCTGCCGTCCAATCGCCCGGCGGCAGCCCGATCCAATCACGATAGGCCAGCGTCCACAACGTCGAGGTGAACACGCTGACCAGCGAAAACAGCAGCATGGCCAGCACCGTCAGGAAGCCGGACAGGCATACCACGGCCAGCGGCCCCGTACCGACCGGCGCCCCGGCCACGCCCAGGAATAACACCGGCAGGATCAGGCCGGTGGTGGGCAGCGTGACCAGCAGGCGCACCACGATGGTCAGCAGCGCCCACATCACCACCAGCGCCGGCAGCCGGTCCAGGTGGCCGGAGAACACCTGCCAGCCCCGCCGCCAGGCCTCGCCCGGACCCAGGTCCTCGATCACGGCGGCGCGATCGGCGAAGGCCTGGGCCAGGGTCAGGACCAGGCTGGCCGCCGTCAGCAGACAGCACAGCGGCAGCAGGCACAGCGTCACCACGTTGCCGAGGCCGTCGATGACTCCCTCGCCGGCGATGCCGGGCAGCGCCGCGACATACGTCAGGAAGGTGAGCAGCAGGGCCGGCACGGCGACCGGCAGGCCGATCAGGAACAGGCGGCCAAAACACCGCACCCCGCCCAGCCAGGCATCGACCAGCGACTCCCCGCCCTCGCGCTCGATCTGGTCCACGGCGCTGATCAGCGCGCCGCGGGCCAGCGCGCCCAAGACCCACAGGGCCACGCCGACCAAGGCCAGCAGGCCGGTCAGGATGACGACGCCCATCACGGCTGACGGCCCCAGGGGTTCCGCCACCGCCAGCCCGGTGACATCAAAGCCGCTGGGCAGGCTCAGGTCGATATTGCCGCTGCCCAGGCCCAACACCAGCAAGCCCAGTATCCACAGCCAGGTATACTGGCGGGTGACAACCCATGCACGGCTGATCATCGTTCCGTAATCCATGCCCGCCCCTCCTGTGGCAGCCCACGTGTCGGACATGAGTATAGCGCATCCTGCCCCTGGGCAAAGGGAACGACCGCCGCCCGTGTGCGGCCCGTTCCAGACGGGAGCGGCCTGCGGAGGGCAGGTCACAGACCCGCCCCTACCCCGACCACCAGATAACCGAAGCCTGAGACACCATCTCTCCCCCGGTTCAGACGGCCTGCGGTATACTGGCGGGCAAGTGTCGCAGGCAGCGCAAACCCGAAACCAAAGGACAGGCTCATGATCCGACCAACCGACCTGTACAGCACATTCAGCATCGTGGCCCACGACCCGGCCACCGGCCAACTGGGCGTGGCCGTACAAACGCACCAGATGTGCGTCGGCGCGCACATCATCTGGATGGAGCCGGGCGTAGGCGCGGCCATCACCCAGGCGATGGCTAACCTCAAGTTCGGGCCGCTGGCCATCGCCCTGCTGCGCGAAGGGCTGGCCCCCAACAACGTGATCGACGGGCTGGTCGCTACCGATCCCGGCAAACACCAGCGGCAAGTGGCCGTGATCACCAATGAGGGGGAAGCCGCCGCCTGGACCGGCGACAACTGCATCCGCGAGGCGGCGCACCACGTCGGCGAGGGCTACAGCGTCCAGGCCAACATGATGACCAACCCGACCGTCGTGCCGGCCATGGCCGAGGCCTTCGAAAAGGCCGGCGGCGACCTGGCCGCGCGTTTGATGGCCGCTTTGCAGGCCGCCCAGGCGGAAGGCGGCGACATCCGCGGCATGCAGTCGGCGGCGCTGAAGGTCGTGCCGGGCGAGGGCCGGGCGCTTGCCACCACCGCAGTCTACGATCTGCGGGTGGACGAGCACGCCGACCCGGTGACCGAGTTGGCGCGGCTGGTCCGGCTGCGGCGCGCCCAGCACGTCGACAGGCAGGGCTATCAGGCGCTGGAGGCCGGCGACCGCGATCAGGCCCTGGCCCACTGGGCGGAAGCGCGCAGCATCGCCCCGGACCTGGAGGAGATCGCCTACTGGCAGGCCATCACCCTGGCCGACAATCACGACGCCATCGACGAGGCAGCGGACATCCTGAAGGCCATGCTGGCCTCGGACGCGGACCAGCGCGATCACTGGGTGGACCTGGTGCGGCGGCTGGTGGACTGCGGCGTCATCGAGCACAAAGACCGGGCGGACGCGCTGCTGACGTCAGTCCAGAACTGACGCCGGCAGTGCTGGACTGACCGACCTCGAGAGGCAGTTTCACATGGCGAACGACTACCAACAGCAGGTCAAAGACGCGGTACTGAACGAAGCGGGCTTCGTGAAAGCCGTCTTCAGCGGGGCGCAGCGCAAGCAGGTCGTGCCGTGGGTGCGGGTGACCGTGCAGCCGGTGCTGATCCGCGAGGAGACGCGCTGGCAGTTCGCCTACTTCGACGGGCGGCAGGACGTGACCAAAAATCACGAGGCCGCCGGGGCCGCCGAGGCGCTGGATCAACTGCTGAGCTTCGCCTTCAAGAACATCCACGTCAGCGGGACGGCGGGCAGCCTGCAGGTGCAGTTCACCAAAAAGGGCAAGGCGCTGCTGCACCGCCATGCCCCGGCAGCCGCCGATGCCCCCCCCGACCTGACCCACGACCGGCGCAAACGCACGATCCTGCCCGCCGACGAACCGGACGCCTTCCTGCAGGCGGTGGGCATCAAAACCGCCGAGGGCAAGGTCCGGGCGGACAAACGCAGCAAGTTCCGGCAGATCAACGAGTTCCTCAAGCTGGTGGAGCAGACCGGCGTGATCGAAACGATCGAAGCCGAGCCGCTGCGCGCCGTCGACCTGGGCTGCGGCAACGCCTATTTGAGCTTCGCCGTTTACCACTACCTGACGCACGTCCTGGGGCGGTCCGCCACGCTGACCGGGGTGGACGTCAACGGGCGGGTGCTGCAAGACCACGCCGCCAAAGCCGCCGAACTGGGCTGGGATGGCATCGACTTCGTGGAGAGCACGATCATCGACTACCGGGCGGAGGCCACGCCGCACCTGGTGATCGCGCTGCACGCCTGCGATACCGCCACCGACGAGGCGCTGGCCCAGGCCATCGGCTGGCGGAGCCGCCTGATCTTCAGTTCACCGTGCTGCCACCACCATCTGCAGGCCCAGTTGAGCGCGGGAGAACCGCCGGAGCCGTTCGGGCCGGTGATGTTTCACGGCATCCTGCGGGAGCGGCTGGGCGACATCCTGACGGACAGCCTGCGCGCCCTGATCCTACGGCTGATGGGCTACCAGACGCGGGTGATGGAGTTCATCGACCCGGAGCATACCGACAAAAACCTGATGATCCGCGCCATCCGCACGGACACGCCGCCGGACGAACGGCTCATCGCGCAGTACCGGGCGCTGAAGGACTTCTGGGGCGTCACCCCGTACCTGGAAACGCTGCTGGGCGACTCGCTGGCGGCGGTGATCGACTAACGCGTTGGTTTGCGCCGCGCTTTTGCCCGCCGTGATTTATCACGCCGTGATCGACCTCGCCGTGACCTCTTTTGCGACAAACGCTGCTGCCTTTGCTGGTAGCGGACGACAATGGCGTGGATGATCTCGGCCAGGGCGTAACCGGCCGCTTGCAGCAGCAAGACAAACAGCCCGATCATCAGCAAACCCTTGAGGATGTTGGCCGGGCCATGCAGGAAATTGACGATGCCGTAGTTGAGCACGAAGGACCCGGCGATCACGGTGAAGACGCCAAAAGCCAGGGCGGCCCAGCCGTCCCGCCGGTAGCGGAACACGGCCACCCGCCGGCGGTAGATGCAGCGCATCCCGGCGACAAACCACAGCAAACCAACCAGGGTCGCCAGCGCGAAGTAAGCGTGAACGAGTGTCAAGGCTGTCCCTGTCCTGCCATCCTATCGAAATCGAGAGGCTCCATTGTCCACAAGGATGGGCGATTCCGTTAGCTATGTTCGGTAATGAAGTCGGAGATTTCGGCGCGGACCGCTTCGCCATGTCCCAGCATGACGTGCCCCCCATTGGCCACGGCATACAGGCGCGCGCCGGGAATCCGCGCGACCATGGCGCGGGCGTTGGTCATCAAAGCCAGCGGATCGTCCTCGGCATTGACCACCAGCACCGGCACGGCGATGTCTTCCAGCGGGTAGCCGCTGTTGATGTCGGGATTGGAGACGTACATATCCAATAAGGCCCCGTCCGCCCGCGGCGCAACCGGCAGCAGCGCGTCCATCAACTCGCCCACTTCCGCCTCGAACTGGGGCGTCATGGCGAAGCCCTGGGGCACGCCTAAGATCGGCTTCAGCATCGGGCGGAAAAACGTCGTCAGCAGCCAGAAGAGAAAATTGGAGCCGGACACCAGCCTGGCAGCGCCCTGGGGCGGCAGGGACACTTCCGCCTCGCCCGGCGCGTTCGATGAAATCAGCACGACCGCGGCACAGCGCTCCGGGTGGCGCAGGGCAAACTGGATGACCGAGGTGCCGCCGGCAGAAGCGCCCAGCAAAACCGCTTTTTCCAGGCCCAGCGTATCCATCAGCGCGGCGAAAGCGTCGGCCTGGTCGGCGGGCGAGGCCTTGGCGGGCAGCGGTGTGCCCAGGTAACCGAAGCGCGAGGGCGCGATCACGCGGAAGCCGTCGCCCAGGTTGCCGCGAGCGGTCAACATCCCCTGGTCTACGCCGCCAAAGATGCCATGCACCACGAGAACCGGCGGCCCTTCGCCGTCGTCCACGTATTCGACCGGGCCGTGCGCCGTCTCGACGGTCTTACTGCCGAGAGCCGCCAGCCGCGCTTGAGCAGCCGTGATATCGTTGCTAAAGCGCCCGTACAGGTAACCGGCCACGATTGCCAGAATGATGCCAACCACCAACCAGAACATGTATACTCCTCCCACTCTCGGCGGGCATCACCCGCCAGCAGCGATCTATTCCACCAGCAGGTCTTCCCATTCTGCCAGGGCCGCTTCCAGCTCGGTCTCGGCCTGAGCATACTGCTCGCCCAAATCGCGGACCTTGGCGGCATCGCCGGCCGCGCTGGCCGCCCCGATCTCGCCGCTGAGGTCCACCAACCGGACCTCCAACTGCTCGATCAGGTCCTCCACGAGAGCGGCCCGCTGAGCGCGCCGGTAGGGAGAAAGCTTTTTGTCCTGGCGCCCGTGCTGGCCGCCGCGACTGTCGCCGTTTTTGGCCGCCTGGGTTTTGGCCGGGCGGACGTCGGCCCGCTCATCAGCCCACTCATCGGCTCGATCCGGGGCCTGGCCGTTGGCGGCTGCCTCGGGGGCCAGAGCGCCGTCGCCGCCGTTGCGGAAGGCCACGTATTCCGAGTAACTGCCGTCGAAGACCGTCATCTCGCCGGGGCGCGCCGCCCAGATTTGCGTCGCCAGCGCGTCGATCAGGTAGCGGTCATGGCTGACCATCAGGATGGTGCCGTCGAAACCGGCCAGCACGCCCTCCAGAATCTCCTGGCTGGGGATGTCCAGGTGGTTGGTCGGCTCGTCCAACAGCAGGAAGTTGGCGCCGCCGAGGGCCAGCTTGGCCAGCGCCACCCGCCCGCGCTCCCCACCGGACAGCGTGCTGATCGGGCGAAAGACGTCATCGCCGGTGAAAAGGTAGGTGGCCAGGTAGCTGCGCACCTGGCTCATCGGCATGTGCCGCACGCCCAGAATCTCGTCCACGACCGAGTTGTTGGGGTTCAACTCCTCGTGGGCCTGGGCGAAGTAGCCGATCTGCACGCTGGCCCCCAGGCGGGTGCTGCCGGCTTTGGCTTCGAGCTGTTCGAGAATCGTTTTGAGGAAGGTCGACTTGCCCGCGCCGTTGGGGCCGATCAGGGCCGCGATCTCGCCCCGGTACAGCGTGATGTCCGGCACCTGAAACAGCACCTGACCATCCGGGTAGCCGACGGCCAGGTCGTAGGTCATCAGGACCTTGTCGCCGCTGCGCAGGGCCGCCACCAATTGCACGTGCATCTGGTGCTCGGTGCGAGGCGCGTAAAGCAGGCCGCTCTCGGCGTGGGCCGTGACCACGGACCTATCGCCGCGCAGGGCGCGCTCCAGCCGGTTGAGGTCACCCTTGGATTTGCCCAGGACCAGCGTCTCCAGGCGGCGCAGTTTGCCCCTGGCCTGGGTCGTGTTCTGCCCGGCGATGTTGCGCTTGATGTAGTTCATCTCCTTGGCGATGAAGGCCTGCTGCGTCTTAAACTCTTTGAAGCGCCGCTCGTGGCGGTCCTGGCGCTGCTGCACGTAGTGGCTGTAGCGGCCGCGGTAGACCTCCACGCCGCCGAACGCCATCTCCCAGATGGTATCGACGGTGCGATCCATGAAGTAGCGGTCGTGGCTGACGACCAGCACCGCGCCGTCAAAGGAGCGCAGGAAGCCCTCCAGCCATTCCACCGCGTCGATGTCCAGGTGGTTGGTCGGCTCGTCCAGCACCAGCAGGTCGGGCGCTTCCAGCAGCAGGCGGCCCAGCAGGGCGCGCGTGCGCTCCCCGCCGGAGAGCTTGGTCAGCGGGCGGGCGTACTCCTCCTCGGTGAAGCCAAGGCCGGTCAGCACCAAACGGATGCGGTGCTCGTACTCGAAGCCGCCGGCGTGCTCGTAGCGGGCTTGCAGGTTGCCGTAGCGCGCGAGCAGGTCGTCGTCGTCGGGGGCGGCGGCCATCTGGTGGGCCAGGTCGGCCAGGCGCGTTTCCATCACACGCAGCTCGCCGAAAACGCCCAGCATCTCATCGTGCAGCGAGTGCTCGCCGGAAAGCTCCGGGCGCTGGGGCAGGAAGCCCATCGTCAGCCCGCGGGCGCGGGTGACGCCCCCCGCCGAGGCCGCGTCCAGCCCGGCGATGATATTCAGCAGCGTGGTTTTGCCGACGCCGTTCGAGCCGACCAGGGCGATGCGCGCCCGGTGCTCGATGCTGGCGTTGACGCCGGCGAAAATGTCGCTGGCGCCGAAGCTCTTGGCCACGTTAGAAAGGGTTACGATTGCCATGTGTCTGGTCCTCTGACAGGGCCTGTGACAGAGCATGTCACAGGTGCCCATGTATTTCTTTTTTTGGGACGCGAGTAACGCTGCCGGGGGAGTATTGTACCACGGGGCCGGGCCGACCGGGCAGGGTCTGCACAACAGGCCGTGAGGCGACACTCCCCACGGCCCGACAATCAAACAACAAAAAAGCCGTGGGACCTGCGCCCACAGCCCGCTAAGCATCCGGTAGGTTAGATGCTAATGACCGGCAGGCGCAGCACGCTGGGGGCCTCCCCCACCTACTGCCAGCTGGCTGAACCTGTGGTCGATCAACACGTGTTTATCCTTCCGTACCATGCGTCACCAGTGTACAGGGCGGGCGGGGCGGCGTCAAGCATTTTTGTCACTCTGTATATGGTCTTAACACACCCATTTCGCCGCCAGGAAAGTCTTCAGGGAAAATCTTGACATATTCCCTGACAAGAGAATTGGACACAGCTCCCTTTTCACGCTGACAAAAAGCAGCTAGAAGACCTCTCATCCCAAAATCACAGACATACATTGACAAGTATCTATATTTCTTCTGAAAGTCATGTGCATGCATTTCAACTTGGTCATTTCTATCAGTCAAAATTACTTCATTTGTTGAAGCCTTCCACTCAAACCCTTCATGGTGACTACCAACATTCCGAGCAACTTTGTAGAAACCACGCAAATCTTTGCCCAATACAGGATACAATGTATGTCCTACTGAAATATGATCCTCATACCATGAAAGCGAAGCGGACATTCCTAATAAATCATTGTCACTGCTTGCCTTGGGCAGTCCTTGTCTTACCTTTTCTACCCGACGAACTACATACATGATCCTGGGAAGCAGTGTTTCATAATCCCCAACAATCTGCTTTATTGTCACGAGCATTTGCAGTGCTTCGTGATCAACTACTTCTTCATGTAGATTCTGGGCTTCACTACGCATCTTTGCAGGCAATTTGCTAAGCTGAACGATTTCTAGAAAATCACTCGCTTTTACCAACTCTATCTCGATTGCCTGTGGTGCTGCGCCTTCATGAAATGCCCTAGCTATGAACTCCTCTACTTTGGAGTTAAGCTTTTGCAGGCGGGTTTGTGTTTTGAAAGTCCGCTCTCCAGCCAGTCTCATGTGATGGAAACATTCGATTGCGTAATCAGAAGCAAATCTCGAAGCCGCATCATATACCCAATCATTTTGGGCGACTAACGAGAATACATCACTATCAAAATAGTCGTATATTTTCTTTGCTATTGTATATTCACCTTTGTTGGCCGGATGTATTGTTTCCTGCCGGCGTGCCTCAACAAGTATCTGTTCGAAATCCAAACGGAAAAACTCATGCGGATATACTGTTCTCATGTTGACCTCTTAATCAGAAATAAACACTTAATATTATACACTATACCATAGATAATTCAGATAAATTCGCCCCAAAAAGGCTTGACGGTATAGAACATTTGTGCTATCCTCCAGCGACTTCGTTAGATTATCCATTTCAGGAGCGGCCAAAAATGGCAAAGAGAAAAGTGGTTTGGCTGGAGATTTTTGCGGACGACCGGGGCGAGCTGGCCGGCTTTTACACGGAGTTGTTCGGCTTCGACTTCAAAGACTACCCGGACATGAATTACACCACCCTGTCCACCGGCAACGGCGACGAGGGCTTCGGCATCGGCATCGGCCAGCGCACCGAGGAAAACCCCGGCGTGACCACCATCTACATCGAGAGCGGCGACCTGGAAGCCGACCTGGCCGCCATCAAGGGCAAGGGCGGCACAGTCGTGGAGGAGTCGATGGAGGTGCCCGGCGTCGGCCGCATGGCCTTCTTCAAAGACCCGGGCGGCAACTTCATGGCCCTGGGCGACTTCACCCCGCCGCAGGAGTTAGCTGCCGGTTTTTCCCAGGCACAGGGCCGGGCCATTGCCCCCGATCCCCTGGTCCTGCGCCCGCACCCGCGGCCGGTTTCCGATTGCCCCCACCCGCCCCACCCCGTTATAATCCCCGCAGAACCGACGACTTAACCCGATGATCGTTCGCTGCCGATGCAAAGACCGCCTGCTCCCAACCGCACCCCGCCCGATCACAAGGGCGTGCTGATCGCCGCCGTGCTGATGATGACCGGCGGCTGGTTCGGCCTGTACCAGGTCGTTATCCAGATGCCGCCTCTGGCCTTCTGGCGCTGGGTATTTTTCTTCCTGCTGTTCCTGGCGGTAACGGGTACGGCGCTGCCCTTCGTACGCTTCTTGAACATCCGCTTCACGCCGCCGCCCTACGAAGTGGCTTCCGGCGGGGTGATCCTGCGGCAGAGCATCTGGTTCGGGCTGTACGCGGTGGCGTGCGCCTGGCTGCTCATCCCGCGCGTGCTAAACGTGCCGGTGGCCTTTTTCCTGGCGCTGAGCTTCATCGTGATCGAAGTGTACCTGCGGCTGCGCGAGCGGGCGGAAGACGTCGAAGTTTGACGACCAGTCCGGCCAGACCCCGGCGGCGAATGCCTGCGGAAAGTTAACATCCTATGACCGATGCGATAAACGAACACCTGCGCAACCTGCCCAGCGTGGACGCCCTGCTCACCAGCGCGACCGGCGCGGCGCTGTGCGACGTCTACGGGCACGAGCAAACACTGGAAGTGATGCGGGCGGCCCTCAACGCGGCGCGCGCCTCGATCCGGCGGGGCGGCCCGGCCCAGGACACTAACGCGCTGCTGGCGCGGGTCAAAAAAGCGCTGGAGCAGCAAAATGCGCCTTCCCTGCGACCGGTGATCAATGCCACGGGCGTGATCGTGCACACCAACCTGGGACGCGCCCCGCTCGGCGAAAAAGCGCTGACGGCCATGCAGTCGGTCGGGGCGGGCTATTCCACGCTGGAATACGACCTGGCGCCCGGCAAGCGCGGTCACCGCGATACCCACGCCGAGCGGATCGTGTGCGACGTGACCGGGGCGGAAGCGGCCCTGGTCGTCAACAACAATGCGGCGGCGGTCCTGCTGATCCTGATGGCGCTGGCCCAGGGGCGCGAATGCCTGCTGAGCCGGGGCGAGTTGGTCGAGATCGGCGGCGGCTTCCGCGTGCCGGAGGTGATGGCCCAGTCGGGGGCGCGGCTGGTCGAAGTGGGCACCACCAACCGCACCCGCCTGGCCGATTACGAGGCGGCCATCACGGAAGAAACCGCCCTGATCATGGTGGCGCACGCCTCCAACTTCAAGATGATGGGCTTCACGGAAGCGCCGGCCCTGCCCGACCTGGCGGCGCTGGCCCACGGACGCGGCCTGCCCCTGGTCAAAGACCTGGGCAGCGGCGCGCTGCTGGACACGGCCCCCTTCGGGCTGGCCCACGAACCGACCGTGCAGGAGGCGCTCGCCGCCGGCTGCGACCTGGTGTGCTTCAGCGGGGATAAGCTGCTGGGCGGGCCGCAGGCGGGCCTGATCGTGGGACGGCTGGAAGCGGTGGCGGCGCTCAAGCGGCACCCCTTGGCACGGGCGGTGCGTATGGGCAAGCTGGACCTGGCGGCCCTGGTCGCCACGCTGGACGGCTACCGGCGCGGCGCGGCCCTGGATGAAATCCCGGTGTGGCGGATGATGGCGGCCCCCTACGCCGAGGTGAAACGGCGCGCCCAACGCTGGCGGCGGCGCATCGGGGCGGGAGTGGTTATCGAAGGGCAGAGCACAGTGGGCGGCGGCAGTCTGCCCGGCGAGACCTTGCCCACGGCGCTGCTGGCCCTGGACGTGCCGCGCCCCGATGCCTTCCTGGCAGCGCTGCGAGGGGAACCGCTGCCCATCATCGCCCGCATCGTGGAAGACCGGGTGGTGCTCGACCCGCGCACGGTGCTGCCGGCCCAGGAGCCGGCGTTGATCGAGAGCCTGAAGCGCCTGCTGGGCGCAACAATTCCGGGCGAATCGTAGGGAACGCATCGATATACCTCCCTACATATTTAACCCGAACGAAACCCTGCACCGACCACCTATTAATCTCATTACCCACATATTCACACAAGAATCCCTATGAATCCCAAAGATTATCACCAGTTCACCGATACGTTAATCGCCAGTTTGACCGCCGACGAACGCGTGCTCGGCCTGGTGGCCGCCGGGTCGATGGCCGGCACCAACCATCAGCCCGATGCCTGGTCCGACCACGACTTCTGGATCGTGACCGTGCCGGGCGCGCAGGAGCACTTCCGCACGGTCTACGACTGGCTGCCGGACGCAGCGGGCATCGTCTTCGCTATGCGGGAGACCGGGCACGGCCTCAAGGCGCTCTACGAAAGCGGGCACCTGATCGAGTACGCCGTCTTCGACCCCGACGAGCTAACCGTGACCAGGATCAACGCCTACCGCCTGCTGCTGGACCGGGCGGACATCGCCGCGCGCCTGGACGCCGTGCGCGCCCGCACGGTCGAATGGTCCCAGTCGCAAAGAAGCGACGACGGCTGGTTGTTCGGCCAGTTCCTCACCAACCTGTGGGTCGGCGTGGGCCGGCACCGCCGCGGCGAAAAACTCAGCGGGCACAGCTTCGTCAAAAACCAGGGCATCGGCCACCTGCTGCCGCTGCTGGTCAAACACGCGCCGACCGAACGCGCCGATCTGCTGGACGACATCGACCCGCTGCGGCGCTTTTCCTTCGCCTTCCCGGAACTGGGGGCGGAGATCAATAGCCTGCTGCTGCTAGAAACCCCGGCCTGCGCCCTCGGTCTGCTGGACCTGGCGGACCGTCTCCTGGCCGACCGCCTGCCGGACTACCCGGCGGTCGCCGTGGCCGTGATCCGGCGGGTGATCATGGCGGGCGCGTAAAACAGGGGCGCGCCGGCGTACGCCTGATCCGGCATTTTGGTGTTAAAATAGCGCCGCACCATACTCCGCTTAACAACAAAAGAGGACCCCATGAAATCTGACATCGACCGCCTGATGGCCGAACGCGACCTGGACGCCATGATCGTCTTTGGCGACGAATCGCCGAACGCCCCCCGCGCTTACATGACCAACGGTCACGAATCGAATGCCACCGTCTTTAAAAAACGGGGCGAGCCGGCCGTGATGCTCACCAACTCGATGGAAGTCGAAAACGCCAAAAAGAGCGGGTTGGAAGTCGTCACCCACAACGAGTTTAAGCTGCACGAGTTGTGGCAGGAACACGAGGGCGACATGGACATCATCATGCTGAAGAGCTACGAGCGTTACTTCGAGCGCTTCGGTTTCACCGGCGGGCGGATCGGCATCTACGGCAGCGGCAGCCTGGGCGGCATGTGGGAAAGCCTCAAATTGCTGGAGGCGCACTTCGAGGGCTACACCTTCGTGGGCGAGCGCTACGATACGCTGTTCGACGAGGCGGTCACCACCAAAGACGCCGGGGAAATCAAAACCCTGAAGGACGTCGGGCGGCGCACCAACCTGGTCATGCAGGCGACGTGGGACTTCATCGCCTCGCACCGCGCCGACGAGGACACGGTGGTCAAAGCCAACGGCGAGCCGCTGACCATCGGGGATGTCAAACACTTCGTGCGGCTCAAGCTGCTGGACTACGAGCTGGACGACAGCGAGGGCATGATCTTCGCACAGGGGCGGGACGGCGGCTTCCCGCACAGCCACGGCGAAGATGGCGACGCGCTGCAACTGGGCCAGGCCATCGTCTTCGACCTGTTCCCGCGGGACATGCACAGCGGCTACTTCCACGACATGACGCGCACCTGGAGCATCGGTTACGCCACGCCGGAGGTGCAAAAAGCCTACGATGAAGTGAATACCACCTTCAACGCGGTGATGGATGCACTGAAGGTCGGCGAGCGGACCAAAACCTACCAGCTTCTGACGCTGGACATGATGGAAGAGTTCGGACACCCGACGGCGCGCAGCCATCCTGGCACCACGGTCGGGTACATGCACAGCCTGGGTCATGGCCTGGGGCTGGGCATTCACGAGCGGCCCAGCTTCACCCACCTGCGGGATAACGACGTGGTGGCCACCGGCAACGTGTTCACGGTGGAGCCGGGCGTCTACTACCCGGAGAAGGGCTTCGGCATCCGCATCGAAGATACGGTGTACGTGGCGGAAGACGGCACCGTCCACAGCCTGACGCCCATGCACAAGGACCTCGTGCTGGCCCTCACCGGGTAAGCGAGGCGGCATCACCGGCGGCAGGGTCGGCGCTATGACCGGAAACGATGGCAGGGGTGGGTGGGTAAACCGCCCCTTTTCAGGACCCCCGGTCCGGCGCGGGCGTGAATTGTTTAGCTTTTTTTAACGGAAGATGACTATCGCGGCGGGCGGAAAGACCCATAATAAAAGAGAGGGCCGTTCACGCCCGGGCGCGTCGATCACCGGTCGCGCCCACCCGGGCCTGCCGGCGGCGGCTTTTACCCGCAGACGCGTTCACCCGCAGACCCGACGGCGCGCGAACCATTGACGACCGACCACAGCCGATGATCCAGGTATGGAACCCGTTATGGACGGCGAGACAGTCCGCGTGTTACTGGTGGAGGATAACCCGGAGCACGCCAGTTTGATCTTCGATACGCTAAACCGCGCCAGCGCCGACTTCGAGTTGGACCACGTCACGCTGCTCAGGGATGCGCTGGCCCGGCTGCGGCCGCTGGGTGATGAAATCCATGCCATCCTGCTCGACCCCAAGCCCAAAGGCGCCTCAGGGGTGGAGAGCGTGGCGCGTCTCTTCAAGGCCTCGCCGGACATCCCGATCATCGTGCTGGCCATCAACCCCGACCACGACCTGGCCAACGATATCCTGGCCGCCGGCGCCCAGGATATCCTGTTCCTGGACGAGGTGGATTTGCAGCGCCTGCCCCGCACCCTGTGTTATGCCATCGCCCGGGCCCGCGCCCAGTCGCAGCGAGAGCGGTATGTCAAACGGCTGGCCCTGCTGCGCGACGTGGACACCGAACTGACCCGCCGCCTGAACGTGCGGTATGCCCTGGCCATGGCCATGGACGCCGCCCTGCGGCTGAGCGCGGCCAGCGCCGGGGTCATCGCCCTGCTGGACGACGACGGCGAGCTGAGCCTGATGGAAGCCATCAACTACTCACTGGCGGCGATGGAGGGCGTGCGCCTGCAGGAGATCGGCATCGTGGGGCGCTGCCTGCGCGAGCGGAAGGCGCTGCTGGTGCTCGACGTCAGCCAGGACCCGGATTATATGGCGCTGCTGGAGCAGACCACGGCCCAGATCACCATCCCCCTGATCTCGCGCGACCGGCTGGTCGGCTTCATCAACCTGGAAACCCACGTGCCCTATACCTTCACCGAGGAAATCTTCGAATTCCTCAAAATGCTGGCGGCCCGCATTGCCACCGCCGTCGACAACGCCAACCTCTACCACGAGACCGTGGTGCAGCTGGCCGAGCTGCAAGAACTGTACGCCCAGGTCAGCGCGCTGGAGCAGGTCAAGACGGACATGATCCGCATCGCCACCCACGACCTGCGCACGCCGCTGACCAATATCCTGTCCACCGTGTACCTGATGCGCAAAGTGGTCTGGGACAACCTGCCCGGCAAAGCCCACGAATTCGTCAACTACATCGAAGAAGCCACGCGCCGCATGCAAAACATCACCAACGATATCCTGTCGTTGGAGCGCCTGGAAGCCGTCACCAACCTGACCTTCGAGACGTTCAACCTGGCGAGCCTGGTGGAGCAGGCTTACCTCTCCGCCCAGGAACAGGCCCTGCGCAAGGAGCAGTCCTTTTACCTGGAGATGACCACGCGACCGGCCATCATCACCGGCGAGCCGGCCATGCTCTACGAAGCCATCGAGAACCTGGTCGGCAACGCGATCAAGTACACGCCGGACAGGGGCCGGGTGACGATGCGCCTGCACTGGAAGGATGACAGTGTCTGTTTTGAGGTGGAAGATAGCGGCTACGGCATCCCGGCAGACCAGCAGCAGCGCCTGTTCCAGCCGTTTTTCCGGGCCAAGGCCGTCGAGACGGAGCTGATCACGGGGACGGGCTTGGGCCTGCACCTGGTCAAAAACATCGTGGAGCGGCACGGCGGGGAGATGATTTTCCACAGCACCTACGGCCAGGGCAGCATGTTCGGCTTCATCCTGGCACCCGAGGCCGGCAACAACGACCAGGTATGAGCGCGCCTGCTACCACCGAAAAAGGCCCGCCTTGAACCCGACGCCCCTCCCCCCGCCCCTCAATTTCCTACGCCCGCTGTTACGGTCCCGATTCTACCGCCGCTATCGCTGGGCCATCGCGCCGCTGCTGGTGATATTGGCGCTGCAAGCCAATGCCCACATGTATTACAAGATGGACTACGGCTACGATATGCCGCAGCACGCCATGAACATGTATGCGCTGCTGAACACCGGGCACATGCCGCCGCCACCGTTAGCACCGTCGACCTACGAAGCCGGGCAGCCGCCCCTGTTCTACGTGTTGAGCGCCGTGGTCTTCCGGCTGGCGGAGTCGGTGGCCCCGCCCGGCGTGTACATCTTGCAGGAGTACATCGCCCTGTGGTTGATGGTGTTTTCCGCGTCGTGGGCGCTGCTGGCAGCGTTTTTCGTCCAGCAGGCCATGCGGCGGGCAGCGGGCTGGTGGAAGGCGCTGACACTGCTGGTCGTCATGTTGTTCCCGGTGATCCAGATCATGAACGCCATGTTCAACAACGATCTGGCGGTCAATGTGCTGCTGACATGGGGTGTGATCCTGTTGTGGCTGATGGTGCGCAGTGCCCGCACGGCAAGCCTGGCCATGTGGCTGCGTGTAGCCGCCATCATAGGACTGGCTATCGCCTTCAAAGTCAATGGGGCGATCCTGCTGGCGATCTACGGGGTAACGGCGGCGTGGTTGGCGGGACAAAACGCCCTGTCAGGCCGGTTAAAGACAGCCGCGCGAGTCGTGGCAGTGGCGCTGCTGGGCCTGCCGCTGATGTTGGCTCCCCTGCTGTACAATGTCTGGCACGCTCGCCAGTACCACGACAACATCGTGAACGTCATGGTCCCGCCCCAGCCGGTGTGGGAGATGCCGATCTCTTTTTTCACCACATTCGATACCAGCATCTTCGAGCGACCGTTCGCGTTTGGCCCCGGCGAGGGATCCTACTGGAGCCTGCAGTACGTCACGCTGCACCAGGATTACTACAACTTCTGGAACAGCCCTGTCTACCAGGACATGCCGCTGACGGAGCTGTCTTACCCCGGAACCCGGACCAACATTCCCGGCGCGCGCTTCCAGGATGCCGTGCGTTTGATGTACCTGGCGATCCCGGCCACCCTGATGATCGTCCTCGGGCTGACCGCTTCGCTGGCCCGCATGATCCGGCGGCCGCGCCAGGGCACTCGCGACGGCAGCCTGGTGATCGCGCTGACCGGGCTGGGAGCCTTGGGCGCGGATATCTGGCGTTTCAGCAACTACGCGAATATCCAGGCCGCGATTATCCATGCCCGGTTCATCGCCTTCAGCTACGTGATCCTGTTCGTGATCGGCATGGCATGGGCCTGGAAGCTGTGGGGACGGCAGCGGGCCTGGTGGGCGCGTATCTTGATGCTCCTGCTGGCGGTGGCGCTGCTGGCTTACGCCGCCATCGCCTTCCGGCGGATGTGGCTGCCCGCCTATTGACGATCCATCGACAAAGGCCCCGTCTTCGACTAGGATCGGATCAACGTTACCCACAGAAAGCAGGTCACTCATGGATGGACGGTTTGCCGGCAAGGTCGCCCTGGTGACGGGCGGCACCTCCGGGATCGGGCTGGCCACGGCGCTGGCCTTCGCGATGGAAGGGGCGCAGGTGGTCATCGCCGGTCGGACGCAAACACGCGGCGAGGCCGCCCTGGCACAGATCAAAGAGGCAGGCGGCGAGGCCATCTACCTGCAGGCGGATGTCTCCGACTCGGCGCAGGTGCAGGCCCTGATCGCCACGACCATCGAGACTTACGGGCGGCTGGACTGCGCCTTCAACAACGCCTCCAGCGGCGGCAAAGATGGCCCGGTGGCCCTCATCGAGGAGGCTGACTGGGACAAAACGATGAACGGCGTGCTCAAGAGCGTGTGGCTGTGTTTGAAGTACGAGATCGGCGAGATGCTCAAGACGGGCGGCGGGGCCATCGTCAACAACTCGTCGGTGGACGGGCTGCACAGCTTTCCGTTCGGCCCGGCCTACAGCACGGCCAAACACGGCGTGGTCGGCCTGACGAAATCGGCGGCGGTGCAGTACGCGGCGCACGGCATCCGCATCAACGCCGTCTGCCCCGGCTGGGTGGAGACGCCGCCGGTGCAGCGCTGGATCGAGAACATGCCGGAGATGCAGGACACGATCATCGCGCAGGAGCCGATCGGGCGCATCGGCCAACCGGAGGAGATCGCGGACGCGGTGCTGTGGCTGTGTTCGCCGGGCGCGTCGTTTATGATCGGCACGGCCATCCCGGTGGACGGCGGCTACCTGGCGTAGACATCCCCCCACCCGGCGGTATAATGGCGGTTCGTTTACGAACCGTAGTTCGGGCAAATCGCGCGCCAGCATCAACCGGCAACGGACTCACAGATTTTACAAATAACGAAGGACAGCACATGACACTCATCCTGGGCATCGAAACGAGCTGCGACGAGACGGCGGCAGCGGTCGTGCAAAACGGGCGGCAGATTCATTCGACGGTGGTCGCCTCGCAGGCGGACCTGCACGCGCCCTACGGCGGCGTCTTCCCGGAGGTGGCCTCGCGGGCGCACGTCGAGGTGATCAGCGCCGTCGTGCAGCAGGCCATGCAGGAAGCCGACGCCAGCTACGACGACCTGCTGGCGGTGGCCGTGACGCGCGGCCCCGGTCTGGCGGGCAGTTTACTGGTGGGCGTGAATTTCGCCAAGGGGCTGGCCTTCGGGCGCAAGCTGCCGCTGGTCGGGGTGAACCACCTGGAAGGGCACGTCTACTCGCTGTGGCTGACCGAAGCCGGCGACAGCCTGGAATTCCCCGTGCTGGCCTTGATCGTCTCCGGCGGGCACACGGAACTGGTCCTGATGCGCGGGCACGGCATATACGAGCACCTGGGCGGCACCCAGGACGACGCGGCAGGCGAAGCCTTCGACAAGGTAGCGCGCCTGCTGGAACTGGGGTATCCCGGCGGCCCGGCCATCCAAAAGGCGGCGGCGGGCGGGCGGGACAGCGCCTACGACTTCCCGCAGGCCAGGACGGCCTCGCCCTACGACTTCAGCTTCAGCGGCCTCAAGACGGCGGTGCTGCGCGAAGTCACCGTGCAGCCGCGCGGCAACCAGCCCCGCAAACGCGGCGAGGAACGCGACGCCCCGCTCCGGCCCAATCTGCGCGTGCCGGACGTGGCGGCCAGCTTCCAGAAAGCGGTGGTCGAAGCGCTGGTGGAGAAAACACTCAAGGCGGCGGCGGATCACGGGGCGACGGCCATCCTGATAGCGGGCGGAGTCAGCGCCAACCGGCTGCTGCGGGCCGAGATGCGCAACCGCGCCCAGGTGCCCGTCTTTTACCCCCCGCTGCACCTCTGCACGGATAACGCGGCCATGATCGCGGCGGCGGGTTTCTTCCGCTACATGCAGGGCCAGCGCGACGACCTCGCCATGGACGTGCAGCCGATGTGGCCGCTGCAAAATCTGCCGGCCATGGCCGGGCCCGCCATGGCCGGTGTGGAAGAGGTATCCTGATGCGAACGGTATTCTTCGAGACGGCGGGGGACTTCTTGCAGGCGGCGCGGGATTACCTGGAGGCGGACCAGGTGATCAACAGCCTGATCCTGGGCATCGCCGAGCGGGCCAGCCGGAGTGATAACCCGCCCGCCGAGCAGATTTTCGCCGCCGTCTACGACGGGGAAGCCATGACCGGGGCGGCGGTGATGAGCGGCTTTTACCTGCTGCTGACCGGCCGCCCGGCCCTGGTCGACGATCTTGCCAAAGCGCTGGTCGAGACGGGCATTCACCTGCCTGGCGTGATGGCCCCCGGCGAGCTGTCGGAAGCCTTCGCCCAGGCCTGGACGGCGGCCAGCGGCGGCACCTTCGAGCGGGATATGACGACGAGCATCTTCGAGCTGACGGCGGTGAACCCTCCCACCTACGCCCCCGGCCAGATGCGCCCCGCCACCGCCGACGACATCCCCCTGATCGCCGGGTGGATCGCCGCCTTCCAGGCGGAAGCCGCGCCCCACGAACCCCCGCGGGACACCACGGCCACTGCCCGTCAGCGGGTAGAAGGCGGCGCGCTCTATCTATGGGAGGATGGCGGACAGGCCGTGTCGATGGCGGCCACGGCGCGCCCCAGCGCGCACGGCATCACGGTCAACCTGGTGTACACGCCGCCGGAGCTTCGCGGCCAGGGCTATGCGACGTCGTGCGTGGCGCGGCTCAGCCAGCAGATGCTGGACAGCGGCTACCGGTTCTGCACGCTGTTCGCGGACCAGAACAACCCCACCTCGACCGGCATCTACCGGCGGATCGGCTACCGCCCGGTCGGCGACTTCCACTCGAATCGGTTTGACGCACCAGAGGAATAAACCGGCGTCCTAACCAAAAACCGCCCGGTACAGGGCCAGCCCCAGCGCCACCGCCGCCACGGAGAGGACCCACAGGCCGACCGTGCTGAGTATCCAGTGCAGGGTGCGGTTGGCGCGCGCCCGCAAAAAGACCATCAGGAAGGCCAGCGCCAGCCAGCCCCCCAGGAAGACCAGCAGCACCAGCCAGCCGATATCGCCCACGCGGCTCACTTCCCGCTGCACGATGGTGCCGACGTCGCCGGGGTAACCGAGGGCCGCCCACAGGCGCGGCACCAGCTCGACCACATCCACCGCATTGCCGACAATCGCCTGGGTCACCAGCAGCAGGGCCGTGCCGACGATGCCGATCACCGCCGGGACCGGCAGGCTCTCGGTCATGGTGAGGTCGCCCGTGCTGCGCAGCAGGCGCGTCACGGTCTCGCCGGCGGCCAGGAAGGCGATCACGCCGATCACGCCCGCCGTCAGCAGCAATGACAGGCACCCGGCGGACAGCCCCCCGTTGAGCACCAGCAGCGGTTCCAGCAGGCCGCGCCGGGACCACGCTCGGGCCGGCGGCTGCGGAACGGCCACCGGCTGCACCGGCGGCGACGAGCCAAAAACGTAAGCGCCGTCGGTCAGGGGTGATGGCTGCGGCGCGTCCATGCGGCGCGTACGGCCCCAACGGCGGGCGGGCTTCGCCGGCGCTTGCTCGACCCACTGTTCCGCCGATTGTCGGCGCGACTGCTGCACCGGCTGTTTCCGCGGACGGGCTGTTCGACGCGGCCTTTGTGCGGCCTGGCGCGGAGCCTGGACCGCCGGTTGCTCCCGGCGCGCCGGCTGCTCCTGACGCGGCACGTCTTCCACACGCGTGGGGCGCTCCTGGCGGATGGTGGGGGCCGGTGGGTGAGCCGCCGGTTGGGCTGCCGCCTTGCGAGCCGCCGCGCGCGCCTGGCGCTGCTCGATCTCCAGGATGGTTTGCTGGGCCGCCTGCCGCAGGCGCACCGGCTCGACGGTGCCGTCGGCCTCCAGGGCGCTGCACAAGGCCTGGTGCAGTTCGAGGCAGGTCTGGTAGCGGGCGTCCGGCTCTTTCGCCATCGCGCGCCCGATCACCACGTCGATGGCCTCCGGCAGCTCCGGGTTGATCGTCATGACGGAGGGCACCGGCTCCTGCACGTGTTTGAAGACCACGGCGATGGGCGTATCGGCGGCGAAGGGCATCTGGCCGGTCAGCATCTCGAAGAGCATGACGCCCAGCCCGTAGATGTCCGAGCGGCCGTCGATGGGCATGCCCATCACCTGCTCCGGCGACATGTAATCGGGCGTGCCGACGGTGGTGCCGCTGGCGGTGATGCCGGTCGACTGGGCGCTTTCCACCATGCGGGCCAGCCCGAAATCGACCAGGAAGGCGTTGCCCTCGCCATCGACCAGGATATTGGAGGGCTTGACGTCGCGGTGCACGATGCCCTGCCGGTGCGCGTAATCCAGGGCGGAGGCGATCTGCCGGAACAGCACGGCCAGTTCATCGGCGGGCAGCCACTCCCGGCGCAGGATTTCCTTGAGGGTGCCGGTGGGCAGGTAGCGCATCACGATGAAGGGTGGATCGGTGGTCAGGTCGTAGTCGTAGACGGGCAGGATGTGGGGATGCTCCAGGCGCGCGATCACCTGCGCCTCGCGCTGGAAACGTTCCAGCGCCGTGGGGTCCTGCAGGATATGGCGGCCGATCACTTTGACGGCCACGTCGCGCCCGACTTTTTCCTGCACGGCGCGGTAAACGGTCGCCATGCCGCCCGCGCCGATCTCTTCCAGCAAGGTGTAAGCGCCCAAACGCGTGCCGATCATGACCACCACCTGGCAAGACTAGGCCCACGATAACCGCCATTGTAGCATGGTTCCCCCATTGGAGCGGGCCGGCGGCGATCCGGCGACAGGCTACGGCTTCCCCTTGAGCGGCCAGGGCAGGCCGGCCACGACCAGAATCACCTCGTCCGCCACCCGGGCAAGGCGCTGGTTGGCGCGGCCCAGCGCATAGCGCACCAGGCGATCGAGCCGGTCACGCGGCTCCGGGCTCATGCCGATCTCGTCGCTGACGATCAGCCAGGTGGCGTTGAGGAAAACATAGGCGGCCAGCAGGTCGTCCACTTCCGCCAGCAGAGCCTCGGCGGCGCTGTGCTGGCTGGCATCGTGCGAGTGGCGCTTCACCACGTTGGCGGCCAGATTGGTCAGGCTGTCTACCAGCACCACGTCATGATCCCAGCCGGCGTCGCGCACGACCACGCCCAGGTTTAACGGCGCTTCCAGGGTGCGCCAGCCTGGGGGACGAGCCTCCCGCCGCCCGTCCATGCGCTCGATCACGTCCGGGTCGGAGGACTGGGCCGTCCCGGCGTAAAGGATGCTGCCGCCCAGCTGCGTCGCGCGGGCCTCCGCATACGTGCTTTTGCCGCACAAGGCGCCGCCTAATACCAGTATGAGCTGCTTCGTCACGAGACGTTCCTTTCCC
>DAOUEM010000544.1:0-1614 GCA_034430555.1 Anaerolineae bacterium | reverse complement strand
GAAAATGCAGGGGCCGGCGCCCTGATCATACGCTCCCTGTTCGAAGAACAAATCGCGCTGGATGAATTCAGGATGGAAGAAGCGCTTGCCATCGGAGCGGAATCATTCGCTGAAGCCACTTCTTACTTCCCCAATATCGAACATGGCGGCAGCAGCGAGCACCTGATGTGGGTCGAGAAAACGGTAAAGGCCGTCTCCATGCCCGTATTTGCCAGCCTGAATGCCGTCTCCCCCGGCACCTGGACGACCTATGCCAAACAACTGGCAGACAGCGGCGTCGCCGGCCTGGAAGTCAACTACTATGCCGTACCCACCGATCCCAGCCAGCCAGCCGCCGCGATCGAGCATACTCTGCTAGAAATCGTCGAACGCATCAAGGCCGAAGTATCCCTACCGCTGGCGGTGAAACTCAGCCCGTTTTACACCTCTCCCGCTCACCTGATCGCCGAACTGGAAAAACGCGGCGTGGCAGGCGTGGTAATGTTTAACCGTTTCTTGCAGCCGGACATCGATCCAGATACCGAAAGCCTGGTCAACGAGATGGTTTTGAGCCACAACCTCGAGATGAAATTGCCGCTGCGCTGGACGGCCATCCTTTACGGACGCACCAAGCTGGACCTGGCTCTGAACACCGGCGTGCATACCGGCCGGGACGTGGTGAAAGGGCTGCTGGCCGGGGCGACGATCGTACAAGTAGCCGCCACTTTGATCCGGAATGGCATCCCCTACCTCTCTACCATACTGCTTGACCTGCAAAACTGGATGGACGAGAAAGGGTATGAATCGATTGACGACTTCCGTGGGAATGTCAGCCAGAAGAACACCAAAGACCCGTTTGCCTTCGAACGGGCGCAGTATATGCACCTGCTGACCTCGCAGCACTAGAGATCGGTGGTGCCCTGGAAGCGGCAAAGGCCGTGATCTAAAACGGGCGGTTTGTGTGGGAAAACCTGCGCTTATACGCCCGTTTTTGATCCAGGCAGCTGCCGGCATCACCGATGACAGTGGTTATGCAGCCGCCCAACCCTTATTGAACCGGCCCAAGCCACCCACTGCCATCTTCGCCGGGAACGATATCGTCGCCGGGGGGTGCTAGAAGCAATCCGGGAACGCGGTCTTCGGGTCCCGGATGATATCTCCGGGGCCGGTTTTGACGACATCCCGCTGATTGAGCGCCTCAAGCCGGGTCTGACAACCATCCACCTGCCCGCCTTGGAACTGAGGTGGCACGCCAGCACCATGAGATACTGCACCGCGTGAATGGGGTCCCAGTGGACGAGTTGCATATCTTGTTGGAGACGGAATTGATCATTCGCGGCTCTACAGGGCCGCCTCGCAGGTAAGTAGTCGATAAGCCTCCCGAGACGCCACCATGATCCTGGCGTTCGGCAACAACAACTGGACTGGACACTGTTCTGTCGTTCAGCACAATCCGTGGCCTGCTGATGGCCGTACTGACAGAACGGATTAGCCGGGAAATACCGCCAAAACGCCGATCCTTGTGCCAAGGGCGACTTTGCCGATCGGCGCCAGCGTGAATTTCGATGCGCGTTCAAACGAGCCGGACAGCCGGGCATCGTTCCGGGTATCGCAAGCGTTCCCGTTATTGACGGC
>DAOUEM010000543.1:0-2384 GCA_034430555.1 Anaerolineae bacterium | reverse complement strand
CCGGGCCCATGCAGGCCTTCTACCTGACGACCGGCCTGGGCGAACCCGCCTGCCAGGCAGCGCCGCGCGACGGCCTGCTGGTCCAGGCCCCACCAGATACCACCGTGCACTTCCTGATCAACGGGGTGGAAGTCAGCGTGGGCAGCACCGCGCTGCTGTATACCACGGAAGACGTGTTGAGCGTCAACACATTGGACGGCGCCGTAGCCGTGACCGCCGCTGGCGCGACCGAGACCGCCCTGCCCGGTCAGCGGGTAGATGCTGCCACCGGCATCCCGCCCACCGCACCGGTCGCCTATGATCCCGCCGACGTGCAGCAGGCGCCGGTCGCCCTCCTGCCGGAGCCGGTGCAGGTGCCGCCGCCCGCCGGAGAACAGGTCAGCATCTATCGGTGCACCGCTGTCGATGGGGGGCAGCACGCCATGCAAGGCGGACAGCCGCTCGTCGTCAACTTCAGTTGGGCCGCTACCGAACTTTCATACCTGGAAGATTATCTCGATGCCGCCACCCTGACGGCCACCTTTGACGGCGCACCGGTCCCCTTGTGGAACATCAGCGGGCCGGAAGAGGTGGAATGGGGCCTGGCAGCGCGCCACTACTGGGTCATCGCCGATCCAGCGCCGGGCCAGCACCGGATCGAAGTCACGCAGACGTTTGCACGAGCTTTCCAGGATGGCGGGGACTATGACAATGATGGGCAGTTAGACGTCTTCGGCCCCGGCTCGGAGACCTTCACCTGCCTGCTGACAGTCCAGTAAACCAGCGCCACCGGGCATAAGGGCACAACAGCCGCGTCCTGCCGCGTGGTATAATGCAGCCATCGACTGTCCACCATGCACCCTAAAATACCTTTTTGAAGGAGATCATCGTGATGGAATACCGTCGATTGGGAACTGCCGGCATGAAGGTCAGCGCCCTTGGCCTGGGCGGCTGGACCACGTTTGGCGACCTGGTCCAGGACCAGCGCACCATCCGCGACATCATCATCGCCGCCTACGACGCCGGCATCAACTTCTACGACATGGCCGACGCTTATGCCCACGGCGAAGCGGAACGGCAGATGGGCCGGGTGCTGAGGTTGTTCCCGCGCCACAGCCTGGTGATTTCGTCCAAGCTGTTCTGGCCGCAGAGCGACGACGTGAACGACCGCGGCCTCTCCCGCAAGCACATCATGGAGAGCCTCGACAAGTCGCTGCAGCGCATCGGCACGGACTACCTCGACATTTACTTCTGCCACCGCTACGATCCCGAGACACCGTTGGAAGAAACCGTCCGGGCCATGGATGACCTGATCCACCGGGGTAAAATCCTGTACTGGGGCACCAGCGAGTGGTCCGGCGAACAAATCCAGGCCGCGCTGGACCTCTGTGAGGCGCATCACCTGTACCAGCCGCAGGTGGAGCAGCCCAACTACAGTATGCTGGTCCGGGAACGGGTGGAGGGTGAAATCCTGCCGGTGACGGAACCCAACGGCCTGGGGCTGGTGGTCTTCAGCCCGCTGGCCAGCGGCGTGCTGACCGGCAAATACGACGAGGGCGTCCCGGAGGACAGCCGCCTGGCCAGGATCGACTGGCTGCGCAAAGCTATCCTGGAAGACAGGGACCCGATCCCCAGGGTCAAGGCGCTGAAGCCGATCGCGGACGGCCTGGGCGTAACGCGGGCGCAATTGGCCCTGGCCTGGACACTGCGGCAGCCCGGCATCAGCAGTGCGATCACGGGGGCGACCCGGCTCTCCCAACTGCAAGACAACCTCAAGGCACTGGATGTGCCGCTCGACGCGGATGTGCTGGCGCAGATCGACGCGGCCCTGGCCTGAGATCAGGCCGGCGGACGGCGCGCGGACCATGCGCAAACGGCACACGGTCCGCGTTACCCATCAGGAGACAGGTGAGGGGGCAAGATGAGCGAACAAAAACGGCAGTCGATCACCAACCGGATGCTGCAGGCGCTGGCGATCGTGGCGGCGGCGCTGGTGGTCGCGCTGCTGCTGTGGAGCATGATCATGCGCACCGTGAACCAGCTGACGATCTCCGTGCCGCCGGGCGCGGGGGAAACGGCGCTGCAAAATGAAGCGCGCCTCCTGCTGGACCGCGCCGCCGACTCGGTGCAGGCGGTGGAACTGGTGCTGAGCTTCCTGGAAGGCGCTTCGGTGCTGATCGGCCTGGGCTTCGGCGCGGCGACCATCTACGGGCTGCGCAGCTCGCGGGAGACACGCGAAGAGCTGAGCGCGGAAGTCGCCAAGATCGAGGACATCCGCCAAACCCTGGAGATGCAGCTCGCCGAGCTGCAAGTCTACCGCCCCTACCTGGAAAACCTGAGCGGCCTGCGCCAGGAACTGGAAGAATCACAGGAGTCGCTGGAGCAGACCATCAATAACGTGGCGC
>DAOUEM010000542.1:0-11714 GCA_034430555.1 Anaerolineae bacterium | reverse complement strand
GGCCCAACTCCGTCAGGCTGTAGCCCTTGTCCATCAATTCGTGGGCCTCCAGCTGGATGCCGGTGAATTCCATCGCAGTCGGCTGGCCGGTCAGGTCTTCGTAGATGGCCGCCAGATCGTCCGCCACCGCCGCCCAGTCTTGCGGGCGTTCGTCGGCGGGTTTGGCCAGGCACCTGAGCACCAACTGGCTGACCGCATCCGGCAGGTCGACGGCGACATCGGGCGGAATCTCCGGCGTATCAGCCAGGTGCGCGGCCAGCCAGGTATGGAATTTGCGCGCCGGGAACACGGGCCGCCCGGTCAGCATCTCGAAAAATATACAGCCAAAAGCGTAAATATCGGAACGGGGGTCCACCTCTTCCGCCCGGCACTGCTCCGGCGACAGGTAGGGCGCGGTGCCGACGATCGAGCCGACGCGCGTCAGCCGGGACAGGCTGTCGTCGTCCTCCAGTAAGGGCACATCCACCGTCGCCACCGAACGCACCAGCCCGAAGTCGGTGACCTTGGCGACCTCGTCGTGCGTCACCAGGATGTTGGCCGGCTTGAGGTCGCGATGCACCAGGCCGGGCACTTTGTCCACGGCGTGTTTCATGCCGAGGGCGATGTGCAGGCCAAAACCGACCGCCTGCTCCAGCATGATGCGGTTGTGGTCGATCCAGCCGCGCAGATCGGAGCCGAGTCCTTCTGGGCCGCTGATGTGCTCCAGGAAAATGTGCGGGCGGTGGCGCACCGTGCGCACCACCCGCGCCTGTACGATATGCGGGTGCTTTTCCAGCCGGATCCAGGTCAGCGCTTCCTGGGTGAATCGCGCCACCGCCCGTTCGTTATCAAAAAACCGCGCCTGGAAGCTCTTGATGGCCACCGGCTCGCGCTGCTCGTGATCGTAACAGAGGTAAACCACGCCCATGCCGCCGCGCAGCACCTGGGCCACTTCGTACCGGTCCTCGATGCGATCGCCGGGCCAGAATTCGTCCTCCGCCGTCTGGGAAACGCCCTGCGTGCTGCTGGCCGGGAGGGGCATATCGACCGCCGAATGTTTGCCTTCCGCCGGGCCGAGCTGATCGGCCACCGGCGAATCGGGCGCGCCCTGCTCCACGGCTTCGCCCACTTGGTATTCATCGGACATGACATCGGAAACGTTCATGTCCTCGAAGTCGTCCTGGGTATCGGACAACGCCTGTGGCCCCGGAGAAGCGGCCATCGTTTCATCAGAGACCACGCGCGCGATGCTGGTATCGTCTATCGCCGGGCCCATACCGATGGGATACTGGCGCAGCAGCGCGGCCAGTAAATCCTGGAGCGCCTCGGTCTGTTCGTCCGGCGGGATTTCCGCCGCCGCCCACAGCGCGACGGCCACGTTGCGCGCTTCCGGTAAACGCAGGGCGATCTCCGCCACCCACTGCACGAAGCGCCCGACGGCCTGCTCGGCCAGCTGGCGGTCCACGCTGTTCAAGGCCCGATTGGCGGCCCGCCGGTAGCCGGAGACAGTCTTGCCCACGTAAAAGACTCGGAGCTGGCCGTCCAGCAGCACCCGCTGCGCGCACAGGTCGCCCAGGGCAAAAGCATCGTCGATATCGGGGGAATTGCGGCGCAGGGCTAGGCGGCCCAACTGCCGGATATCGGGGTCAGGATCGTTGGCGAAGAGGTCAAACTGGTCCTCTTTACGCCGCCGGCCAAGCAGCCTGGTCACTTCATCGGCGGGCAGCGGCGGCGCGTGTCGACCGGTCTGAGGAACAGGTGGTAGTGGCAGATTCATAAGCACCCACTCAGGTCGGCTGGGAAGCCGACGGCAGTTCTTCCGAGTCAACTGAACCGGCGGTGAACACCAGGCCACTTTCCGCCGCGCGCACGTATACTGTCTGGCCGGGTGCGAAGGCATCCTCCAGCAGTTGGGCGCTGAGCGGACGGGCAAGCAGGCGCTCGATGGCGCGCTTCAGCGGACGCGCCCCCATCGCCGGATCGTAACCTTCCTCCAACAGCGCGCCGCGTGCCGTATCATCCAGGATGAGCGTCAACCCCTGCTCGGACAACCGCTGGCGCAGTTCTTCCAGCTGCAAATCCAGGATACCGTTCAAGGCCACGATGTTCAGCGAGCGGAAGGTCACCACCTCATCGAGCCGGTTGAGGAACTCCGGGCGGAAAAACTCCCGGAGATACGACTCGTAGTCGGGAAGCTGCTCTTCTTCCTCGCTCTGGCTGAAACCCATCCCGCGTGTTACCTCGCCCGCGCCGATGTTGCTGGTCATGATAAAAACCGCGTGGCGGCAGTCCACCGTACCGCCCCGTGAATCCGTGATCCGCCCGTCGTCAAATATCTGGAGGAAAATGTCGAATACCTCGGGGACGGCCTTCTCCACCTCATCCAGCAGCACCACGCTGTACGGGCGGCGGCGCAGCGCCTCCGTGAACTGGCCGCCGCGCTCCGAGTCGCGGTACCCCGGCGGCGCGCCGATCAACCGGGCGACCGTATGCTCATCGTGGAACTCGGACATGTCCAGGCGGATCAGGGCGTCCTCCGTGCCGAAGAGGAACTCGGCGACGACCTTGGCCAGCTCGGTCTTGCCGACGCCGGACGGTCCCAGAAACAGGAATACGCCGATCGGCCGGTTGGGATCGGATAAACCGGCCCGCGCCTGCTTGATGGCCGCCGATACCGACGCCACCGCCTGGTCCTGGCCGATCACACGCCCGCGCAGGCTGTCTTCCATCCCGGCGAAGCGGCGCCGCTCGTCCGCCGTCAGGTCGGCTACCGGGATGCCCGTCCACTCGGAGAGCACCCTGGCCACCGTCTGCGCCGTGACTTCGTTGACCGCGCCTTCCTCCGGGATATGGGTGCGGATCACCAGCCGGGCACAGGCTTCGTCGATGAGGTCCAGCGCTTTGTCCGGCAGGCGCTTGTCCGTCTGGTAACGTACGGAAAGACGCGCGGCGGCTTCCAGCGCATCGGGCCGGATGGTGACGTTATGATGCTGCTCGTACTGGTCGCGCAGCGCCGCCAGGATCGCCAGCGTCTCCTCCACCGTCGGCTCCTCGATATCGATCACGCGGAAGCGGCGGTCCAGGGCCGGGTCCTGGGCGATGGCCCGGCGGTACTCCTCGACCGTGGTCGCGCCGATGCACTTGATCTCGCCGCGGGCCAGGGCCGGCTTGAGGATATTGGCGGCGTCGAGGTTGCTGTCCAGCGTGTCTCCGGCGCCGACCAGCGTGTGAATCTCGTCGATGAACAGGATAATATCCGACGATTCCTTGACTTCTTCGACGATGCCGACCAGCCGCTCCTCAAACTGGCCGCGCAGGCTGGTCCCGGCCACCAGGGTACCCAGCTCGATCTGCACGATGCGCTGGTTCTGCACGGAACTGGGCGCGCTGCCGTCGGCGATGGCCCAGGCCAGGCCCTCCACCACGGCCGTCTTGCCCACCCCGGCATCGCCGACCAGCAGCGGGTTGTTCTTTTTGCTGCGGACAAGCGTCCGCGCCAGAGTGCGAATCTCGCGGGCGCGTCCAATCGCCGGGCCAACCTTGCCTTCCTGGGCCTGCTGCACCAAGTCCCGCCCGAATTTATCCAGCATCGGCGTCGGGACGCGGCCCAGCTCTCGGGTGGGCGCCTGCTGCTGCAGCGGGACATCGACGGGTTCTGCTTCGTAGCGCGCTTCCGCTTCGCTGAGCAGCAGCGAGGACCAATACGGCAAATCGAAGCCCATCTCCACCAGCTTACGCGCCGGCACGCCTTCGCCTTCCTGAAGCAGGGCCAGCAGCAGGTGATCCTCCAGGACCTCGTCTTCATCCTCGTCGTCAGCCGCATAGATGGCGATGGACAGCACCGTTCGAGCACGGGGCGTCAGGGGAATGGGGTCCAACGGCAGGTCGGAGCCGCGCCCGGCGATTTCCCGCACGCCATTACGCACGGCCACGGGATCGAGATCGGCATCGCGCAGCAGGCGCTGGGTGCGCCCATCTTCGATTTTGGTCAGGGCGTTAAACAGGTGCTCGGTGCCGATGTAATTATGCCCCAGGCGCACACACTCTTCCGCCGCCAGGTTCAACAGATGACGGCACCGGTCCCGAATTTCTTGCTCGCTGATTTCCAAGGGTGATGACACTGTCTCGACCTCAACCACACACGGACTAAGATGAAGATACCGCTCTCCGTAAGTATACCGCAAGCGTACATCGGTCACAGTCTTGTGCCGGCGCCTGGCCCACGCACGGGACGGGCCCGGGTCCTCCCAGGATCGCCCCCGCCACGGACTCATCACGGCGGCATGCCGAGTGCTGCTGGCGGCCTCAGGCCGGCGGCCCGATCTCAATCTGAAGATTCTCCGTTTTTCACCAACTATTTCCGTCCCGGCTAGAACGCCGGTATAATGAGATTAGCAAGCATTGAGAAAAGGCTCCCAAAGAATTGGACTCATCATGACGGACCCATTAATCGGCAAAACGCTTGGCGATTATACCATCATCGAATTGCTGGGGCGCGGGGGGATGGCCCGTGTGTACCGTGGATATGATGAAAGCCTCGATCGGTACGCCGCCGTCAAAGTCATTGATGTCAGTGGTAACGCGGAAGAGTTGAAAGATTACCAGGCCCGCTTCACCCGCGAGGCGCGCGCCATCGCCCGTCTGAAACATCCCAACATCGTGGGCGTCTACCAGTTTGGCCAGGTGCCCGAGAGCGACGTCAACTTCATGGCGATGCAGTTCATCGAGGGCGAGGACCTGCGCTACATCCTGCGCAAACACCACGACAACGAAACCGTGATGGCCACCCGAACAGCGCTGCGCATCCTGCGCGATACGGCCAGCGCCCTGGACCACGCCCACAAAGAGGGCGTCATCCACCGCGATATCAAACCGTCCAATATCATGGTCACGCCGGATGGCAAAGCCGTCCTGACCGACTTTGGCCTGGCCCTGAATATCCCGGAAGGCACCTTCGGCAATACCTTCGGCAGCGCCCATTACATCGCCCCGGAACAGGCGATCTCCTCGGCGCAGGCCGTGCCGCAAAGCGACTTTTACTCCCTGGGCGTCGTCATGTACGAGATGCTGACGGGCAAAGTGCCCTTCGACGACCCATCCACCATGAGCGTCGCTCTGAAGCACCTCAACGACCCGCCGCCGCTGCCGTCGACGGTTAACCCGAAGATCGGCCCGGAGCTGGAGAACGTGATCATGCACGCCCTGCGCAAAGAGCCGCAGGATCGCTTCCCAGATGGCACCTCAATGATCAGAGCGCTGAACGAAGCGTTTGCCAGCCAGCCGGACGCGGCGTCTGGCTCAGACGAAGACGACACCGCCGAACTGGAAGTCATCCGCCTCCAACAAGCGGCGGCACAGGCAGATGCCGCAGCACCAGCAGATGCCGACAAGCCGGTTTTAAAAGAGACGTCGCTGTCCTCGCCCCGCCCCAAAGGGGCTGATACGTCGCCGCTGCGCAAGCAAGCAGGCCGCCAGGGCAGTGGCAGTGGTCTCCGCCTGCTGGTATTGGCCGCCGTGCTGCTGGCGATCATTATCGGCGGGGTGCTGGTCATCCAGAATTTGAGCGGTGACCAGGCGACGCCGACCGCCGCCGCCCTGGCCTCCACCGAAGAAGAGACGCCGGCCACCAACGAAAACGCCGCCGCAACGCCAACCGCCCGCGCTACGACGCCGGCTGCCGCCACCCCGGAAGCAGCGGAAACCACCGAACCAACGGGAACCGCCGTCCCTGATGAACCGACATCAATCGCCGCGGAGGCCACCGAGACCGAGGCCGGCAGCGCCGCTTCCGACTCGCCGACCGCCACCCGCACACCTGATCCTAACCCCGACCTGACGTTTTACTACGACGACCAGAGCTTCCTGCTGGTCAACAATACGCGGGGCCGGTTGGATGTGCAGTACCTGGTCTTTACACGCACCGACCCTGAAACGGGCCAGGAGTTTATCTTTAACGCCAGCGATTGGAACACCCAGTTCGCCGTCTCCCCGCCCTCCGCCCTGCCGGGCCGCAACTGCTACCACGTGTGGCGCAGCGGGTTAAACCCGGAGGACATCGCCATCGATTATCAGGACTACTGCCGGGTACGTGCGGCCTGGTGGCGGGCCGCGCGGGTCCGTTATTTCTGGATCGACGATCGGCCTGATGCGACGTTTGAGGTCACGCAGTTTGGCGACGTGCTGGCGACCTGCTCGATCGCAGCGGGGCAGTGCAGCACATCGTTCCCGTAAGACACAGGTACCGAGGAGCAACTCCGTCGGATGAGCGAACAATCGTTACTCAGACGCCGCACACAAGAATTCGACATGCTGTCCCGGATCGCGCAGTTTCAACTGGCGATGGGCCTGGACGAAGTCCTGAAGAATACGCTGTCCTTGCTGGCCGAGACAGTGGGCGCAGAACGGGGCAGTTTTTTCATCTTTCGGGAAGGCGATGACGAAGCCCAGCGCTACATCACGCGGCGCAACCTCGCCCCGGAGTTGTCGCGCTTTTTCGTCAAACGGGCGCTGGAGACCGGCCTGGCCGGCTGGGTGTACCGCCACAAAACAGGCACCCTCGTCCATGATACCAGGATGGATACGCGGTGGGTGGACTTCGCCATGGATGATACCCCGCCGCGCTCGGTACTGTGTGTGCCCTTCCTCTACGCTGGCAACATCAACGGCATCATGACGCTGGAACACCACGCGCCCAACCACTTTACGGAGATGGACCTCAACCTGGCGCTCACGGTCGCCAACCAGGCCACCATCAGCGTGCGCAATGCCCAACTTTACGACCAGGTGAGGACCCATGAGCGGCAGGTACAGGCTGTGCTGGAAAGCACCGACGAACCCCTGATCACCATCAATCCGCAGGGCCAGGTGATCATGGCGAACCCTGCCTCCCTGGTGATGTTCGACGCCCCGGCGGAGGCCGTGCTGGGCCAGTCCCTGGACGACATCTCGGATAACTCTTTCTTCGCGGAGGTCGCTGCCAAAATCAACGATGGCGAACAGCGCTTCGAACAGCGCGATGAAGCCGGCGGACGTGACTACGCTATCCACGCCTCAAGCTGGCGCGAAGCCGAGCAAGAACGCAGCCAGCAGCAAGCCCTGGGGCACGTGATCGTCTTTAACGACGTAACCACCCTGAAAGACCTCACCCGGCTCAAAAGTCAGATGGTGCAGATGGCGTCGCATGACCTCAAAAATCCGCTGGGTGTGATCCAGGGGTATGCCGAGATGCTACTGCTGGACCTCACCCCGTCGGACCCTTCCTATGCGTACATCTACGAGATTTTGCGGGTGACCGAGCGGGTGCTCAACATGATCCGGGAGTTGCTGGATGTAGAGCGTATCCAGGCCAGCGCCAAAGGGGAATTCCGCGCCTTCCAATCCGTGGACCTGCTGGCCGAGGTGCTGCATGATCTACAGCTGAAGATTCAGGAAAAGAACCTGACCGTCCGGCAGGAGATCGCCCCCAACCTGCCAAAACTGTGGGGGGAGCAAGCGCAAATCAGCGAGGTCTTCGCCAACCTGGTGGAAAATGCGATCAAATACACGCCGGATGGCGGTTCGATCGTCATCCGGGCTTCAGCCGATCACAGCCAGGGACGGTTCCATTTTTCGGTAGAGGATACGGGCTTCGGCATCGACGAGAACCTGCAAGAAGGCATCTTCCAGCACTTCTACCGCGCCAAGCAACCCGGCACGGAGCATATTCCCGGCACGGGCCTGGGATTAAGCCTGGTCAAAACGGTGATCGAGCGCCACGGCGGCGAAACCTGGTTCGTGAGCAAAGCCGGCGTAGGCAGCACTTTCGGCTTCTGGATGCCCCTGGCCGACCACCCCCCTCAGGCCAGGACCGCAGACCCCTAACGAACGGTGGCCGTCTGGGTGGCGTTGTACGAATCGGTCGTCGCCTGGAGGTCCCGGTCCAGGGTGATGGTCGCCTCGCTGCCACCGGCGGGAGCCGCCTCCGGGGCGGGCAAACTGCTCAGGATCGCCAGCAGCACCACCAGCACCAGGACGGCGGCCGCAGCCATGATCAGGACGCGCCGCCAGGGTGTGGCGCGCCCCCCGACCTGCGGCAGAGTCACGTGCTGCCGCAGCCAGCGGCGCTGTAAGCCCCCTTCGACGACCAGTTTGCCATCCGCCGACAGCCGCAGCACCCCCTCGTATTCCAGCCGCCGCCAGGTCGCATTGACGGTGCGCGGGTCCAGGAGGTGGTCGGCGGCGATCAGCCAGGCGCCGATATCATCGTAAGGCACAGGCTCGGGCGGCTCGTCCCGGCTGATGATGCTGATCGCCGTCAGCACGAGCTGTTCCTGCGGTGTGGCGTTTTGCCAGACCGCCGCCAGCGAATCGCGGCCCATGGCCATCACCGGCTCGATGACCGCTTCCACGTCGGCCAGGATCACCGGCTCCTGGTGGCCGCGCTGGTCGGAGCGGTCAAAGAGCGCCCAGGCCATCAACTGCGCCAGGTACGGATGCCCGGCGGTCAATTCGCAGATCGCTTCCAGGGCTTCCGGCGCGTAGGTCATCACCCCCTTGACCGGATCGGTGACCAGCATGGCGACTTCGTCATACGTCAGGCCGCGCAGGCGGTGGATGAGCTTTGGGTCAATGGGCGGCCCTATAGACAGCAAATCCGGTTCGAAGCGCGAATCGAACGCCATCAGGATATCCAGGCGATGGTGGGTCTCCAGGAGCTGCGCGATGAATTTGAAGCTGTCCCTGGGCAGGGCATGACTCTGGACGGCTGTCAGCAGCCGGTCGGCATTGTCGATCAGCAGCAGCAGGTGGCGATCACGACGCAGGGCGCGCAGGCCGTCGGTCAGGTAATCGCCCAGCAGCGCCTCGCGCAGGTCCGCTGTTTGACCGGGCAGCTCCGGCAGCCGCGCGCTCTGGATATCCAGCGCGGCCAGCGCCTGCGGAATCGTCTCCGCCAGCGCATTCAGCCAGGCCGATTCCCCGGCGACCGTGCCCGCCCGCAGCAACAGCCGGACCGGGACGTAACGCTGATCCAGGTGCCGGGGCAGGCCGCGCAAAAAGGAGCTTTTGCCGATCTGGCTCGGCCCCAGGATGATCAGGGCGTGCTTCTGGTGGCCGCCGACCAGGTTGGTCTGCACAAAAGCGAAAGCCTCCCCCCGCCCGGCAAAACGCCCGGAATAGCTGATGGGTGTGCCATGCTGATACGGGTTCTCGGCCATAGCCGCTTCCTCCCTGCCGTGATCGCGCTGAGCGACAGTGTAGGCGATGACAACCTGTGGCGTCAAGTCCCTCAGTCAGGGAAACAGCGCCGCCGCGCCAGGACCGAACAAACTGACCGTAGCCGCGGACGCCTTCCGCCGCTATAATGGCCCGATGACCGCCCACGCTGCACACACATCCGAACCGGCAGAAAACCAAGGACAGGCGAACTCCCATGACCGTATCCAGCGACGCCCTCTCCCCCGGCGACAGCCTCGGCACAACGATCCAGGCGCGGCTCCTGGCAATCGTGGGCATGCCCGGCGCGGGTAAAAGCCTGCTGGCCGAACACCTGGCAGCCCAGGGCTTCCCCAAGGTGCGCTTCGGCGGCATCACCATGGAGGAGGTCAGGCGGCGCGGGCTGCCGGTCACGCCCGCCAACGAAAAAATAGTCCGCGACGAAATCCGCGCCCAGGAGGGCATGGACGCCTACGCCCGGCGCTCCCTGCCCCGCATCCGGGAGGCGCTGGCGACTCATCACAGCATCATCATCGACGGGTTGTACAGCTTCAGCGAGTACCGGACGCTCAAAGCGGAATTCGGGGAGCAACTGGTGGTCGTGGCGGTGGCTTGCGAGCGCCGCCGGCGTTACGCCCGCCTGGAACAGCGGCCCGTCCGCCCGCTCACGGCGGAGGAGGCCGAAGCGCGTGACATCGCCGAGATCGAGTCGCTGGAAAAAGGCGGTCCCATCGCCATCGCCGACTACACCATCCTCAACAACGGCACGCCGGAGCAGGCCCTGGCCGCCCTGGAAGACCTGCTGGGAAGGCTCAATCTGCGACCGTGACCGGGGGATCGGGCGCAGCATGCAGCGCCCCTACACCAACTTCTGTCTTGCGAGTTGTTATTCGATCACCGCGCAAACCGTAAACTCGGCCACCTCGTGCCAGCGCCCGCCGAAGGTATCGCGCGTTTCCAACATCACGTATCGCGCCTCGACCGCGTGCGGCAAATCGAATGAAACCGTGGTACGGTAGCGCTCCGTCAGCAGCGTGGCAAAAACCTCCTCAAATGACTCCGGCTCGGCATCGGTACTTGAGATCAACACGGCAAAACGGCTGACATTGTGGGCGCCGCCGTCGCCGCCGGTCGCCGAAGGGTTGATGCGGATACGGTCGATGGTCTGCAGATCGCCCGCCAGGTCCACGATCACGTATTCTGGCCGGGCGCTGGGCGACCCCGGCCCGGAAGCCCAGCCGGCGTCTGCGTCACCGTCGATCAAAAACGAGGCCAGCCAGCGCCCGCCGAACTCGCTGGAAAACCCGGCCACCGATCCGCCCCGCGAAGCCGAGGAGACGTCGCGGCAGGGCGGTAAAGACGGCGCTTCCGGCGGCCCGGTTTGCAGTCCACTGCCGTCGAGGGTCAGCGTGAACGGCCCGCCCCCGGCGAAGCTGCGCACGCGCACGACGATGCCCTGCGGCGCGGTGAAGGTCAGGCGCAGCGCCGCGTCCCGCAGGCCGGGCAGCACGAACTCCGCCGGGTGGTCGTCGTTGTCGGCCAGCCGACGCCCGTCAGGGGTATAGACTTCTAGCACCGGGTCAAACGAATCGCTGACCAGCGTCGCGATCAACTCGGCGTTTTCCAGCGCGAACAACTCGTATTGCAGAAAGGCCTGGTCCGGGTGAAGCTGGCCGTTGATCACGTAGGGCAGGTCACCGGTCAGGCTGCCACCCACGCTCAGGCGCGTGCAGGCGTTGAACTCCGTGGCCTGGAAGTAACTGCCGCCGTAGTTGGTCACGGGACGCAGCAGCACGTAACGCGCCTCTGCCGGCGGGAAGGTATAGGACAGCAGGCTGTTATCCAGGGGCGCGGCGGCTTGCAGCACCAGCTCGAAGGACTCGACGGGCAGCAGGGCCGTCGCCACCGCCACCTCGAAGACCTGCACGCTGTCGGTGGTGTAGCCCGGCGACGACGAAAACCCGTCGAAGACCACGCCGTCCAGCATGACGGCCCGCCCCCCGCCGACCTCAAATATGATGTAGGGTGATTCGTCATCCCCACGCGAGGACCAGCCGGTGGTCAGGTCACCGTCGAGCAGGCGCTCCGGCTCAAAACTGCCGCCAAACGTCGAGGACGCGTCCACCACACCGCCCAACACGTTATCGCACACCGGCTCGTCGGCATCCCCGGCCTCGTCGATGACAAATACCGGGCCAAAGGCCGCGCCTTCGATGGTCAGCGTGAAGCCGCCGCCCCCTTCGTCCTCAAAGGCGCGCACCAGCGCCAAGTAATCGCCTTCCAGCGATGGCGTGAACACCAGCGCCGAATCCACGCGGCGCGGCAGGCTGATGTCGCCGTCCGGGTCGTGGTCGTCGTTGGCGGTCAGCAGCGCGCCGCTGCTGTCGTAGATTTCCAGCACCGTGTCGAAGTCTTCGCTAGTGAGGGTGAGCGTCACCGGCACGTCCACCAGCGCCCGGAAGCGATAGGCCAGCCGCGCGACCTGCGCCTCCGAGGTGGCCAGCCGGCCCTGGATCACGTTACCGCTGGCGTTTTGCTCCAGG
>DAOUEM010000541.1:0-9392 GCA_034430555.1 Anaerolineae bacterium | reverse complement strand
CCAGCAAACGTTTTACACATGAAGCCACTCTCCCCCACTCAACGGGTTATGATCCAGTATAGGTTTGCTTCAACCGGGCGGCAAATGTTGGGCCGCTCGGACATTTCACCTGTGGGCCGTTTTCCCTTATAATGAAAGTCGGTTGTGAAGAGACCTCGCCGGAGGTGGCGCGTGGATATCTGGGGGCTGCTGGCCTTACTCTTTGCCGGGGCGTTTTTCGCCTTCTTATTTGTCGCGCTCTTTTACTGGCGGCTGGTGCGCCCGCGCCTGCTGACCCTCACCGGCCCGGTCACCCCGGCGGCCGGTGAGACCGATACCCGTGTGCAGGGCGCCCTCCAGGCCTTAAATGACTCGCTGATCAAACACAGCGCGCTGCTCTCTCGCCTGCCGACCAGCTTCGAGGTGCGCGCCGGGGAAGGCGCGGGCCGGCTGAACCCGGAGACCATGGCCGCGCTCCAGGCCGCCCAGGTGGAACAGGTCGACGCCCTGTCCCGTTTACAGGCAGAGATCGGCGGGCTGCGCGATGTCCTGGCCCAGGCCGGTGATACCTCGTTTGATGCGGACGTGGCCGCCCTGCGCGAGCAGTTGAACGCGCATAATGCCGCATTGGAAGGCATCCATGGGCTGCTGTCGGCTCTCAACAACGGAGTCCTCAGCACCAGCACCACCCTGACTGAGCAAAGCGACGCGCTCAAATCCTTGCAGGGCCAGCGCCGCGACGACGAGACCCTGGCCGAATTACGCGAGCGGCAGGCGGCCATGCAGAACAGCCTGGCCGAGATCAATACGCTGCTGACGGCCGTCAGCGCCAGCGCCCTCGACACCGGCAGCGTCGTCAGCCAGCAGGAAGAAGCGCTCCAGGCGCTCCACACCCGCCAGACCCAGGACAACGCCGTCCTGGTCAACCTGCGCGAGCACATCGACGAGACTCAGGCCGGCTTGCAGGGCGCGCTGGAGGAACTGCACATGCTTGTTTCCGCGCTGGAGACCAACGGTCAGGCCCACGAATCCCTTGTCCAGCAGGGGGCGGCGCTCAAGGCGGTCCAGGCGGAGCAGGCCGAGGTGCGCCAGTTGATCATGCAGGTGATCGACGGGCAGCAGACCCACAGCCAGATGCTGGATGCCCTGGGCAAGATGGAGACCGGAATCCGTGAGATCATCCACCAGGAAAAACTGGTCGTGCAGGATCGCCTGCAAGACATCAAAGGGATCGGGCCGGTGTTTTCCGGGCTGCTGATGGAGCACGGCATCCGCACCTTCGAGCAGTTGGCGAAGCTCACCCCGGCGGAACTGCGCACCCTGGCCGACGTACCGCGCTGGCGGGCCATCGACGCGGAAAGCTGGATCGAACAGGCCCGGCTGCGGGCCTCGACCCATGATAAGGCGGAGGATATTTCGTGAGTGAAGAAGGCGGCAACTGGCTGAGCCGCCTGGTCGGGCGGGTGGACCTGACCATGCTGGGCGGGCTGCTGCTGCTGTCGGCGCTGGCAGCGATCTTCTGGGTGGCGCAGAGCACCGCCGGCGAGACCTCGACGGCCCTGTTGTTCGCGCGGCCCACCGCGACGCCCACGCCGACCGCCACCGTCACGCCTTCCTCGACCGTGACGCCGTCTGCCACCGCCACCGCCACGGCCACGCCCACGGCTACGCCCACAGCGACCGCCACAACGACGCCTTCCCGCACACCCAGCCCGACAAACACACCAACCGGCACGCGTACCCCGACCGCCACGCCGCGCCCGGTCGCCAGGCCGTTCATCGATCCGCTGGACCTGAGCGGGTTGTTCGCCGGGATGCCGTTTACCGTCAGCGGGTCAGGCCTGCCGGGCCAGGCGATCACTCTGTATGATAACGACGCGCCAGCGGCCACCGTCGACGTAGGGCCGGACGGGAGCTGGCGCATCGACCTGACCGGCCTGCCGGTGGGACAGCACACGCTGGTCGCGGTGGCCATCGACGCCGAGGGCAATACCAGCCAGGCCGCGCCGGTGGGCTTCGTTTTTATGCTGGCACCGACCGATACGCCCACGGCTACTTTCACGGCCACGGTAACGGCGACTCCGACCGCCACGGCGACCGCCACGGCGACCGCCACGGCGACCGCTACAGCGACTGTGACGGCATCGGCCACGCCGACCGCCACGGCGACCCGCCCAGTTACGCGCACACCGCGTCCCACCAGGATGGCGCGTCCCACGGGAACGGCGGCACCAACCGACACTTCCCAGGAGGCCGGCACCGCGCAGGCCCTGATCGCGCCCACGACAGCGCCCACGGCAGCCCTCACCAATCCACCTACCGCAACATCGACGGCGGCGCCCACCCTGGCCGCCACCGAGGCCGCGCTGTTGCCGCCGCTGCTTACGCAGGTGACGAGTACGGCGGTCGCGCTTTCCGCTACGCCGCTCTCCCCGACGCCGCTATCGACGCCCGTGCCGGTTGCGACCGCCCAGGCGCCGGTCATTCTGTCGCCCGCTGCCGGAACGGCGGTGGCTGCCGGGGCTGTTACTTTCACCGGGCAAGGGGCGCCCGGCGACAGCATCAGCCTGGTGGATGGCCGGGGCAGCCTGCTGGGCAATTCGATTGTCGGGCAGGATGGGTACTGGATCGCCACCGCCGATCTCAGCGGGCTGAGCGGTGCGGTGACGGTCACGGCGCTGGCGCTCGATCCCGGCGGCCGGGTGCGGGCGCAGTCGGCGGGTCTGACGGTCTCCGTGACGCCGCAGTTAGCCCCGCCCACCGGTGCGGAACAGCCGGCGGATTTAGGGCCGAGGTTGTTGAACGTGGGACTGACGCTGCTGGCCGTGCTGGGGCTGGCGCTGCTGGTCGGCGGCCTGGTGCTGCGGCAGGCGGGATCGGTGCTCGGACTGCGGGACCGGGCCAGGGCAGACCGGCCGCATGATGCGCCCCCGGGGGATGGTTAGGCGCTGCGGCGTCCTCTCCTGAACGTAAAAGGGCGGTTTCCAGGACTTCCTGGTAGTCGCCCTTTTACGTTGACTGTACGGCTTCAGCCGGGATTACAGCTTGCTGTCGGCCAGGTGACTCTGCGTGACCGAGGCGATCACGCGCACCAATTCATCCATGCCCACCGGTTTGCCCAGAAAAACGTCCAGCCCGGCGGCCATCACCGCGCCGACATAATCGCTATCGGCCTTTTCGCTGAGGACGATCACCGGCACGCGGGTGTTGTTGGGCAGGCGCTGCACGTGGCGGCAGAAGGCCAGCCCGTTGATCTCGTCCAGCTCCAGGTTGACGATCACGGCGTTGGGGATGACCTGGCTGACAGCCTCGTAGGCGGCGTCCACCGTCCGCACGATCTGGACCTCGTACCCGGTGCTGTTGAGGTAGCTCTTGAGCGTCTCGGCGACTTCCAGGTTATCTTCGATGATCAGGATGTGCTGTCCCTCGGCGGTCCGCACTTTTTCCGGGAGGTGCACCCACGGTTGGCCCCGGAAGATGGCCTCGTGCTTGGGGATGATCTCCAGGCGCACGTCGATGCCGATTTTGCCGATGTGGACCTCATCGCCATGGCGCAGGCGGAACGGCTTGTTGGCCTGGAGGCGCTCGCCGTTGACAAAGGTGCCGTTGGTGCTTTCCAGGTCGATGATCAGCAGGCGGTCGGTCTCGGCGATGATGGCCGCGTGCTGACGGGAAACGCCTTGTTGCAGCCCGCCATAGGGCGTCAGGTCCAGGTCGGGGAAGAGGTTGTCGTTGACGTCGGACCGCCCGACGATGATGCGGTTTTTGACCTCCATGCGGACCGTCATCGGTGTGCCGTGAATGGTCAGTTCGACGACCCACGGCGCGCCCAGCCCGTAATCCAGGGGGCCGGTCTGGCGGTCACGGGCCAGGGGAGCATCGTAGTCCTTCAGGATACGGGTGCGCAGGAACTGATCAGGATCGTACTGGGAATTGTTTTTGGCCGCCGAGTTTTTGCTCATGGGGCTCACTCCGCTACAACTACCCTCAGAAAATGGTATGAATGGTCTGTGGCTACGCTTCCCACCGGTATCAGGGAAACCCTGGATAAGGCCGGCAAAGCATAAGAATATGCCGATAGTAAGCGGTAAACATAAAAAATTTATAAATAATGAATGCAGTCAAATCGTAAAATAGAGCCAGCGACAATGTTATAGTACTCTGGTACTTTTGATATCGGCTCGTACAATTAATGAGCAAATCAAGACAATTTATAAACAATTTTTTAATGATGAACAGCAGCCCGGCAGACCGTAAAATTATCGATGAACTCGATAATAGAACGCCGGATCGGGCTGATCCCGACTGCCTGATGGCATTAGCCCGGAACGCCAGCCTGTTGTAGCATTAGGGCAGGCTATCCCTTGACCGCAGCAAGGAGTCTGATCCATGAGCCAAGCCCTTATCAACCAGCTTCGGAGCAGCGATCCAGAGCAGCGACGGCAGGCGATCATCGCTCTTGGTAAAGCCAGAGAGCGGCAGGCCTTAAAGGCGCTGGCCTACCTCTATAAAAACGATCCGGTACCCGAGATTCGCGACCTGGCCTACAAAGCCGGGCGGTACATCACCCAGCAAACCCAGGGCGCAGGCTCTGCCCAGCCGGCGTCGTCGCCTGCCCCACCCCCCACCCCGGAGCCGTCCCGGTCGTCCAGCCTGTACGACCCTTACGCGCCGGAGGATACCGATTACAGCGGCTACGTGGACAAAGATGCCGCCGCTGCCGGTTGGCAGGACCCCAGCCGCCTGCCGACGGATATGTCCTACGGCACTGGTTTAAGCGGCCAGGTTAAGGTCTCGCAAGGGGATATCGACCGCGCCACCGGTTACTACAACCGCGCCCTGGACCTGCTGATTAAAGGCGACCGGCTCAAAGCCGCCGCCGAGCTGGCCCGCGCCCTGGAGATCAACCCCAACCTGTCCTACGACATCCCGTCCCGCAACCTGGCCGCCGAAATCCTGGAGGTTGACCCGCACGAAGCGATGGATATCATGTGCGACCCGGTGCGCCGCCAGCTCTACACCGGCGAGGGTGAAGGCCGTGGTGCCTCGTCCGGGGGCAGATGGACCTCGCGCCCCGCCAAAGACGGCACCGGCAAACCGCGCCAGGTGGTCACCTGGAACGACGTGAACATCGACCTGGCGATCATGTTCGTGGTGACGGTCGTCGTATTCCTGGTGGAAATCTTGATCGGCAACGCAGTCAACCCGCTTGCCGCCATTCCCATCGGGCAGGTGCTGATCCCCGTCGCGACTTTTGGCGCCATCTCCACCCTCTCCACTCTATTAAGCCTCGGCGCGGTGCACTTTATGGTCAAGTTTTTCATCGGCGAGGCCACGCTGCGCCAGACCTACCACACCCTGATCCCCATCCAGACGGGCATGGTCGCATTGTCGTTCGGGGCGCTGGTGCTGCCGGCGATCGATCCCAGCCTGGCCTGTGCTGGTCCCCTGATCGCGTTGGTGGCCGTTTTTGGCGGCTCCTTCTGGATGGGGCAGAAGCTGGCCGACCTGCACAACATCGAACTGTGGCAGGGCTGCGCCGCCCTGATCATCGGTCCAATTATCCTGGGCATCATCATCGGCATGGCATTCTCGCTGCTGCTGAGCGCGTTCCTGGGGCCGATGATGGCTATGGGCAGTCTCTAAAGCCGCCGATTAGCTTAAAAACCTCCGGGGTTGGGCCATTAACCTCGCCCCGGTGGTATACTGTGGCCCGACCTGTCCCACCACCCATTACCCACCACCGGGAGATCGTTCCGATGACCTATGTGGCGATTGAAGGCGTGATCGGCGTTGGCAAGACCACGCTGGCCCGTTTGCTGCAATCCGAGCTTGGCGCGCAGCTCATGCTGGAAGTCTTCGAGGAAAACCCGTTCCTCAGCAGCTTTTACGAGGACCGGGCGCGCTATGCCTTCCAGACACAAATTTTTTTCCTGCTGTCCCGCTACCACCAGCAGCGCTCGCTCAAAATGGCCGCCCGTCCCCTGATCAGCGACTACATCTTCGCCAAGGATGCGCTGTTTGCCCGCCTGAACTTGGCCGGGGACGAGCTGGATATGTACGAGCGGGTGCATCAGGCGCTGGCCGAACGCATCGAGACGCCCGACCTGTTGATCTACCTGCGGGCCGACACCGACGTGCTGATGCAGCGCATCGCCCGGCGCGACCGTCCTTACGAGCGCGGCATGGAGCGCGACTACATCGACAGCCTGCGCCGCGCCTACGAATCCTTTTTCGCCGCTTACAGGGATGCCCCGGCCCTGACGCTCGACTCCAACCGGCTGGATTTTGTCGCCAACGAGGATGATCAGCAGGAGGTCTTCGCCCAGGTGTTGGGCGCGCTGGGCAAAGCGCCTCGCCAGGAATCGCTGCCCGGCTTCAACGGTGAGGCGGGCGGTATCGTTCCCGCCGCGGAAGCGACCCCACCCGTCGAGCCGCCCCCTGCCCTGGCCGACGGTGACCGCCGCCTGCGCGACTTCCAGCATTTTCATGAATGGCTGGATGTGGCCAAGCAGTTCGACCCCGACCCGTTTTTTAACTTCATCCTGCTGCAGGAGGAGATCGGGGAACTGGCGCGTTTGCTTTCCAGGAAGTGGGGGGCCAAGCGCGACCAGGGCACGCCGCCGCCCTTGGAAGACTTCGGCGCGGAGATGGCCGACATCCTGGCCTACCTGCTCAAGCTGGCCAATTACCTGGGCGTGGACCTGGAAGCCGCCTACCTGGAGAAGATGAGCACCAACGCCTCACGTAAGTGGCGCTAGCCCTCTGATTGACAACAAAAACAGGGGCGATCCGGCGCTTAGTCCGCAGATCGCCCCTGTCGTCTGGCTAATAAATGTGGGCGATGTCCTCCCCATTATTGATGAATGTGTTGTCCTCAATCGTGGCGCTCACGACCGGCGGGCTGATGAAGCGAATGCCGTGCCAGGTGCCCTCGATCACGTTGTTGGTGATCAGTGGGGCACTGTCCCCACAGATGGCGATGCCGATATTGCCGGGGTTGGGGCCGATGTGATTGTCTCGAATGATGGCCTGGGAAGCGCCGCAAGCGATGACCAGTTCGTGGCCGGTGTTAAACAGGGTGTTGTGCTCGATGATAACCGTTCCTCTGCCGGCTCCTACAGCGAACTCCCCGGCATTGCTCAAAATGCTGTGACTGATGGTAAAGTCACCATCGCCGCCCAGCATGCGGTAGTTCTCCACGTGGGCATATGACAGGATGCCGTTTTTGATCTCAAGGCGGTTCCAATCCCAGATACCGGGTGTAGGGCTGTCCGAGACGATGTGGATCATCTGCTCCGGGGTGCCCACGGCGTCCAGGGTGCCAAAAACGTAGATAGACGTGTGGTTATTTTCATCACGGAATGGCTCGCCAGGGCCAACCCCATTGACCTCTGGGCCGGTATTGATCCCGGCCTGCAATTCAGACTCATAGCCATCGTATTGCAGCGGGATGTTCTGCACGTCGCTGTGCGCCGCCACACGCACGATGGTACCCGGCTCAATGGTCAGCGTCACGCCTGATTCGACCTTCACGTCGCCGATGACGTGAATCTCACCGCGCCAGGTTGTGTTGCGCTCGATGTGCCCGTAGACCTCTGTCACCGTTACTGGTGGAACCGCCGCCCCCTCGACCGCCGCGCAGTCGCCATCGGCGGGGAAGATGGCGCGCCCGATGGCCAGCATGTCGAAGCCCTCCACCTTGTCCGCGAACAGGAAAAACAGCCGGTCGTCCAGGCTGCGGTATATCATGCCGAACATACGCTGTTCATCTAATGTGAATTCGACCGCCGCCGAGAGGTAGGTGTCATGCTCGAAGGTGATGCGGGTGTAGTCGCCGGCATGGACCGTGTCCAGCAGCGCGATCATGGCCGCGTAGAGGGTATCGCCCGAGGCGGGCAGGCTGTCCAGCGGCAGCAGGTATTCGGCGAAGTTGATGGAAAACAGGCCGGGCACGGTGAAGACGGTGTTGAAGGCATCGGGTTCGGTGGCCTGGGTGAAGTCGGGCAGGTTGATGCACGCTCCGAAATCGCGGATGGCGAAGTCGGTGGTGCCCGGCCCGCCCTGAGCCGCCGCCGGCAGAATCGCCGGAGGCAGGATCAACAGCAGCAGGCTGGTGAGGATAAAACGGCGATGCAAGCGAGTCACAGAGTTGCTCCTTGTCGAAGAAGGTACGGATAGTGTTTAGTAGCGATGTTCGATGTCGATGGCGTTCCCCTCAAATGTATTCCCTTCTAACACCAGTCCAGGGGCTGGCGGCGATTCAAGAAGAATCCCTTCGCGGCACCCTATAATCGTATTACCTGTGATCTGAGCAGCGCCGCTGATCAACGCGATGCCGATTCCACCGGTCCCTGAAGGTTGAATCCCAGCGCCGTACTCAAATGGATTGGGGCCGAGCACATTGTTGCGGACGATGGGTGATCCACCATCTACATAGACCAATTCGTGACCCACAAAAGAGATTTCGTTGTACTCGATGATCGGCGAGGCATTTTGACCGGCTCCGGCACCCTGCTCGCCACTGTACCGCAGGATATTGTGGCTGATGACCACGCCGTCAAAGCCCTGCAAAATGCGATGATACTCCACGATGGCGTAGGAAACAGTGCCGTTATGGATTTCGAGCACGTTCCAGTCACTTGGTCCCGGTGCAGGGCTGTCCGAGGTGATGACGATGCGCTGTTCCTCTGTACCAATCGCCTGCAGCGTCCCGTAAACTTTGATAGAAATGTGGTTTGGCTCATCCCAAAGGGGTTCACCGGATGATACGCCGTTCACATCACCTGGTCCGGGATTGATACCCGCCAACTGGTGAACGGGGAAGTCACTGAGGTTTTGTACATCGCTGTGCGCCGCGACGCGCACCACCGTGCCCGGCTCGATAGTCAGTGTGACATTCTGCTCAACCCGGATGTCTCCGATCACGTGAATCTCACCGCGCCAGGTGGTGTTGCGGTTGATGCGCCCGTAGACCTCTGTCACCGTTACTGGTGGAACCGCCGCCCCTTCGACCGCGGCGCAGTCTCCGTCGGCGGGGAAGATGGCCCGCCCGATGGCCAGCATGTCGAAGCCCTCCACCTTATCCGCGAACAGGAAAAACAGCCGGTCGTCCAGGCTGCGGTATATCATGCCGAACATACGCTGTTCATCTAATGTGAATTCGACCGCCGCCGAGAGGTAGGTATCATGCTCGAAGGTGATGCGGGTGTAGTCGCCGGCATGGACCGTGTCCAGCAGCGCGATCATGGCCGCGTAGAGGGTATCGCCCGAGTCGGGCAGGGTATCGAGGGGCAGCAGGTATTCGGCGAAGTTGATGGAAAACAGGCCGGGCACGGTGAAGACGGTGTTGAAGGCATCGGGTTCGGTGGCCTGGGTGAAGTCGGGCAGGTTGATGCACGCTCCGAAATCGC
>DAOUEM010000540.1:0-16084 GCA_034430555.1 Anaerolineae bacterium | reverse complement strand
GGGGCGGCCAGTTCAAAAGCTGGCTGTACCGCATCGTGACCAACGCCTGCTACGACGAGCTGCGCCGCCGCAAGCGCCGTCCCGCCGATTCGCTGGAAGACCTCGCCCCAGAATCGGCCGACCCGCCGCCCCAATTGGTCAGCCAGTCCGAAAGCCCGGAGGATCACGCCCAGCGCATGGAGTTGAGCCGGGCCATCGAAGACTGCATTCGCGCCCTGTCGCCAGAGCACCGGACGCTGGTCGTGCTGCGGGACGTGGAAGACCTCGATTACCAGAGCATCGCGGCGGCCATCGGCCTGGAGCTGGGCACGGTCAAATCGCGCCTGAGCCGCGCCCGCGCCCGGCTGCGCGACTGCCTGGGCGGGCTGGGGGAACTTTTGCCGGCCCGCTATCGTCTATAGAGTAACGTTCAGGCCAGGGACGCGCCGCGTGGGGGGCATACCGACGGGGGCGCGCCCACAGCATTTTCCCGGACGCCTGATGAGCGAGAATTGTGCCGTATCATGTCGAACTTGAGCCAAGCCGATCTGGAACAATTATCGGCCTACCTGGATAACGAACTGCCGCCGCCGCAGCGGGCCGCCCTGGAACGGCGGCTGGCCGCCGACGCCGACCTGCGCGCCGAACTGGAAGCGCTGCGCGAGGTGGTGATGCTGGTCCGGTCAGTGCCGGCCTTACGCGCCCCGCGCGACTTCCGGCTGGACCCGGCGATCTACGGGCGGTCGGTCCGCCGCCCGACGCGCGCCCGCCGCGTTTACCGCTGGAGCAGCGCCCTCAGCGCCGTGGCCGCCGCCATCACGCTGGTCGTAGGCATCTTCGGCATCCTGCGCAACTCACAGTCCAGCCTGGGCGACCACCTGCTGGAACAGACCGCGCCGCAGGCGGTGGGCGTGGCTCTCACCGCCGACGGCTTCTTCGCCGAACGGGGCACGCCGGTCGCCGCGATCGCCACGCCCACCCCACTACCCACGCAAAGGCCGCTGCCGACGCAGGAGCCGCTGTCGGCACAGACCGCCATCCCCCAGACGGAGACGGGTTACATCATGCCGACCGGCGACGTCCAGGAGATGGCCCCGCAAGCAGCCGCCGCTGACGAAGTCCAGGAGGCGGACTCCGGCACGCGGGACGTGCAGACTCCCCTGCCGGGCGCGGTCGCCGTGGAAGCGGCCTCGGCCGCCGAAGAAGAACCGTCTGACGGGGAAGCCGCGGCCAACGCCGCCGAGGGGATGCTGGCCGACCAAGATACCCCCCTGCCGGCGGTGCCGACTCTGACAGCACCGGAACCCGGCGGCGCACCGCCTGACGCGTTTGTCGCCCCGCCAGCCCAACCGGACACTGGCGCCAGCCCGCCCATGCCCGGCGTGGGCAGCGGCGGGGCCCCGAAACCGCCGACTCCCGGGCCGGCCACCGCCTACGGGTTGGGCGGCGGCACGGAACCGACGCCGGCTGGCATCGTACCACCGCCGGCCGGCATCGTACCACCGCCGGCCCCGACCATGCTGGCCGCGGCCCCCACCGGCACCTTCACGCCGCTGCCGACCGGCACGCCCCCCCCCACGGCCACCGCCGTCCCGGCCACCCTGGCCGCGCTGGCCGATTCCGCGGCAGATGCCGCGGCAGATGCCGCCGACGAGGTGCTCGCCGCCGGGCGGGAATCGGCCACGGCGCAGGACGTCGACCGGCAGCACATGGCCGCCACGGCGACGGCCCTGGCCGAGGTCCTGGCCGAACCACCCGCCGCCGAAGAACAGCGCCGGGAAGCGCCGCTGCCCTTCGCGCTGGAACCCGGCCTCCTGGTCGGCGCGAGCCTGGTCCTGCTGGCGCTGGCGGCCATGTTATACGCGCTGAGCCGCCGCGCCGTCTGAACGCACACCCTCTACGCACGCCTTCAACGTTTCCTGCTTGAGAAAGCCGGCAAAGTGGGCTATGATCGCCTTCCTGGTTCAAGTCCCATCACCGGAGTAAACCCGACGCATGGCCGAAATCTCGCCCGTCAATTACTGCCCCCGCTGCGGCGCGAAGCTCACCCGGCAGGAACGCTTCGGGGAGGTGCGCCCCGTCTGCCCGGACTGCCGCTACGTGCACTTTTACGATCCCAAGGTGGCGGCGGCGGTTTTCATCGAGGAGAACGACGGCGGCGATTGCCAGGGCGAACGCCGCATCCTGCTCATCAAACGCGGCGTGGAGCCGGAGCGCGGCAAGTGGGCGCTGCCGGCGGGCTTCGTCGACGCGCGCGAAGACCCCCGCCAGACGGCCATCCGCGAGGTGCGAGAAGAGACCGGCCTGGAGGTGCGCATCACGCGGCTGGTGGACGTCTTCCACAGCACGCGGGCGCCGGGCGCGAGCATCATCGTGGTCTATGCGGGCGAGATCACCGGCGGGGCGCTGCAACCCCAGGACGATGCGGAAGAAGTTGGCTGGTTCCGGGCGGACGACCTGCCGGAGATGGCCTTCGAGAGCACGCGGCGGCTGGTCCGGGCCTGGGCGGCGACGCTGGACGACGACACGTAAACCGGTCTTTTCGGGCGGGTGCTTTTGTGCTATCATAAGCGTGCCAAAGCCGGAGTGGTGGAACGGTTTACACGATCGCCTCAAAAGCGATTGCTCTTACGGGCATGTGGGTTCGACTCCCACCTCCGGCACAAACCAAGTCAGGTTGAATACCTGGCTTTTTTTGCCTCTCACGCCGACTTGTATTATTAATGGGTGCAGACTTGAGAGGACATCCTATGCGCAGCTATGACGAATACCGCCGGATACTCGAACTGTGGGCGGCGGGCGAGAGCAAAAAGGGCATCGCCCGGATCACCGGCATCAACCGGGCCACCGTGCGAGACTGCATCAACCGCTACGGCAGCGTGGACGGCCTGACCGCCGCTTACCGAGACAAAGCGCTGAAGGGCCAGGCGGACGCCAATTCTATCGTCCCCTGGTTGGAAAGCCGTGCAGCGCCGGTTCACCAGGCTTATATCTATTTGCTGGGCCTGTACCTGGGCGACGGCACCCTCTCCCGAAGCCATCACGTACACAAACTGCGCGTATTCCTCGACAAAAAGTACCCCGGCATCATCGACGCCTGCCTGAACAGCATTCAAGTGCTGCTGCCGGATCACAAGGTCGGCATTGTGAACAAGCAAGGCTGTGTAGAGGTTTATTGCTACTACAAACACTGGCCGGTCCTGTTCCCGCAGCACGGACCGGGCATGAAGCACACACGGGCCATCGCGCTGGAAGCGTGGCAGCAGCGGCTGGCCGACGCCTATCCGCTGGACCTGTGGCGCGGCCTGTACCACTCGGATGGCTCGCGCTCGCGCAACGTGGTCAAGGGCAAGAATTATCCGCGCTACCTGTTCGCCAACGAGTCGCCCGGCGTGCGGCGTATCTTCTGCCGCGCCAGCGATCAACTGGGCCTGCGCTGGACCCTCGCCAACCGCCGCAACGTGTGCATCTCCCGCCGCGGAGACGTGATCACCCTGGACCGGGTCGTCGGGCCGAAAACCTGATAAAATAGGGGGCGCGTGATTGCACGCGCGCGTGGCTGAACGCGCGCGTGGCCGGCTGGTCGCGCGGGTATTGGTATTGTCACATCGAAGTGAGGACGTATGGCGCGGGTTTTGATATCATTGGCAATCGGCCTGGCAGCAGGCATCGGCCTTGGCCTGTACATCGGCTGGGTGCAAGCCCCGGTAGAATTCGTGGACAGCCCGCTCAGCTACCTGAACGAGGCACACCGCGACGAATACACCGTCATGATCGCCTACGGTTACGTGGGCGACGGCGACCTGCAAGGCGCGGTCGAGCGGCTGCGGCTGCTCAACGTGACCAACGTGCCGGCCTACGTGCAGGCGATCACCGAGCGCTTCATCTCGCAGGGCCTCAGCCTGGTGGATATCCAGCACCTGGTGGCCCTGGCCGAGGCGATGGGCCGCCTCACGCCCATCATGGAAGCCTACCGTTTGGCGCCATCGTCATAAACCCATCGACCCGCATCCGTGGGGGCGAGGCCGGACGCGAGCGGCGTCTATCGCCCCTGCCGTGATGGTTTACTCGTGAACGGAAAGACAGGCAGATTATGGTCAGACGGTTCCGAATCTCCTGGGTAATGCTGCTGCTGGGGGCGGCCATCGGCCTGGCGCTGGGACTGGTGTATACCTGGGAAATCGACCCCGTCACGGAGTTCGATACGCAGCCCTGGCAGTTGAGCGCCGCGGCCCGCCGCCAGTACCTGACCGCCATCAGCCTGTCCTACCGCGCCGACGGCGACCTGCGCCAGGCGATAGACCGGCTGGTCGATCTGCGCCTGCCGGGCGACCCGCTGCAAGCGCTGGCCGATACCGCCTGCGACATGTTCCGCGAAGGGGTGGAGACCACCAGCGAGCGCAACGCCATCGAGGCCATGATCGCCCTCTACGGCCCCCAGGGACGCAGCGGCTGCGCCGACGCCAGCGACCTGTTCGCGCTGGCCGAAGACACGACCACGCCGCTGCCGACCGCCCTCCTGCTCACGCCCTCGCTGACGCCGCCGGCCAGCAAGACGCCCACCCCCAACACGCCGCTCAACCTCACCCCGGGCACCGTGGCCCCGACCCGCACGCCCAGCCCGGTCCCGCAGCCGGACGAGTTCTCGATCGTGCTGCCCATCCGCACCTTTTGCAGCGTGGCCCAGCCCGGCCTGATCGAGATTTTCGTGCAGCAGGTGGGCAACGTGCAGTTGCCGGGCGTCCCGGTGGAGGTCTCGTGGGAAGGCGGCGCCGACCGCTTCTATACGGGCCTCAAACCGGAGCGCGGCGAGGGCTACGCCGACTTCCAGATGGACGCCAACCGCACCTACTTCGTGGAGATTCCGGGCCGCAGTCCGCGCAGCGCCGGACTCTCGGCCACGCCCTGCACCACCGAGACCGGCCAGACCTCGACCACCTCCTACCGGGTGTTCATGGTGCGGTAATGCGCGTAGGGGCGTAACATGTTACGCCCGACTGCGCCGCTGGCTGCGCCCAATGGTTGTTGGTTTTGGGTGACTGGTTAGGGGGAGGATCGCGTGTCACGGTTGCGGAAGATCATCTATATTATCATCACACTGGTGCTCCTGTGGATCGCCGTCACCCTGGTGGCGATGCTGGTCCTGGGGTCAGCATTTGGGCCGCCTTTGCCGTAGCAGTGGTTAGTTTTTGGTGATTGGTTGTTAGTTTGACTGGGACTGGTGGGATGCGCCACCGCCCTAATCCCCTGGCGTAATGGTTTGAACGCGACGCCGCGATTGCTCACCGTTTTGCCCCCCAACGATACGCCAGCCACGTCCGACCGGCAACCGGCGAGTCGGCGACTCGCCCCTACAACAATTACCAAGAACCAACCACCACCCGGTTGACAGAATCGGCCATCCGCGCGATCCTTGACCCCATTACCCGCATCCGCCACCCGCCAGAACAGGACCGCCCATGAGCACTGCTTCTCACACCGCCCCGGCCCTGCCGGACAGCGCCCCCCAGCCCGACTACAGCAAAAAATGGATCATCCTGCTCAGCATCGGCATGGGCACCTTCCTGGCCACCATCGACGGCACCATCGTCACCGTGGCCCTGCCGACGCTGGTCCACCAGCTCAACACCACCTTCCCCGCCATCCAATTGGTGACGCTCGTCTACCTGCTGACGGTGACCGTGCTGCTGCTGAGCATGGGCCGCCTGGGCGACATGATCGGCAAAAAACGCCCCTACCTGGCCGGCATGGCCCTGTTCGGCCTGTCGTCGGCGCTGTGCGGGCTGGCCCCCAACGTAGACACACTGATCCTGTTCCGCGTCTTCCAGGCCGTCGGCGCGGCCATGATGCAGGCGCTGGGCACGGCCATCATCACCGAAGCCTTCCCGGCCAGCGAGCGCGGCCAGGCGCTGGGGTTCGGCGGGCTGCTGGTCTCGGCGGGCATCCTGACCGGGCCGGTGCTGGGCGGCCTCCTGATCGACAACGTGGGCTGGCGCTTCATCTTTTACGTCAACGTGCCAATCGCCCTGCTCGGGCTGTTTATGGTGCGGCGCTTCGTGCCAGCCGGCAGCCGGCGGCCGGGGCAGCGCTTCGATCTGCTGGGCGCGGTAGCGCTGGGCCTCAGCCTGGGCGCGCTCATGATCGCCCTGAACTACGGCCAGGAGTGGGGTTGGGGCGACCCCAAAACGCTCGTCCTGCTGGCCTTTGGCCTGCTGGCCCTGGGCTGTTTCATGGTCATCGAGCTGCGGGTGGAGCAGCCCATGGTCGACCTGCGGCTGTTCCTCAACCCGCAGTTTGCCATCAGCCTGGTGCTGGCCGTGCTGGTCTTCATCGCCATCGCCAGCCGCCTGGTGATCCCCTTTTTCCTGGAACAGGGGCAGGGCATGCGGGTGACCGATATCGGCCTTATCCTGGGCATCTGGCCGCTGGGGATCGCGCTGGTGGCGCCGCTGGCCGGCTGGCTCTCCGACCGGGTGGGCAGCATGCGCATCTCGCTGCTGGGGCTGGTGGTGAGCGCGCTCGGCTACGGGCTGGTGGGCGCGCTGCTCTCGCTGGAGATGTCGCCGGTCCTGTTCGCCCTGCTGATCGCGCCGACCGGGATCGGCATCGGCCTGTTCCAATCGCCCAACAACAGCGCCGTGATGGGCAGCGTGCCCCAGGAACGGCTGGGACTGGCCTCCGGCTTCCTGGCCCTGACGCGCAACATGGGCCAGCTCATCGGCATCGCGGCGGTGGGCGCGCTGTGGGGCACGCGGACCCTGGCCGCCGTCCCGCCGGAAGTGGCCGCGACCATCGCCGACGCCAGCGCCGCTCCCCCGGCGGCCATCGCCAGCGGCACCGCCGATACCATGCTCGCGCTGGCGGTGATGATGAGCCTGACCGTGCTGCTGGGCCTGTGGGGCGTGCGCATCGAGCAGCGGCAGAAGCAGGTCGACGCCGTCCGTATGGCGGAAGGCACCGCCTGAGGTCGGGCGCGGACCACGCGGGGATAACACAGCAAGGATTGAATCAGGAGGCGGTCTGCGGGCCGCCTCGTTGGGTGCATTCCACTATGGGGGCAACTTATCAGCCTGAACGAGGATTTGCCATGAATTCAGCGAACAACGTCCTGAAAATGGCGCTTGTTATCCGTACCAATACGAATCCTGCCCCAAATCTGGAATGCCCCCCGCCTATCAGCCACTTGCATCCAAATCAATTTAAAACTATTCTATAACCAGAATGAAACGTTTGTGTGTTTCCCTGCCGCTATTTCGCCCTGTCCGGACCCATTCCAGGCGTAAAACCGTCTTAACAATTCTTTACGCCTTCAAAACCTGTTTTTTGTTATGCTAGGGGTAACAGATTCATTTTTGTTCACGCGGGGGAGCTCATGAACAACCAACGGGTTCAAAAGAGCGGACGCGAGATCAAAGCGGCGGTCGCCTATCGCCTCGGCCAGCTCCAGAGGCAGATCGAGCGGCGCAACCGCGCCATCGACGCCCTGGTGCAGGACCCGCACAAAATGCGCGACTGCCGCCTCGATCCTGGCCTGCTGCTGCGTGGGCAGGAAGAGTTCACCCCGTCCGAGCGCGCACAGATCGCCGAGCTTTGCCGGCGCATCACCGCCCTGGAAGACGAGATGGAACGGCTGGCCCGTTTCCAGGACGGACTGGCGGCCGAGCAAGTCTACCACCTGACCACAGCGGAAGCGTCGGATTACGGCTTCGCCGTGCCCGGCGTGTGAGGGCGCCGCCGGTTTTCAGCCGCCGATGCTTTTCCAGCACCTCAAAAAAAGGGCAGGCCAGCGGCCTGTCCTTCCGCTATAATGGGGGCAGGATGCGCCCTCAGGCAGCGCTTGACCGCGCGCGGGGCGACCTTCTACAACCGGCGAAGGAGGCCACATGACCCCTGAACTGCCCAACCAAGCGCCAGGTCTGGATGGCCTGGTGGATGACATATTACAGGCCGTAATCAAACGGACGAACGCCGAGCGCGGCTACCTGGCCCTGTTCGAAGGCGGTGACACGCTTCAGGTCCGGGCCGCCCACGAGATTGATTACGAAGACCTGCAAAAAGACGCGTATATCGCCACCCGCAACGTGGTCAACCGCGTCGCCAGCAGCGGGGAGCCGCTGGTCACCACCAACGCGCAGCACGATCCCCGCTTCACCAGCGCCGGCAGCATCGCCGCCTATGCCCTGCGCAGCATCCTGTGCCTGCCCCTGGCCACGCCGGGCGTCTTCCTGGGCATCATCTACGTGGACCGGCGGATTCGCTATGGCATGTACAAGGACGAGGACCTGGACCGGCTGGCCGACCTGATTCGGCAGGCCGGCGCCGACGTCGCCCGGGCGCTCGACGCCGGCGGCTGAGAGGCCGCCGCTGAGGCTGAGAAGCCGCCGCTGAGGCTGAGGCCGCGCCCGCCTTACCAGCCAGCGCCCGTCATCAACGGCCATTACCCGGCAAAGTAGGAGCAGGTGGCATGGACCCGGTTCTAAACATCATACTGATCGTGCTGATCGGCCTCGTAGCGATCGTGGTGGGCGCGCTGGTGCTCGTGTGGCTGGCCCGCCGCGGGCGACCCGACGACATCGAACGGCTGTCGCAGATAACCCCGCCTGATGAAGTCCTGGCGCAGCCCCAGGCCCCGCCTGCCCCCTCACCAACCCAGACCGGCGGCGTGGGTTACCGGCCGCTGGATGAAATGAGGGTGGATTCCGCCAAAGCCGAGAAGAAAAAGGAAGAGGCCGGACCGCCCCCCGCGCCGCGCCGCCCCTCCCGCGAACGGGCCGCCAGGGAAAGCGAAGCCGGGCAAGACGCGGACGGCTTCGGGATGATTGGCGGTGACCCTGAATCGCCGGCCGACGCGCCCGCGCCAACCACCTCGACCGGTTCGTTCAGCCCCGCGGAATCCGCGCCTGAATCCGCGCCGGAACCCGCACCCGAACCCAAAGCAGACGCGCCGTCGGGCCGTGGCGGTGATGTCCCCGAACCCATCGTCGTGGCCGAGTTGGCCGACCTGACCCCGGAGGACCAGCCTGTCGACGAGGACCTGCTGGACCTGGTCCGTGAGGAAGCGGAAGAACTGGCCGCCGCGCCGGAACCGAAACTGGCATCCACCGAGGACCTGCCCGACTGGCTGGCCGAATCTGAGCTGGAACCCGCCGACGACTTCGATTGGCTGGCAGAAGAGGCGGAAGAGGCGGAAGAAATGATCGCCGGGGAGAAACCGACCACCGCGCCAGCAGCGCCACCGCAGCCCGCCGACGCCCAACCACCGGACGATCCGCTGGACTGGATGCTCGATCCCACGCCGGAGCCGGCTCCGCCCAGCCGCGATGTCGACTCGCGCCCGGCCCCCGGTTCGCCGGGCACGTCGGGACGCTTAGAGCGCGGCGTCCGGCGCAGGGCCGAAGCGGACGAGCCTACCATCGTCGGCGTGGACGCGAAAGGTGATAGGATCGAAGTCAGCACGGACAAGGCATACGGGGGGGCGCCCGCCGCCCAACCCGCCGCCGAGGAACAACCCGCTGCCGGTAGCAGACGCCGCCAGACCGCTGCAGAGCACATCGACACTTCCGGCGTCAACGCGTGGGCCAAACTGGTGGCTGCCCTGGCGGAATACCTGCAGCTGGAACTGGCCTCGGCCTCCACGCCGCTGCGCACCGAGACCGCCAAACGCATCTTCCTGGAAGGCATGTTCGCCACCGCCCTGCTGGATGCCGGCGTCACCCTGGCCCGCGGCGAGCGGCAGCGCCTGGCCGAAGAGGTGATCGCCAGGGTGCTGGGCAGCCCTGCGACCCCGGCCCCGGTCCAGTTTTCGGCCCATTACCCCCGGCAGGTCAGGCCGGGCGAGTGGCAGCCGCTCTATGCGTATCTCTTCCGGGAGTGGGCTGCCAAGGCCGTCCAGACGGATGTACAGGCGCAGCTTGGCCCCCGGACGGACTCCTACGCCGCCTCGCGCCGCCAGGCCCGCCAGACCGTGCAGCAGGGCACACTGATCACGGCTACCCCGCACCTGCCCGGCTTCCAGTTCAACCCGCCCAGCGCCAGCGTGGGCTTCTACGAGGACTGGCACCGCTTCGACTTTAAGCTGCGCGCCGTCGACGCCGCCCTCGATAGCTCGCACGTGGGTTTCGTCACCTTCACCGTGGAAGGCGTGATCGTGGCCGACGTGCCGCTGCTGATCACCGTCAGCCGGGCCGCCGCCGACTCTGAGGTGGTGGAGCAGGCCGCCAAACCCTACCAGGCCATCTTCTGCTCCTACAGCCACCAGGACACCCGCATCGTCGAGCGCGTCGAGGCTGCCGTCAAAACCCTGGGCCACGACTACCTGCGCGACGCCACCACCCTGCGCAGCGGCCAGGATTGGAACGAGGCGCTGATGCGGTTAATCGAGCGGGCCGACATCTTCCAGTTGTTCTGGTCGGAGCACAGCGCCGCCTCCCGCTACGTGGAGCAGGAATGGCGGCACGCCCTGACCCTGATCGCGCGGCAGGCCAAGGATAGCCACTTCATCCGCCCGGTGCGCTGGGTGGACCCGCCCACGCCCCTGCCCCCGCCGGAATTGGGGCACATCCACTTCGCCTACCAGCCGGAGTTGGGTCAGTAGGGACGACCGATACAGACTCATCAGAGTCCGCGTCGCCCACTGATAAAAACCACCTGCTTTCATCCGCTTTGGCGGCGGTCAGCCTACGCTGTGATCCTGCGAGAAGTTTTAGCGCTAAACTTAAACTACCTTAGCGTTGGTGTGATCGGAGGGAACAGGTGAAAAGGCTGCTCGCGCTGTTCAGTGGTTTGATCGTGGTCTTGCTCATGCCTGCGGCACTTCAGGCGCAAGGGCCGCCGCCCGTTTGGCCCCCCGACCCGGCGGATATCTTCGCCGAAGGCGTATCCTGGACCGTGTATGAAGAAGAACCTGATCCAATCCCGCCTGTTAGCGCTGACAACGATACGCACGTGATCCGGGTATACAACACCGCGGATGATACCTGGACGACATACCCTTACCCGGATAATGTGTCTTTAGCTTATGATGCCCGGCTCCTGCCTGACGGTATGATCCGTCTGCGGCTTAATCGTGAGCCTTGGGAACGGCCTTTTCCCGGTGATGTAATACTGCTTAACCCGGACACCGGTGTTTACAGCGAACCACCTACTGTCTGTGAGGGAAACGTCCTGCAGGTTCCGGCAGAGGCTGGCGAGTGGATGATCCCCCCCTACGATTGGGACGACGAAACACCGGTAATCTGCCATTCCCACACCGGAGAACTGCTCAGTATCCTACCGGAAGGTTTTTATGACTGGGGTGTCTTTCCATCGCCGGATGACACGCAGTTGGTGTTGATCGGGAAAGAATACGTGGAGAACGGGCGCCAGTTCCGGGTCTGGGCTTACACCCTGGAAAGCGGGCAGCGCATTGAGTTAGGTATATTGGGTAATGGCTACCTGGATGGTTGGGCGAGTGTTTGTGACTGGTTCAGCGATACGCAGGGGCTGCTGAGTACGGGCGATAGCTTCCGCGACTGGCCGGGGGGGAGCTACTACGCATTTGACGTGACGCAGCCGGATTCGGTCACCCGGATCGCACGCGGCTGGTATGGCAGGACGTTGGAAGTGACAGACCTGCCGCGCCTTGTTGCGCTTTATTCCTACGAATACGCGGTAGCCATGTTTGGGTCCCGGCCACCCGAACACTACCCCTGCACGCTGACCGTCCACGACACCCGGTGGTCGGCCACACATGAGGTCGGCTACGAGTGTCTGCCCATTGTTACGGATTTCCTCCTACAACAGCTCTACTACAAACAAGGCAGCACGATCTACTTTTTGACGATTGACGAGGAGAACGCAGCAGAATCCAACCTCTACATTCTAGATACCAACAATCCAGTGCCGAATTTCGGCCGCATTTTTACTGCAGAAATCGAATCCATTTTGAGCGTGTCGCCAGATGGGCGCTACGTGGTGCTGCTGCTGGGGACAGACGGTGTGATCGATATCCGGCGGATTATGGCTACCGGTGAGCGCAGCGACGTCCAACTCCTGGTGCTGGATGTACAGCATATGGATTTTGTTTACCTGGCCGATACATTCGCGCCCTATTTCGAAGGCGCGGTGACCTGGCTGGATGATCGCACCGTTGTAATTAACACCAGAGGTGGACGAACCAGGCTTCAGGTCGACGACGACTATATACCGGTCTGGATCCCGCCGACAGTTCGCCGGATCACATTCGGTGAGGAGGGGGGTTATCAGGCGGCCACGATCTCATTGGATGACACATCACCTCGGGCCTGGCTAGATGTTATGTCGCATTCCCCCAACGAGCGCTACTGGCTGCTCAGGGATCAGAGACTGTTTGACGTAATGACGTTTGAGACGCTGCCCGTGCTGCGGGATGGCGTGGCGAATATCTACACCATCTACATGCATTGGAACGATGACGACACACTTAGAGTGACCGTCTCGATGCCCGACGACAGGAGACAACGCGTCGTCTATGATGTGACCTGGTAAGGTCGGGGAAGCCCACCGTCCATTTGCCAGGAAGCACAGGCCGCGTTATCATCCGGCCCGAATCAATCGCACCAGACATCCACCGCCGGGGGGCCTGCCGACCTGTTCCCCTGGCGGTTTAGTATTTTCTAAGCTTTGTATGGTACGATCTGCCTGTGAGGGAATAACTGTCTTCAGCCAACCCGTCTTAGAGGACTCTTATGGCCGAGATATTGACTATCGAATCAATCGTATCCGATCCGAAAGTGCGCGGCGGTCGCCCAATTATTGCCGGTACCGGTATCCGGGTGTCAGATATCGCCGCTTATACCAATTTCCAGGGTATGACGTCTGATGAACTGGCTGCACAGCTTGGCCTGACATTAGCACAGGTTCATGCCGCCCTGGCTTATTACTACGCACACAAGACCGCAATTGATCGGGAAATCCAGGCCAACCGCGAGGAAGCCGAAACGCTCCTCAAACAGTTGAACCATGAGTGAAGTGCGCTTCTACCTGGATGAACAGCTACCGGTTACCATTGCCGATCAACTGCGCCTGCGAGGTGTTGACGTGTTAACCGTGCGTGACGTCGGTCACCTGGGTGATGATGATCCAACCCATCTAACTCGTGCTCTTTCGATGGGTCGGGTGTTATGCACGCAGGATCAAGATTTTTTACGGCTGGCGGCCAGTGGCGTTGAGCATGCTGGTATCGCCTTTGCCATTCAAGGTCAAACCGGCATCGGTGATTGGGTGCGCGCGTTGGTCAAACTACACGCCGAACGCACAGCCGAGACAATGGCCGATGTTGTAGTGTTCATTCGAAGATAAAGCAGACCCATAACCAACCACTAACGACCATTTTGAGGCTTACAGGCATATGAGACGCGGCATTCGCATCAACCGGGACACCTCCAACCTGCACTTTGGCCGCCGGCGACGGCGCGGCGGCAGCCTGCTGATCCTGCTGTGGGTGATCGCCATGGCCCTGATCGCCATCGTGATCTGGCAGTTCGACGCCATCCAGCCGGCCGTGCTGGCCCGCGTCCAGCCGCCCCCGCCCACCCCCTCCGCCCCGGAACTGGCCCGGCGCGGCTACGACGCCTACCTGGCCGGGGACATCGTCCTGGCGGAGGAACAGCTTGGCGAAGCCATGCGGTTGCAACCCACCAACGTCGATTATCTCTTTGAATACGGGCGCATGTTGATCTTGCAGGATAAATCCCAGGAAGCGCTGGCCGTGGCCGAGCAGGCCATCGCCGCCGCCCCCGGCGACCCGCGCGGCTACGCCCTCAAGACCGTATCGCTGGACTACCTGGGCCGGGCGGAAGAAGCCATCCCCATCGGCCTGCAGGCCCTCGACCTCGATCCCAACTTCGCCCCGACTTACGCCTATCTCTCCGGCGCCTACCGGGCCATCGGCTTCTGGGGCCGGGCGCAGGAACTGGGCGCGCGCGCCGTGGAGCTGGACCCCAACAACATCGACGCCCGCCGCGCCTACGCCCTCAGCCTGAACTGGATCGGGCGCAACGACCTGGCCGTGCAGCAGTACGAAGCCGCCATCGCCGTGCACCCCAACCTGGACTTCCTCTACTTCGAGCTGGCGGGCGCTTACGCCGGGCTGGAGCGCGAGCCGTCCATGGTCGCCATCTATGATTTCCTGCTGGAACGCAACCCGGACAACGTGCAGGCCATGGTCCGCCTGTGCGAAACCTACTTCAAGATGCGCATCGACAACTACGCCCAGTACTGGTGCGAGGAAGCGCTGGCCCGCGCCCCGGACCTGGCCCGCGCCTGGCGGCAGGTCGGCCAGATTTACTACAACCGCCGCAACTACGAAAGCGCCATCGAAGCCTTCCAGACTTGCCGCGATCTCTCCGGCTCCCAATACGTGGAATGCTGGTACCTGGGCGGGCTGGCCCACTACTTCATGGCGCAATGTGAACTGGGCGTGCCGCTGCTGCAAGAAGCCGTCAACTACACCACCGACGAAGGCATCATGGGGAACATCATGACCGGGTTAGAAAACTGCGTGGAGCATGACGAAAACTTCGGCCCCGACATCGTCCCCACGACCGCGCCCACACCCACCCCGGCCCCCACGCCGATTGGAATCTTCTAGCCATGTACATCCGGCGGGACCGTTCCAACCTGCATTTTGGCAAGATGCAGCGCCGCCGCCCACGCCGCTGGCTGTTTTTGCTGCTGCTGGTAATCGGGATCATGGCCGTAGTCGTCTGGCAGTTCGACCGGATCGCGGGTCAGGTGGCGACCCTGCTGGGCGATCCGCCCACCCCGACCACCGCCGCCCCGGTCCTGGCCCAGGCGGCCTATCTCGATTACATAAACGGCGACCTGCAAGCGTCAGCCGACGGCTTCGCGGCAGCGGTGGCGATCCAGCCAGCAGATGCCAATATGTGGTACGAATACGGGCACGTCCTGCTGCTGCTGGGCGAGAACGAAACGGCCCTGGCCGCCGCCGATCAGATCGCCAGCCTGGACCCCGCCGACGCGCGCAGCCCCGGCCTGCAAACGATGGCCCTCTACCAGTCGGACCGGCTGGACGAGGCGCTGGCCGTGGGGCTGGTTCAGATGGAAAACGGCTCCACCTTCAGCCTGACCTACGCCGCGCTGGCCTGGGTCTACGCCGACCTGGGGCGCTGGGAACAGGCCGTCGAAGTGGCCGAGCAGGCCGTCACCCTGGACCCCAACAGCGTGGACGCCTACCGGGCTTACGCCTACGCCCTGAGCTGGGTCGGGGCGCGGGAGCAGGCCGCCCAGGCCCTGGAAGCCGCCATCGAGCTGCAACCGACGCTGGACTTCCTGTACTTCGAGCTGGCGCTGACCTACCGCGCCCTGCAGCAGGTAACCGACGCCATCTACGCCTACGAGGCCGTGCTGGCCCTGAATCCCAACCACACCCGCGCCCTGCTGCGCCTGTGCGAGACCTACTACGGCCTGCGCGAGCCGGCCCGCGCCCAGAACTACTGCGAGCAGGCGCTCACCATCGACCCCTCATACACGCCGGCCTGGCGGGCGGCGGGACAGGTCTATTACATGCAGAGCGACTTCCAGCGGGCGGTGGACGCCTACGAGCAGTGCATCGCCCTCGGCTCGGACGACATCTTCTGCTGGTACCAGCGCGGCCTGGCCTACTACTACCTGGACCGCTGCGACCTGGCCGTGCCGGTCCTGCAGGAATCGCTGGAGCGCACCCAGTCCGAGCAAATCCTGGGCTTCGTGCGGCAGGGGCTGCGGCTGTGTGACGTCGACAGCGCCGACGAAGCCGGCCCCCTTGAGCCTACGCCGGAGACGGTTGACGAGGATGCCGGGAGCGGGTAAGGTCGGCGGGCTGAGGCACGAAACCACCGAACGACCAAAATGGCAGTCAGAGCACACGCTTATGTACCTTCGAACGCCCAAACGTTATACCTCCAAAGGACGGCGCCGCCGTATCTTCAGCCTGCGCTGGTGGTGGCTGTGGCTGCTGACGGCGGTCGTGGTCGTGATCGGGGCCGGCATCTGGCAGAACCGCGCCATGTTCCAGGAGCCGATCAGCAACACGCTGGCCACCCTGATCGCCGGGGAGCAAAACCGGGTCGCCACCCTGCAGGCCCCC
>DAOUEM010000539.1:0-9680 GCA_034430555.1 Anaerolineae bacterium | reverse complement strand
CCAGCATATGGCCGTCCACGACCTGGTGGTCACCGCCGTGCTCGACCAGGATCGGGAAGCGGCCGTCCACGCCCTCATGCTCGATCCCCTGACGGCTGCCGTGTGCGCGCCCGCCGAGATCCGCCAGATGTTCGACGAGATGGCGGAGGTCCAGGCCGCCTACCTGCCGGCCTGGATGCAGCGCTAACGCCCGGAGGACGACAGATGCGCCGCGTGCTGGTTGCCGGTGAGTTAAACGCCGACCTGGTGATGTCCGGGCTGCCCTCGCTGCCCGTGCTGGGGCAGGAACTGCTGGGGGACGATTTCCAGGTGGTGCTGGGCAGCTCCTCGGCCATTACCGCGGCGCGGCTGGCCCGCCTGGGCGCGCCGGTCGACTTCGTCGGGCTGGTGGGCGACGACGACATGGGGCGCTTCGTGCTGAAGCAGCTTGACCAATTTGGCGTCGGCACGGACCGGGTGCAGGTGGTAGCCGGCGCGCAGACCGGCGTGACCATCTCGCTGACGTACCCCCACGACCGGGCGATGCTGACGGTGCCGGGAGTCATGGCCGCCTTCGACGGCGCAACGATCACCGCCGAGCTGTTAGCCGGGTACGCGCACCTGCATGTCAGTTCGTTTCCGTTGCAGCCGGCGCTGCAGCCAGCCCTGCCGGGCCTGTTCCGCCTGGCCCATGCCTGCGGCCTGACGACCTCCCTGGACAGCGGCTGGGACCCAGACGAGCGCTGGCTGGATAACCCGCACCTGCCGCCAACCCTGGCCGAGACCGACTATTTTTTCCCCAATGAGGACGAGGTGCGGGCGATGCTGGGGGGCGCCTGGGAACCGGTCGCGCTGGGGGCGAAGGTCGGCGGGACTTTGCTCATCAAACAGGGCAGCCGGGGGGCGCTGGCCGTGCTGCCCGACTCCGGCCAGGTCGCGGTGGAGGCGCTGCCCGTCACCGCGGTGGACACCACCGGGGCCGGCGACGCCTTCAATGCCGGCTTCCTCTACGCCACGCTGATCGAGGGGGCGGCGATCCGGGAAGCGATGACCTTCGCGGCGGCCTGCGGCGCGCAGGCGGTGACCCAGGTGGGCGGGGCCACCAACGCGCCAGATGCTGCCACCATCGCGGCCATGCTCGCAGCCCAGGATGCTGATCGCGACAAGGCGGGCGATATGCCCGGCGATTGATGAGGGGTCTATCCGAAAATTGCCGGGCGCAGCATGCAGCGCCCCTACCAACCCATTTACGGATAGGTTGTAAGGAAAACGTGTGCTGCCTTCCCTGCTTTTACCGGGCCGGCAGCGCCCTACACTCGCATTGGCGAGAACGCTCTTCGACCAGGAAACAACTCACTATGATGAACCTGAAAGATATGATCGCGCGGATGATCGCGCTGCGGGCCGGCCAGGACATCCACCTGACGCTGCTAGCGGTGTGCCCCAACTCGGAGGCGGTGCTGGAGGCCGCCGTCCGCGCCGCCGCCCGTAACAACAGCCCGATGCTGTTCGCCGCCACCCTCAACCAGGTCGACCGGGACGGCGGTTACACCGGCTGGACTCCGGCCGCCTTCGTGGGGCAGATGCAGCACTACGCCGCGGCCTACGACTGCCACGACTCGCTGTACCCGTGCCTGGATCACGGCGGGCAGTGGCTGAAGGACAGCCATACCCGCGACCGGCTCAGCTTTGAGCAGACCACGACCGAGGTCAAAGCGTCCATCACGGCCATGCTGCAGGCCGGTTATCACCTGCTGCACATCGACCCCACCGTCGACCGGACGATGACGGGGCCGCTGCCGGTGCCGGTGGTCGTCGAGCGCTGCCTGGACCTGATCCAGCATGCCGAAGCCGAGCGGGAGCGGCTCGACCTGCCGCCGGTGAGCTACGAGGTCGGCACGGAAGAAGTGCACGGCGGGCTGGTCGACCTGGACAGTTTCCGGCAGTTCCTGGCGGCGCTGCGCGAGGGCCTGGAACGACGGGCGCTGGCCCACGCCTGGCCGGCCTTCGTGGTGGCCCAGGTCGGGACCGATCTGCACACGACCACCTTTGACCGCGACGCTGCCCGGGCCCTGTTCGACATCGTCGCGCCCTACGGCTCGTTGATCAAAGGTCACTACAGCGACGGCGTGCAGAATCCCGACGACTACCCGCTGTCCGGGATGGGCGGGGCCAACGTCGGGCCGGAGTTCACCGCCGTCGAGTTCGAGGCGCTGCGGGCGCTGGCCCGCCGGGAAGCTGACCTCTGCCGAAGCGATTCCGCTATCCAGCCCTCGGGGATCATGGAGGCACTGGCCGGCGCGGTCGACGAGTCCAACCGCTGGCAGAAATGGCTCCAACCCCACGAGCAGGGTCGGGCGCTGGCGGCGCTGACGCCCGAGCGTCATACCTGGATGCTGCAAACCTGCTCGCGTTACATCTGGACCGCGCCGGCGGTCGCGACTGCCCGGGAGCGCCTGTACGCGAACCTGCGCCCCGTTTGGCCGGACCCGCACGGCCTGGTCGTGGACCGGATCACAGCCGCCATCGAGGCCTACATCGTCAGCTTCCACCTGCTTAACGCGCGCGGTTATTTCACATGAGTTTCGCCCGGTCGTTAGCCGAGGGCTTCCACCGGCCGCGCGTGCTGGCCTCGCTGTTTTACCTGCTGTATTACGGGGCAGCCGGCGCGCTGATGCCTTACCTCAACCTGTATTACCAGACCATCGGCATGGACAACCAGCGGATCGGCTTGCTGGCGGCGGTGCCCACCGTCATGACGCTGCTGGCCGCGCCCTTCTGGAGCGCCCTGGCCGATGCCCTGGGCCTGCACAAAATCCTGCTGCCCCTGACGATGACGGGCACGCTGCTGCCAATCCTGCTGCTGACCCAGGCCGCGTCCTTCCCGGCGCTGGTGCTGCTGGTGCTGCTGACCATGTTTTTCCTGGCGCCGGTGATCCCCCTGGCCGACAGCGCCGTGCTCGCCCTGCTGGGGCCGGCGCGACACGCTTACGGCCTGCTGCGGGCCTGGGGCGCGGTCGGCTGGGGGCTGTCCGCCTGGGGCGGCGGCCTGATCGCCGAACGATGGGGGCTGGGGGCCAGCTTCGTGGTCTTCGTAGGGCTGATGGCGATCGCCAGTCGAGTCGCGGCGCGGCTGCCGGGCGAGCACGTAGCAATACGCCGCGAGTCGTACCTGGCCAGCCTGAAGGCGCTGTCCACCAACCGCGCCTGGCTGGGATTTTTGACCGCCATCTTCATGGTGGGCGTGTCGTTCGCCATGCTGAATAACTACTTCGTGCTGTACCTGAAGGGTCTGGGCGCCGGGGAAAGCCTGTTTGGCCTGTCGGTGGCGGCGGCCAGCCTGAGCGAGCTGCCCGTCTTTTTCCTGTCCCCCTGGTTCCTGCGCCGCTTCAAGCCGCAGGGGCTGCTGCTGGTGGCGTTTCTGGCCCTGGTGGTGCGCAGCCTGGCCTATTCGACCATCGTCGATCCGCGCTGGGCCGTGGCCGCGCAGCTGCTGCACGGCCTGTCGTTTTCGGCCATGTGGGCGGCGGGGGTCACCTATGCCGGGCAGATCGCGCCGCCCGGCCTGGGGGCGAGCGCGCAGTCTGCCCTGGGTGCGACCTTTTTTGGCGTGGCCAGCGCGACCGGAGCCTTGATCGGCGCCTGGTTGTTCGACCTGATCGGGCCGGTGCTGATGTTTCGGGCGGCCAGCCTGGTGGCGCTGATCGGCCTGGTCGTGTTTGGCTGGAACGAATGGCGCGCAGCCCGGTCAGCCGGGGCCGGCCCGGGTCCCTCATCCGGCGTCGAATGAAGGGGAATCCAATGGCTCACCAGTCCAATGCGCCAACCTCTGCCGGTAAGACCGGCCCGCAGGCGCCGGCCTTATCCCGCCGGGATGTGATCATATCCTGTATTTTGTTCGTAGTAGTGCTGCTGATGTATGGCCGGACCGCCGCCCCCGGCCTGCTGTACGGTGACAGCGGCGAATTCCAGACACTGGCTTACCTGCCCGGCATGAGTCACGTGACGGGCGCCCCCCTCTACCTGCTGATGGCCTGGGTATTCGCGCACCTGCCGTTCGGCAACCCGGCCTACCAGGTGAACCTGATGTCGGCCTTTTTCGGCGCGCTGACCGTCGGCCTGGTTTACCTGGACGGCGTGCTGCTGTGGCGGCGGCGGCCGGTAGCTCCTGCTGGCGCGCCGGCCCTGGTCGGCGCGGCGGCCCTGGTCGGGGCGCTGGCGCTGGCCGTCTCGTATACGTTCTGGTCGCAGGCGGTCATCGCGGAGGTCTACACCACCGGTACGGCACTGATGGCGGCGATCCTGCTGCTGGTGCTTTGCTGGCAGCGGGGCGGCAGCGTCCGTAACCTGGCGTTGGCCGGTCTGCTGGGGGGACTCAGCCTGGGCGTCCACCTGTCCGTGGCCCTGATGGCACCGGCGGTGCTCGTTTTGATGATCATCACACGGGCGGACCGCCGCGCCTGGCGGCTGGCCGTGGGCAGCGCGATCCTCGGCGTTTTGATCTACCTGGCCGCTTTTGTCCTGGTCGATGCCCAGGATCACCCGGTCAGCTACTACAACGCCACCGTCCGGCCCTCGCTTTCCACCTGGGAATTGACCCCGGCCGATTTTGATTCGCTGCCGGAACGACTGCGCTTCCAGTTGGAGGCGCGCCAGTTCCAGGGTTTGATGTTCACCCTGCCGCCCCCGGCCGTGATCGCCCGGGCGGGCGAGTACGGGGCCAGGCTGGCCGACCAGTTCGCGGCCCCGGTCATCGCCCTGGCCGTGGTGGGCTTTCTGGCGATGTGGGCACACCACTGGCGGGTGAACCTGTTGCTGCTGCTGACGTTCGGCGCGCACCTGATTTACGATCTGAACTACAATATCGGCGACATCCACGTCTTTTACATCCCAACCTACCTGGTGATCGCACTGTGGGCCAGTGCTGGCGCCGGGTCGATCATGGCCGCCGGTTGGCGGCTCAGACATCGATCCCGGCCATCACTGGTTATGGCAGGCACTGCCGGGCTGCTGGTGGTATTGACCCTCGCGCCGTGGGCGGAAAGCCGGCTGGAAGCGCTGGGGGAGGGCCTCGCCAGCTTTGTGACGGAAGATTACCCCATGCCGGTCTACAACCTGCACGAGCCGCACGACCTGGCCGCGACCGTGGTGCAAGCCTTACCCCCCAATGCCATCCTCTTCGTGGACTGGGACGTGCTGTACCCGCTTTATTACGTGGCTTACCTGGAACAAGACCGCTCCGACCTGCTGTTTTATGAAAGCTACCCCCAGGAGGGCGTCGAGACGCTGGCCGAGTCGGCCGTCGATCGCATCCAGGCGGCGCTGGCCGCAGGGCGGCCCGTGTTTTTGAGCGACCGTGCGCCGGAGCTGGCCGGCCGGTTTCGCTTGCAGCCCCGGCGGAGCATAACAGGAACGCTGTTCGAGGTCATGCCACTCGACTAGTCCCCTCCGCGCCTACTCCTGCCGGCGCAGCACCCAGGCGGCATTCTGGTAGTAGACTTTTTCCAGCACATCATCCGGTAAAAACAGGCCGTAAATCCGCCAGCGGCCCTGGCCCGGCACCGGCTCGCCATCGTAGCTGAAATATTCGTCGTCCGTTTCCAGGAAGCGGTAGTAGCGCCGGTACGTCTCCGGGTCGGGGCCGCTGTCCGTGCCAAACAAAATCCGGTCGGCATGACGCATGAAAAACCGGCGGGCCGAATAGGGCTGGCGGCCCAACTCGGAGATGCGGGCGCTGATGTCCAGGTAGAAGTTGGGGCAGCGCGCCAGCAGACCGCCGACCCAGGCCAGGTTTTCCGCGTAACAGCCCACGTGCGCCCCGATGAAAGTGGTGGCGGGAAACCGCGCGATCACCGCGGCGAAATCGTCCAGGATCGTCTGGAAGGCGGGATAGGGCGGGCTGGGGAAGTGCCAGTCCGGGTGGGCTTGCAGCTCCTCCCACCGTTCGTTAAACGCGTCCAGCGGATCAAAAAAGGCGACCGGGTCGGCGACGTGAGCCAGCACCGGCAGTCCCAGTTCGCCCGCCGCGGCCCACAGCGGATCGAGCCGCTCGTCCGCTACCGAGACCCGTTCCCCCCCTTGATCGCGCACGGCCAGCCCCAGGTTCTTCCAGATTTTCAGGCCTTCCGCCCCGCGCGCCGCCTGCCGGCGCAACCGATCCGCCGCCCACTCGCCAAAGCGGTCACCCTGCTCCGGCCAGGCCGCCCAGTCGACGCCGCCGAACAGGCAAAACCGCTCGGGCGCGGCCTGTTTGAACTTGTCGAGGTGGGCGTGCAGGATGTTCTCCCCCCAACCCCCGTCGAGGTCCACGTAAAAGCGCACGTCGGCGCTGTCCAGCCGATCCAGCAGCTCGGCCACGGGGCGATCGATCCAGCCGCCGCCGAAGCCAACGCCCAGGTGGTTGTGGGCGTCGAAAACCGGGAAACGGGGACGGCTCACCGTCGATTGGGGCACGACCAGCCGGCTCCGCGGCGTATAGTCGCGCAGAGGTAAATCCCGGCTACCTCCAGGTGATTCAGGCATGGGTACCTTCCTTCGAACCGCTAGGCGGCCCGCTCAGCGGCCCGCTCTGCGGCGGCAGGGTCAGGCAACGACCGCGCCGGCCCAGCACTGCTCATTTATGCTCATAATAGCTTGAGCGCGAACGATCCTCAAATCTTCGACCAGGCTCGCCGGGCGGATTTGGACCGTGAAAGCCTGTATGGGTATCATAGCGCGATTTACCGGTTATGAGTATGCGCATTTATGATTGTATATGAGTGTATATGCTTGTGTTTTTTGTAAAAACATTCTATAATGAGCATAACTCGCCATTGTCGCACAGGCAAGGCGAATCCCTATGTCCAGCAACCAGGTAAAGGAGTTGCCATGTTTCGGCGCAAAATAATTGTCCTCAGCCTCGTGCTGACCCTGAGCATTGTTGTTTCCGCCCTGCCCCTTCACGCCCAGGAGGCCGTCACCATTCGAGTTTGGACGCACCGCAATGATGCCTTTAACGCCGGCCTGGAAGCGCTGGCCGAGACCTACATGCAGGCCCATCCCGAAGTGACGATCAATTTTGAGACGTTCGAATACGCTACTTATATCCAGACGCTGCAAACGGCCATGCCTGCCGGGACGGAAGCCGATATCGTCCAGATGTTCGGCACCTGGACGTGCGGCTATGCCAACGGCGGTCGCCTGGCGCTGCTGCCCGCCGACGTGCTAAGTGTCGAGGAAGCCGAAGCGCTGTTCTTTGAGGCGCCGCTGGGCGGCTACAACTGCCCGGACGAGGACGGCGAGCCTGCCCTGTACGGCCTGCCCCAGGAATTTAATATCGAGTACGGCGCCGTGCTGGTCAATACCGAGATCGCCGAGGCGATGGGCGTCACCCTGCCGGACCCGCTGGAAGGCTGGGCGACCTGGGACGACCTGATCGCCGATACCGCCCTGCTCACCGAGGGCGACCTGGACTTCATGACCCGGGCCGGCTTCCATTTCACCTCCGGCGATGCCATTCCCTTCATGTTCTATTCGCTGATCGCCCAGCAAGGCGGCCAGTTCTATGACGAAGCGACCGGCACTTTCAGCATCGACACGGAAGAGGGCCGCGCCGCGCTGGAGCTGATGGTGAGCATGGTGCAGGACCACAATCTCGTCAGCCCGGAGCTGTTCGGCGACGAAGTCAACTGGATCGGCGACGCCTTCTTCACCGACCAGGCGGCCACCGGTCTGATCGGCCCCTGGGTGGTGCCGGAATACGGGGCCGACTTCCCCGAATACTACGACAAGCTGACCTACATCCGCATGCCGAGCCTGGGCGAAGAGCCGGTTTTCGTGGCCGACTCGGGCTGGGGCCTGTCCGTCTCGGTGAACAGCCAGGTGCAGGAAGCGGCCTGGGAGTTCATCAAGTTCGCGGCCACCGACGCCGAATCCGCGCTGGCCTGGAACATCGCCAGCGGCACGCTGCCGGCCCTGCGCGAGCTGGTCGAGGACGAGGCGGTTCGCGAGGCGTTTGTCGAACCGCAGCCGTGGGTCGCCCCCTTCCTGGAGATCTTCCCTTACGGCACGTTTATGGGGCACCTGCCCGACCGCGACCTGCTGTGGTACGACATCACCGGGCCGCACGTCATCAACGCCATGATCGGCTTGGAAAGCGTCGACGAGGCGCTGGCGGCCATGGAAGCCGAGGCCAACGGCTAAGGGTTGAACCGCCGCGCACCAGCCTATCGTGGGCACGACCAATTTTGCAGGGGACCCCTTTCCGGTCCCCTGTGTCTCTTATCGGGCGGGTGTGGTATTTTATTAGGCGGCAGCACCCTGCCCCCTGTAGGACCACGGGATGACGAGGAAGGAGCCTCATGACCGGTACAGACCTGATGACCCTGGAACGCCAGGAACAGATCGTCGCCCTGGTGAACGAGCACGGCAGCATCACGGTGGCCGAGTTGAGCCAGGCGTTTGGCGTCAGCGAGACCACCATCCGCCGCGACCTGGCCACCCTGGCCACCCGCAACCAGATCCGGCGTACCCACGGCGGCGCCATGCGCGTCCGCCCGGTGGTCACCACGGAAACCCCGATCATTCACCGCCAGCAGCAGCACGCCGCGGAAAAAGCGCGCATCGCCGAGGCCGCTGCCCACCTGGTCCAGGACGGGGAGACGCTGCTCATCGCCGGGGGCAGCACCGGCCTGGCCTTCGCCGGGCAACTGGCCCACTGCCAGAACCTGACCGTGGTCACCGACTCGCTGCTGGTGGTGGACGAGTTGATGCGCCAGGGCCAGCACCGCGTCATCCTGCTGGGCGGGACCATCGACCCCGACGAGCAGGCCACCCGCGGCACCCTGAGCCGCCTGGTGCTGGAGCAGCTCCAGGTGGACAAGGTCATCATGGGCGCGCGGGCCGTATCCGTGTCGCGCGGCCTCAGCTCGGAAACCCCCGAAGAAGCGGAGTTCTTCCGCACCTCCATGAAGTGCGGCGAAAACGTCATCCTGATCACCGACAGCAGCAAGTTCCGGCTGTCGGCGCTGGCGCACCTGGCCCCGCTGGAAGCCATCGACTGCCTGGTGACCGATGACGGCCTCGACGCCGACACCGCCGAACAAATCCGCGAGATGGGCATCTACCTGATCCTGGTGTAAGCGGAGGTGCCGTCTCCCTACCAGGGATGCGGGGTGCCGTCCCAGTTGAAGAAGCGGCCGCTGTCGGCGGACGTCAGCCCGGCGATCACGCTCAGCACGCCGGCCGCCGATTGCGCCGGCTCCAGACTGGCCCCCGGCCCGCCCATGTCCGTCTTCACCCAGCCGGGATTGATCGTCACCGCCACGATGCCATCGCCGCGCAGGTCGGCGGCCAGGATGCGCGTCACCATGTTGAGGGCCGCCTTGCTGGTCCGGTAGCCGTAATGGCCGCCGCTGGTGGTGTCGGCCATCGATCCCATGCCGGACGAGATATTGGCGATGCGCGTGTTCTGCCCGGCGCGCAGCAGGTCGGCCAAGGCCTGAACCACCATCAGTGGAGCCACGCTGTTGACCTGGAGGATGGACAGCATCCGGTCGGCTGCCATGCTGGCCAGCGTCTGGTAGTGGGCCGGCGGGTTGATGCCGGCGTTGTTGATCAGCACGTCCAGCCCGTCCACCTGGGCGGCGACGGCTTCAGCGGCGGCAGTGATCGACGCGCCGTCGGTCACGTCCAGCGCCAGCCCGATACCCCGGTTCGCCCCG
>DAOUEM010000538.1:0-4559 GCA_034430555.1 Anaerolineae bacterium | reverse complement strand
GGTCCTCCTGGCGGCAGGGCTGGAACCACGCCCCGATGCGCCCGAAGTCGCGCACTTGTTTGGCGCGGGCTGCGGCGAGGCGGGTTTCTTCACCGAGCGTCACCCCAAGCTGGACCCGGTAGCCACCATGACCGAGGGTATCTTCATCGCTGGGGCCTGCCAGGGACCGAAGGACATCCCCGCCAGCGTGGGGCAGGGCGCTGCTGCGGCGGCGCGCGTGCTCAGCCTGATCGGGCGGGGCGAGGTGGAGATCGAGCCGATCCGGGCCTCAATTGACGAGGCGCGGTGCTCGGGCTGCCGTATCTGCAACAATATGTGCCCCTACAATGCCATCGACTTCATCGATGACCTTGGCGTTAGCCGGGTGAATCCGGCGCTTTGTAAGGGCTGTGGCACCTGTGTGGCAGCCTGCCCCAGCCAGATCATCAGTGGACAGCACTTCACGTTCGACGCCATCATGTCGCAGATCGAGGGCATCCTTTACGACAAACTCGCGGGCAACGGACACAAAGTTAAATCTGAGCCGGCCCCGGTCGAGATGGCATAGGAGGAGCGTGAACAAGATGACCCAACATGATTACAACCATGCCAATAATGCATGGGGGGACAGAAAACCCATCATCGTCGGTTTCCTCTGTAACTGGTGTTCTTATCGGGCCGCAGACCTGGCCGGTACCAGCCGCCTGGGCTACCCGGCCACGCTGCGCGACATTCGCATCATGTGTACCGGGCGGCTGGACCCGACCTTCGTGATCAAAGCGCTGCTGGAAGGCGCCGACGGCGTGCTGGTCATGGGCTGCCACCCCGGCCAGTGCCACTATGACGCCGGCAACTACAAGGCTATGCGGCGGATGGCGCTGCTACGGCGCACCCTGGCGCAGTTGGGCGTGCACCCGGACCGCGTGCAGTTGGGGTGGGCGTCGGCGGCGCAGGGTACCGTCTTTGCGGAAAGGGTAGCTGAGATGACCAGGACCATCGCCCGGCTAGGCCCGCTGGAGTGGCGCGATGCAATCGAGGATATCGCACCGCGTACGCCCCCGCTGCCCGCTGTAGAGGAGGTTGCTCATGGCTAACAAACCCAAGCTGGCGTTGTACTGGGCGTCCTCATGTGGCGGCTGCGAGATCGCCGTGTTGGCGGTCCATGAAGCCATTCTTGACGTGGCGGCGGCCTTCGATATCGTCTTCTGGCCCTGCGTGATGGACTTCAAAGAGAAGGATGTCGAGGCCATGGCCGACGGCGAAATCGACGTCTGCCTGTTCAACGGCGCCATCCGCAACGACGAAAATGAGCACATGGCGCATCTGCTGCGCCAGAAGAGCAAAGTGATGGTGGCCTTTGGCAGCTGTGCGATGGAAGGGTGCATACCAGGGCTGGCCAACTTCTACGACCGTAACAAGATGATGCAGTTCATCTACCATGATGCGCCTACGATGGATAACCCGGAGGGCGTCGAGCCGCAGCTGGTGACCGAGGTGTCAGAAGGAGAGCTTACACTGCCGGCCTTCTGGAATACGGTTAATACGCTCGACCAGATCGTGCCGGTGGAGTACTACATCCCCGGCTGCCCGCCGGAGGCCAAGTGGATCGCTGCCGCGGTGGATGCCATCTTGAAGGGTGAACTGCCGCCGCCCGGCTCGGTGATCGGCATGGATGTCGCGGTTTGTGACGAGTGTGATCGCAAGCGTGGCGAGAAGAAGATTAAACGCTTCTACCGCCCGCAGGACATCGTGCCGGACCCGGAAATCTGCTTGTTAGAACAGGGCCTGTTCTGCGCCGGGATTGCCACGCGGGCCGGCTGTGGCGCGCTTTGCCCGCAGGTGAATATGGGCTGCCGTGGTTGTTACGGCCCAGTGGAAGGTGTGGTCGATGGCGGGGCGCGGCTCATCAGTGCCATCGCTTCGGTCATTGATGCGGAAACGCCTGAGGAGATCGACGCAGTGCTTGATACGCTGCCCGATCCGGCGGGATACTTCTACCGCTTCAGCCTGGCCAATAGCCTGCTGCATCGTGTCCGCCTGACCCGACAAAACGGGTACAAGGTGGCCGATCCGTTCACCGAAATCCCGCGTCTAGACCCTGAGTTGGCGGATTAGGAGGCGACGATGACCAAGCGTATCACCATAGACCCAATTACCCGTCTGGAAGGTCATGGTAAGATCGAGATCTTCCTGAATGACGCCGGGGATGTCGCCAACACGTACTTCCAGATTCCGGAATTACGCGGTTTTGAGGTGTTCTCGTTGGGACGTCCGGCCGAGGAAATGCCGCGAATCACCAACCGTATCTGCGGCGTGTGCCCGGAAGCGCACCATATGGCCGCCAGCAAAGCGCTGGACGTCCTCTATGATGTCGAGGTGCCGTCAGCCGGTAAGAAGCTGCGTGAGCTGTTTTACATGGCCTTTTTCGTTACGGACCACACCACGCATTTCTACGCGCTGGGTGGCCCGGACTTCGTGGTCGGCCCGAATGCGCCCGCCGCCCAGCGGAATATCCTCGGTGTGGTCGGTGTTGCCGGCACCGAGGCCGGTCTGAAGGTGATCAAGACCCGGAAGGACAACCACGAGGTCATCAAGATCATCGGCGGACGCGCCATCCACCCGGTGTGTGGCCTGCCCGGCGGCATGTCCAAAGCGATCAACGAGGAAGAGCGCCAGTTCATCGAAGGCGTGGCTCGTTGGAATATTGAGTTCGCCGAGTTTTCGCTGGCGTTGTTTGACCAGATCGTGCTGCAAAATTCCGACTACGTTGACCTGATCGTCAGCGATACCTACACCCAGAAGATTTATTACATGGGCCTGGTAGACGAGAACAATCACGTCAACTTCTACGACGGTTTGATTCGCGTGGTCGACCCGGATGGCAAAGAGTTCGTCAAGTATGCGCCGGCTGACTACACCGATCATATCGCCGAACACGTCGAACCGCACAGTTATCTCAAGTACCCTTACCTGAAGAAGGTGGGCTGGAAGGGCTTCGTCGATGGCAAGGACTCCGGGATGTACGCCTGCACGCCGCTCAGTCGTCTGAACGCGGCGGACGGCATGGCGACTCCCAAAGCCCAGGCTGCCTATGAAAAGTTCTATGAGACGCTGGGTGGCAAGCCGGTGCACCATACGCTGGCCTGTCACTGGGCGCGCCTGGTCGAGCTGCTGTATGCCGCCGAACGAATGCTGGAACTGGCGACCGATCCAGAGATCACCAGCCCCGAAGTGCGCGCTATACCCACCAAGAAGCCGACCGTCGGCATCGCCACTGTGGAAGCGCCGCGTGGCACGCTGACCCATCACTACGAGACCGACGAAAACGGCATCCTGACCATGGTCAACCTGATCGTGGGCACGACCAATAACAACGCCCCGATCACGCTCAGCATCAAAAAGGCGGCGGAAGGGTTGATTAAGGGCGGTGTGGTGAACGATGGCATCCTGAACATGGTCGAGATGGCTTTCCGTAGTTACGACCCCTGCTTCAGCTGCGCGACGCACTCGCTGCCAGGCCAGATGCCGCTGGAAGTCATCGTGCGGGATGTGGACGGCACTATCGTGGATCATCGTTCGCAGTACATCTCATCCTAGCCGGGTTAGGCGCACCGATGAAAACACTGGTGATCGGCCTGGGTAATCCGATCTTAAAAGACGATGGGGTGGGCATCTACGCGGCGCGCGCCTTGCGACGCCTGGTGCCCCCCGATCGGTCAATCGACGTCGAAGAACTGGCCGTCGGCGGCTTGCGCCTGATGGAATCGATGATCGACTACGATCGGGTTATTGTGATCGATGCTGTCTGGTCACCGGATGGTGAAGTGGGGCAGGTGGTGCAGTTTGATGCGGGGGACCTGCCCTCGACCATGAACTCGGCCAGCGCGCATGATGTGGACCTGCCTACTGCCTTACAGGTTGGTCGTCGGTTAGGGGCATCGCTGCCTGCCGACGACGCTATCCAGATCGTTGGCATTACGGCGCGTGAGGTGCTGGCCTTTGACGATAAGCCCTCGACGCCGGTGATGGACGCCATTCCCCGGGCGGTAAACTGCGTGCTGGAACTGCTGGGTGGTCCGGCCCTGGCGGATGACCGGGTGTTAGAATACTCTTTTTCTGGAGGATACGATGGTTTCTCCTGAGGTCTTGCGGCGCTTTGCCTTCTTCGGCGGCCTGAATTCTGCCATTCTCAAAGAACTGGCGATGCTGGGCGAGGAAGTCTCCATACCTGGCGACACATGGATCTTCAGCGAGGGGGATGAGGCAGACGCGTTGTATCTCATCCTGTCCGGTACGATCGATTTGAAGATTCCGTATCGTGGCGGCCAGGAATGCGCTGATGTCGAGACGTTGGTCGAGGGCGATATGACCGGCTGGTCCTCGCTGGTGTCTCCCCACGTCTATACGATGACCGCCTACACTGCCGCTGGGGTTTCTGTGGTTAAGCTAGACGCCGCCGGCGTTTTGGACCTGATGGACCAGAACCCCGTGGCCGGCTATCACCTGATGAGTCAGCTGGCGCAGTCGGTGAGCCAGCGGCTGACCAATCTCCGTGTTCGCTTTGTCAGTCTGGTGGAGTC
>DAOUEM010000537.1:0-5812 GCA_034430555.1 Anaerolineae bacterium | reverse complement strand
CCGGGCCGTAGACCTCAAACAGTGGGAACATGCCATCCCAGCGGGCCATGCGCCGGAAAGGCGCCTTGTGCGGCCAGAAGCCGCCCACCCACACCGGGATGCGGGGCTGTTGGACCGGCGTCGGGCGGAACTGGGCCTGCTGAACCGTGTAATACGCGCCGTCGTAGTGGAACGGCTCGCCGCTCCACAGGCCGGTCAGCACGTCGAGGGCTTCGTCCAGCATCGCGCCGCGCGCCTTCTGATCAGGCTCTTCGCCCAGGTGATCCCATTCGCCCTGGCCCAGGCCGATGCCCACGCCCAGCACCAGCCGCCCATTCGACAGCCAGTCCAGCGAAGCGGTCTCGCGGGCCAGCTTCCAGGGCCGGCGGCGCGGCAGCGGCGTGACGGTGGTGCCGATCCGCAGCCGCTCGGTGCGCAGGGCGACGGCGGTCAGCGCCACCCATGGGTCGACCACCGGCAGCACCGGCGGATCGACGGCGATATGATCCCACAAAAAGAAGCCGTCCCAGCCGGCGGACTCGGCCTCGGTAGCCAGGTCGGCCAGCAGACGCGCGTCGCCATAAATGCCGTAGTTCGGCAGGTACAGTCCGTACTGCATCGTGATTCCCCCTTCTTATGAAGCATTCGACCTCAGCGCCAGCATAGGCCGGGACTGCGATTTTCCGCCCCCGAAAGAGTGGGGCGTTGCCCCGTGCGACGGTATACTACGATTCACCGTGCGGGGATTTATCTCGGCGGCTCCTCACCAAAGGTTTTCCTCATCCGACAATCAATTTATCTCGACGGCGGCCCCTGCCAAACACGTTCGCGGATGCGGTCTGTCGGCCACGGCTCCCGGGTGATGTCGATGCCCCAGCGGCGGGGGTGGATGTCCTCCAGCCACCAGGTCGCCCCGGCGGCGGCGAAGGGCGCGGCCATCTCGGCGGCGCGATCGGGATCGTCGCCCGGCAGGGGCATGATCTGCGCGGCCACGTCAAAAGGCTCCTCATTCCCGGCGGCTTCACGCTGGGCCAGGGTAAAAGCCACCGCGTCCTGAAACAGGGCCAACCGTTCGTCCGCGCCCGCCTCCGGGAACAACGGGAACATGCCGTCCCAGCGGGCGGCCCGGCGGAAGGGCGCTTTATGCGGCCAGAAGCCGCCCACCCACACCGGGATGCGGGGCTGCTGGGCCGGCGGCGATCCGAAGATAGCCTCGCGTACGTGGTAGTAAGTCCCCTGGTAGCTGAACGAGTGACCCGTCCACAGGCCGGTCAGCACCTCCAGCGCTTCGTCCAGCATCCGGGCGCGCGTTTTGAGGTCGAAGTCGTCGCCCAGGTAGGCCCATTCCTGGGGACGACCGCTGCCCGCGCCCACGCCCAGGATCAGCCGCCCCCCGGACAGCCGGTCCAGCGAGACGGTCTCGCGAGCCAGCTTGGCCGGACGGCGGCGGGCCGGCGGCGTGACCATCGGGCCGAGGCGCAGGCGCGAGGTGGTCATGGCGGCGGCGGTCAGGGCGATCCAGGGGTCGCTCATCGCCCCTTCCTCGGGGGACCGCGCCACGTGATCCCAGATGAAAAACCCGTCCCAGCCGGCCTGCTCCACCTCGCGGGCCAGGTCGGCCACGGCCCGCGCCTCGGCAAAGGGGCCAAAATTGGGCAGGTGCACTGCGTATAACATGCGTTCCTCTCCTGCTAAGACCGTACAACCGGGCGGGTGTACCTCCCGCGCTTCCGGGGTGATTGTACCCAACCGGCCCCTGATTGAGGGGTGGAATCTGACTAGGCCCCAAAACCGGCGTCATTTCTAAAAAAGGAATAAAATTACCATAAAGTCGGGCAATGTTATTTTACAATGTAAGCAAGGAGTGCTATGGTTGCCTGGGTCGCGGGATTTGTGCGAGAATACTTCCATAAGCAGATAACAGCTATGTTTAATCTAAAACAGAAGACCCCGCCGCTGGCCGCCCAACTGGCGGTGATGACCATTATCCTGGCCATCCTGGCGGCGGCGGGTATCATCCTGGCGGCTGGCCCCCAGGCGACCAACGTACCGGTCATCGTGATCGTGGCCGTGCTCGCCGTGATCGCTGCCAGCCTGCTGTCCTACGCGATCAGCCGGGCACACACCGCCCACCTGACCACGACCATCACGTCGCTGATGACCGCCTGCGACGACGCGATCTTCACTTCACAGCTGAAATCGCAAATCCTGGCGACCGTCAGCCATGATCTGCGCACACCGCTCAGTTCTATCCTCAGCTACGCCGAGATCATGCTGCAGGGGATGAACGGCCCGGTCACCGACCAGCAAAAAGAAACACTGAACCGCCTGGCCAATAACGCGGAGCAGCTGCTGGCCTTTGTCAACAAACTGCTGGACTCGGCCCAGATCGACGCCGGCAAGGTGAACCTGGAGATCGCCGCTTTCCCACCAAGCGAACTGCTTTTCTCCATCGACACGATGGTCAACGGGCAGGCCAGTCGCAAGGGGCTGTCGCTGATCACGGAAATCGACGAGGGTGTGCCGGAAGAAGTTGTCGGCGACCTGGCGCGCATGGAACAGATCGTGAGCAACCTGGTCGGCAACGCGGTGAAGTTTACCGAAGAAGGAACGGTCAAAGTGCGCGTCTACTGCCCGGATGACGATCACTGGGCGGTGGATGTCAGCGATACCGGCCCTGGCATTTCGAAGGAAGCCCAGGAGAACATCTTTGACGCGTTCTGGCAACTTGATGGTCCGGATAATCGCACGAGGGACAAAGGCAGCGGCCTGGGTCTTTACATCGTGAAACAGATGACCAACCTGATGAATGGCGAAGTATCGCTGGTGAGCGAAGTCGGACAGGGCAGCACCTTTACGGTCACTGTGCCGATGATGCGCCCAGAGGAAACGTCGTCATGACCCAGCCATATGCCCTCATCATCAAAGACGACAGCGACCAGGCCGCCATCTTTGCCGAATCGGTGCGCCAGGCCGCCAACGCCCGCCTGGCTAGTTCCCTGCAAGGCCTGGCGGATTTTGCTTTCGTCAAACCGGTGGGTTTCAAACAGCTCAGCCAGCTTGTGATGCACCTGCCCATGACATGAGTTAAGCGGTGCGTTCCATCAAAACAACCGGGGGCGGTGCGGCCAATACGACCGTACCGCCCTTTTGAGCTGCGCCCGGTGGGCGCGCCTGCCAGGGCATCTACAGCCGGGCCGTCCAGCCCTCCGCCGCGTACTGGGCCGCGACCAGCTCGGCGGCGCGGGCTTCTTCGAGCGGGGTGGGCGCTTGCGGCGGCCCAAACGCCAGGTCGAAGACGACGGCGAAGGCGTCCACCAGGGCGTCGGCGGCTTCGTCCCAGGCGACGTCGCGCCCCAGCACGGCGGTCAGCGTAGTGGCGCGGGACCGCACGCGGCGGCGAACCTGCTCCCGCACGGCTTCGTCGGCGAAGGCCAGTGCGTCACAGATGCGGGTGATGTCGCCCCCCAGCGGCAGGCTGCCATGCTGCAACACCCCGCCAAACTTGCGGACCTGGGCGCTGCCGATCAGCTTGCGCCCATCGGCCGTGAGCTCGTAATCGGACGGCACCTCGAAGCACACCGGACCTTGGGCTCCTGCCGGGAGGCGTTCGGCCCGCTGGTCGGCGTCCGCCTGCAGGCCGATCCGCTGCAGCGCGACCAGCAGGGCGCTGCTCAGGCGGCGGTAGCTGGTCACGATATCGCCGCGCACGATCGGGTGGTCGGCAGGCAGGGCCACGCTGTAGGTGATCTCGTCGGTGTGCAGGATGGCTTTGCCACCGGTGGGCCGCCGCACGACGTCCCAGCCGCGCGCCCGGATACGCGCCCGGTCGAGGTCGTCGGCGGATTGGGCCTGCCCCAGCGAGAGGCATGGTGGGTTCCAGTCATATAAGCGTAGGGTAGGCGGCAAGTTGCCCGCGCCAACCTGTTCTAAAATAGATTGGTCGAGGGCCATATTATAGGCCCCGGAGCGGCCCGGCGTGATGACCAGGCGCCAGGTGGTCGAGGGGTGCGTCATCGATGTCTCCTCGGTAGCGGGGGCAATTGTAACGCGATCCGGGTGAATGGACAGGCCGGATCGCACCTTTGCCGGGTTAGCGCCGCCGCCATAGGGCCGGGGTAGGATTTGGTGATGGTGAGAATTCCGTTAGAATAAGGGGCGAATTTCGCTGCGATACAGGTGAGAGCTATGGCCGATAATCCTTACACTTCCGATCCGGAGCCGACTCTACCGCACATGCCGCGGGTGCCAGGCCCGGCCTCCGGCGGCCTGCCGGACGACGACTACAACGCCGTGACCCAGCCCGGCTCGATCCCCCCGGTGCCGCCGGGGATGACTCCGCAGGGCGGCGTGCCACAGGGTGGCGGGCAGCCGGCGTACCAGCCGGTCGTGCCGGCCCCGACCCCACCCGCCCATCAGGCCCCATACGGCGCAGCCCCGACCTATGGCGCGGGCGCTTATGACGGCTCGTACAGCGGGCAGTCCCACCCGGTCCGCGAGCGCGACCGCAAGCGGCGCACCCGGCGGCGCAAACGCGGCGGCGAATGGGCCTGGGTGATCGTGGCGCTGGCCCTGTTCGGGGTAACGCTGGTGGTCAGCATGAGCGTGTTCATCATCCTGCGCAGCAGCCGCGAGGACGGGGTCGCCAACGGCGACATGGCAACCGTGGAAACGACGGCCGTGGTCATCGTGCCGACCACCGTCGCCAACGCCATGCCCATCGGTCCTGGCGGCGGCCCCGGCAACGAGCCGGAAACCAATCTCGAAGGCGTCGCCATCGAGCCGTGGGACGGGCAGGAGCGCTTCACCGTGCTGCTGATGGGCTGGGACCGGCGGCCGGGCGATTCAACCAGCGGCGCCTACCGCACCGACACCATGATGCTGATCAGCCTGAACCCGCAGACCAACAGCGTCGGCGTGCTGAGCATCCCGCGCGACCTGTACGTCAACATCCCCGGCTACAGCCAGTTACAGCGCGTCAATGCGGCATATGTTTATGGCGAATTGACGCGCCCCGGCTACGGGCCGGAACTGGCCATGCAGGCCGTACAGCTCAACCTGGGCATCCGCGTGCACGACTACCTGATCGTGGACTTCAACACCTTCACCACGGTGATCGATGCCATCGGCGGCATCGACATCGACGTGCCGCAGACGATCAACGACCCGCTTTACCCGAACATGAACTACGGTTACGATCCCTTTTACATCACCGCCGGGCCGCATCACCTGGACGGGGCGACGGCGCTCAAGTACGCCCGCACGCGCCACGGCTCCAGCGATTTCCGCCGGGCCGACCGCCAGCAGCAGGTCCTGCTGGCCATCCGCGACCGCGTCACCAGCCTGGATAACCTGCCGCAGCTCGTGCTCAACGCGGGCACGATCTGGGCCAGCGTGCAAGAAGGCGTTTTGACCGGGCTGGACTTCGACCAGATTTTGCGGCTGGCCTGGTACGCTAAAGACATCCCGCTGGCCAACATCCACACCGGCGTGATCGACGAAGAATATATCTCGTTTTACACGACGCCCCGGGGCGAGTCGGTGGTGATCCCCAACCGCTACACGCTCGGCCAATTGATGGTCAACGTTTTCGGGCCGGATTACAACGAATAAGGCCGGCGGCTTCAGTCCCACCCACAGGCGGCTCACGAGGGCCGCTCGTTTGATTCGGAGGGGCAGCGCGCGGCGCGCATACGCCATTTCAGAGCGGGCGCGCGTCTGTTATAATCGTGCGGAGTTTTGCGTCTCGCACCATTCGCAGGAGTCTCATAGCCGATGTCCATGCTGACGTCGATCGTCGACACGCTCAAATCCCGGCACCGCCCGGTGACAC
>DAOUEM010000536.1:0-2298 GCA_034430555.1 Anaerolineae bacterium | reverse complement strand
GGTCTTGCCGGTGTTCGACCGTATCCGCGCCGGTCAGTCGATACGCGTGGCCGGCCTGGATCGTGGAACGCCGGCGAACAGCTTCCTCCAGAGGACGGAGGGCTTTTACGAGGCGGTGATCACCGAAATGGCTGCCCGGTGGGGCGTGCTGGTGACGTTCATCCCGGATTCGTCGGCCAGCGCCCTCGACTTGTTGGCAAGCGGGCAGGCCGATCTGGCTGTCGGCGTGACGCCGCGCTGGGACGGGCCCTATGAGGTGGCTTACAGCGCGCCGATAATCGCCCACGGCAACCGGCTGATGCGGCCCGTCGGCAGCCCCATCGAAGGTTTCGCCGACCTGCGGGGCGGTCGCTGGGTGGGTATCCTGGCCAGCCAGCCGGGCACAGCCGACCAGGTCAACGCCCTGGCCGCCGAAGTGAATGCGGTAGTGAATATCTTCACCATCGTCAACGACGAAGACGCCGCCTACGCCATGCTGGTCGACCAGAACGCCGATGTCGTTTACGGGGACAGCTTGCGGCTGCAGCCTGTGCTGGAAGCCAACGCCGGGCAGGTAGAGCTGACCGGGCGCTGGTATACGCGTGAGTACAATACTCTGGCCGTGCCGCGCCATGATCCGGACTTTCTGACCCTGGTCGAGGTTACGCTGCAAGATATCGCGGCTGATGGCACCTTCGAAGCGCTGTGGCAGGCGACCAGCGGGGCGGGGGAGCCGGTCGCCATCGAGCAGTGGCCGGGCCTAGTCGAAACGGGTTTTGACCTGTCAGCCGGGGCTGGCTGAATACTCCGCGGTGAAAGCCCCTTCGGCATCCCGGCTTCAGTGACGCGAGATTACGAGGGGCGCTTCAGTCCCCCGGCAGTTCCCTGTCTGTTCTGGCGATCGCACCCGCCGACGAAGCCTCAGCCCGCTGGGCAAAGCCGACTCCAAACAGCACGATGGCTGAGCCTAGGACTTGTATCTCTCCTGGCATTTCCTGCAGGAAGATCATCGCCAGCAGGGCGCTGCCGGCGGGTTCGGTCAGAATAACCAGGCTCACAAAGGCGGCCGACAGGTGCCCCAGCGCATAGTTAAAAGATGAGTGTCCCACCAGTTGGGGCAGCACCGCCAGCAAAAGCATCCAGAAGTAGGTGTCGGTCGTGTAGCCGGTTAGCGGCAGCCCGGCCGCCAGGACGGTGATCAGCAGCAAGACGGCAGCGGTGCCGTATACCAGGGTGATGTAGGGCAGCAGGTCTAGCGTTGCCCGCATGTGTCGCCCGATGATCAGGTAGAAGGCTGCGGCGATGGCGCCTAATACGGCCAGCAGGCTGCCCAATAGAGCCAGGCCATCTGGCCGGGCAGCGCCGTTGTCCCCGGTGAGGCTGATCAACAGGCCGCCGGCAAAAGCCACGCCTATGCCGATCATCGTTCGCCGGTCCAGGGATTCGCGCAGCAGCAGCGGGGCGAAGAGCGCCACCCACAGCGGGCTGGTCGTGACCAGGACCACGCTCACCAGCACCGATACATGCTCCAGCGAAGTGATCCAGCTGGCAAAGTGAGCGGCCAGCAGCGCGCCGGACAGCAGCACCAGCATCCAATCGCGCCTGGAAAGCTGCCGAATCGCCTGGTGATAGCGACGCAGCGCAAACGGCGCCAGAATCAGCGAGGCCAGGGTCAGTCGCACGGCGGCGATCACTAGCGATGGCGCGCCGTTCGCCTGGGCAAAACGGATGAACGTCGAGGCCGTCGATACCGCAAATAATCCGACGGCGAGCACGGCATAGGGATGGGCCTGGCCTCGTGGCACGGTCAAGGGGGCTAACGCATCTTTCTAGTGCGATTCTATTGTGCAGTTTTTTGACACAATAGGGACGATTTCGCTAGAATATAATCGGTGAGGCGCTATCGTAACACTGGGCGGATGACCCGTCAACCGTGGTTTGTTCATGATGGCTGCCTGCCACTTAAGGTGTTTTTGTCTGGTGAAATACACAAAGGGTGAAGAGATGATCAACAAACTTACTGGCAAGATTAAAGACTTGCTGCCGGCGGCGCAAATTGAGGCGCACTGTGATGGTCCCTGCGGCGTTTACGATCCATCTTCGGCGCGTATCGCCGCTGAAGCCGTGCTCTCCATGACCAAGAAGATTCTCGCCTTGGAGCCGCCCAGCGGCAGCAATCAGCAGGCCTGGGCCGCTTATCTCAATACCATGTCCCGTTATATCCAGATCAAGGAAGAGCAGGCGCACCTCGCCAAGACGGAACTGCTGGTGCTGTGGACCGATTATTTCAAGCCCGCGCATCTTGAGCAGTTCCCTGAT
>DAOUEM010000535.1:0-4656 GCA_034430555.1 Anaerolineae bacterium | reverse complement strand
GAGTCCCGAAGCTCAAAATGTCATTGGGGGTAACGGGGAGTATGGCATCTATCTGTATGGGACACCTGCCACAGGAAGCATTTTCTCTGGCAATACCTTAGGTACCGATGTCACTGGTGCAGTTATGTTGCGCAATGGGATCGCTGACATTTATGAGGAGGGGGCCAGCCCTCAAAACATGGATATGGCGTTTCTTCCTAACATAGGGTAACTGGTTTTCGACTTCCGTCAGCGAGAACAGGCGGGGGCTTCACAGATCATGAGTGAAGCTCCCGTTCGTTCCAGTGATGCCGCAAGGACCTGGTCCTGATCGGTACAAGCGCAGGTGCGTAGCTTCTGGTATTGAGGCCTACTTTTAATCACCAGTGTTGCCAGCAATCTGACTGAACAATCTGACTTACGCGCTGCTCTGAGATACCAAACAAGAACGCCAGGCGACCAGTCGTCTCGCCCTTGGTGTAGCGCTGGATGATTTGTCTATTACGTGCAAGCTTAGGGGGGATGCTAAAGCCGGTAGGCTGGGCAATCGGCGGGTAGCCCAGGTACAACCGGTCAATTATGCAGCGAAACGCTTCGTATAGGTTTGGAAGCTGTAAGGGTAATCCCCAGCCCCGTAGACCCTATGGGGCACCAATCTGGTTACTGATCTCAGCCATCCGGTGCTGGCACTATAGATTCAGAACTCGTTTATAATATCCATTGCCGTATCGGGATCACCGGTGATAATGGCTTCAAATACCTCATCGAGCCGGGCCTTGACATCGGCCTCGCCAGCGTGTGTTTTACGAAGATTGAACAACTGAAGCGGCAAGCGCAGATGGTCCGCCGTGTAGACGAAACCCTGGTTATCAAGTTCAGTACGATACTGCTGAACGATCTCAAGATACTGATAGCCGGTTTCTTCAGTGGGCTCGATGATGGTACCTTCACCGTAGTCATTCCACGTCACCAGTTGGATGATACTGGCATTGTTTTGCAGGGCGGCGTCAAAAGTGAATCGGAGCGTTTCACCATCGCGCGGCGCGATATAGCCATAGCTTGAGCGGACTCCCGCTTCTGCATAGATGTCGTGAAAAGCGGGGAAGGCGCTGCCGACGATGACATCTCTACGGCGCGCGTTCCTGTAAAACAGGTCCAGGTAACTCTCAAGGACGGCAGGCGCGAGTTCAATGCCACCGGCCATGGACATCGGCGGCCAGGGGTAGCTCGATAGAGCCGCCCAATCCATATGACCATCCAACGTGATGAGCGCCGGCGTTTCCGGCAGCCCCGAGAACATCGTCTGCCAATCGTCAGGATTCCTGAAATACTGAGGCCCGAACACAAACAGGAGCGGCTGCCCATTATAGCGGACGTAGGACTCATCCGAGAACCAGTGTTCCTGTAAGTAGCGCATGTCCGCCTGCCCGTGATTGCGGGCGTCGTCTTCGCTGATATGATTCTCGGTGATCATGTGCCTGATGGTCTGGTCTTCGTAGCAGATGGCAAAAAGAAGCCCTGCCCGTTGTGTGTACTCAAATAGCCGGTTGGTCGCTGCGTTGAGTACGGCGTAATCCCTGAAGTCCTCCGTGCCGTACCAATCCACAATGACACCATCGATGCCACTGAGCTTCATCAACAAGACCTGGTATTCCAGCAGATTTGGGTCCTGCGAATCATAGGGGCCGGTCAGGGGCATATAGTGGGAGGCAATCTCCGGGTACCCGTCTGCGGTCTGGCTGGCCGGGTTAAAGTGCTCCATCGTCCAGTGCCATCCCCAATAGCCGCTGACTTCCGGGGTCTGGTACCAGGGCATATAATGTGCCAGCAACAGTGGACGGTCCATCGTCGCTTCTTCCTGGGCATTGGCGGGGGAAACACAAGCAAGCCACCACAGACTAACGAGCAGAACAGCCAACAGAATGACGGTTAAGCATTTTCGGATTGACATCGGAATATCCTAGCTGACCAGTCCTACCTAGATGGCCGGTGTGGTTAGTCTTCCCCGCAGGTCACTTGCACCGTCAGCGGTGAAGTAACGTCGACACGGCCTGTGGCAATGAGTATCTCAGTCTCGGCGGCGAACCAACCCGTGCCGGTGCCGTCCAGGGCCTCGCTTGAGCTGACTTCGGACAGTTCTTCGCCATTGAGCGATACGGACACGACGGTTTCACCGGCACCGACGAGGCGAATTCGTATGTTGCGCTGTGCGGGCGCGCCGTCAAAAGTGCCGGATGCAGCCTCTATCGTGATGGTCATCATGTTGCCGTCGGTGCTGAACTCGACCGGCGTCTCACGGACCGCGCCGCTGAGATACGCCACCGAGATGCCGTCATCTTCGATCAGGGTGAAACGCCCGCTTTCGACAGTGTGCCGGTACACGCCGAACTGGATATCTGCGACCGGGCTGCCCTCCCTGCGCCTGCCGAGCATGTTCATCGTCTGGTCGTCAACGATCATCTGGGGGATGATCGCCCCATCGCGCACGAACAGGGGCGCACTCAGAACACCATCGACTTCTGTCGGGACATCAAACCATTCCCCGGCGCTGTCGATGGTTTCGTGAGTAGTGTAGTTGAACCAGCCACCAGCGGGCAAATAAACTTTGATGGCGGCGAGACTGTAGCCGGTGAGGGAGGCCATCAAGAGGTCCGGGCCGATCATCTTGTGGCTGCCCAGTGTCCGCACTGCCGGATCCTGCTGATAATAATAAACCAACGGCGCGAACACGGCATCGCCATCCCGATAGGCACGATGAGCGAGGGTGTAGAGGTAGGGGCTCAATTCGTAGCGGCGGCGCACATTGGCCAGATTACTGGCGACATCACCAATGAGCGAGGGCGCGGTGGCGTATGCGTTCTGCGGGTTGGCGGCGTGCGGTCTTAAGGGGACATCGAGCAGGGCGGAATTCGCCAACCAGATGGTGTACATCCCTTCCATGCCGAGGACCGGGTCAAACACCTGCCGGTAAAACCCTCCTACATCGGAGCCGAAGTAGTCGACGCCGCTGAGCGCCATGTGCATCTGAACGTTCATCTGAGCTTCGAGGCTGGGCATATTGGCGGCAATGTCGCCAGACCACATACTGACGCCGTAGCGCTGGCTGCCGGACGTGCCAGAGCGCGACAGGATAAACGGGCGCCGCTCAACCTCGTTTTGTTGATAGCCATCCCAGATACTCTCTGACCAGAGCAGGTTGTAGACGTTATGAATGTCGGCCTGGCTGTGCAAATCGCTTTCAGGGAAGCCATAATACCAGGCCCCCTCGTGGTAGTCTTCGGGTTCCCCGAGGTCGGTCCAGTGGCCGACAACACCTTCGTCGACGAGGGGCTGGCGGCGGTTGTTATGCCACCAGCGGGCCGCCTGTGGATCAGTCCAATCGACCATACCGCCCGATCCCCACCATGATTCCAGGCTGACCGGATCGCAGGTGGCCGCTCCGCAGGTGGACACGAGTATTCCCTGCGCAGCGAGTTCGCCGTAATCCGGCAGGGTATCCGCTACGTAGGGTTCTTCTATCGTCATCACGCCAATTCCATATTGCTCGCGCAGGGCTGCGATAAACGCAGCAGGATCGGGGAAGTGAGTCTGGTCCCAGGAAAGGGAACCCATCTGGCTGTTGGCGCCAATGCCGCCGAACCATTGTAGATCGAGCATGAAGCCGTCAACAGGAAAGGCCGCGTCTTGCAGCGATTGGAGTACGCTGGACAGCTCATCCCAGCTTTCGTAGCTGTATTCCGACACCCAGAGGCCAAACATCTGTTTGGGCGGAACAGGCGGGCGACCGGTTAGCTCCATGTAGTCACGGCGCAGATCGGGCAGGTCAGGGCCGGTCATGACATAGCCGCGCAGGACGTTGTTGGTGGTGGTTATGGTCAGGGGGTCAGACGATAAATCCCAGTACTGCTGGTAGATATCGTCGAAGAAAAAGGCGTAATTATCGCTGTTGACGCCGAGCGCATACATGATGGGGAACTGGGCATTACCGACATTGCCGCCGTTAAAGCTGACGAGCTCGTTGCCGTAAAGGTTGAGTACCAGGCGGCGCCTGCCGATCCAGTTGCCTTCGGTGCCGCCGCGCCGTTGGAATTGTTCGCCCAGCCCGTAGATATCCGTGGCGCCTTCCCGCGTCAGCGCCAGGCTGAGGGTGTTATCGCCGGTGAGGGGACACATGGTCGTGAGCGTAACAGCAGCGATCCGATCGATGAAGGTCACGCACAACGTCTCCTGATCGATCGCCAATCGCAGCTCGGGCGTTTCAAGTGTGCCCGGGGCGGGGGTAAATACGTCGGCAGGACCTGCATAATCGGTTCTGGCTACCATCGGCGTGGTAGAAATCGGCCCGGTATCCAGGGTGCTGAATTGGACATGCGCCAGATCGTCATCGAGCAATTCGATGGTCAAATACCAGCCACCTGCGGTGAACGTCTCCCGGTAGATTCCATCGCCGCGTGCGATCTCTGCCCTGGGCAAGATGATCGCCAGAATCGCCAGGGAGAGCCAGAAGCTGGCGCAAGACCGGGCCTTCATGGTGTTACCTCTCGATAGCCCTCGGATGCTGTAAAAATGTTGGCATAGTCGATCTGCGCATGCCACTGGGTGCGATGGACGACTTCATCCTGGGCGCCATGACTCCAACGGTGAGTTGGGGGGATGAATTGGGCGAAACGCGGGACG
>DAOUEM010000534.1:0-14852 GCA_034430555.1 Anaerolineae bacterium | reverse complement strand
CCAGCACCTCCGCCCGGTCGCCCGACTCCGCAAAACCGACGGGCGCCTCGTCCCAGCCGGTCGCTTCGACCCGCGTGTGGCCGTAACAGGCCTGGTTGCGACCCAGCCCCGCGCACGACTCGTCGACCAGGGCCAGCGCTTCCGCCACCAGCGCCGGACAGGCGTCATCGGCATCACCCTGCGCACCGACCGTCAGCGCCATCCCCAACATCATCAACAGCACCAGAATCAAACGACGTTGCATGAGTTTCCCCCCTTGGAGAGATGTGTTACCGCCACGTATAAAGTGTATAACCCGCCGGGTCGCTGTGCCAGACCGGCGTCATGAGGCGCTCCACTGCCGCCGCGAACAACGCGTCATAGGGCCGGAAGCGTGAATCGTATTCCAGCACGAAGTCCAGCCCCCGCTCGAAGACCAGCAGGTGCGTATCACCCGCCGCCCGCCACGCCGCCAGGGCCTCGTCGGGCGACTGGCCCGCCATCAGAGCATTCGCCCAGTGATCGAACAGGATGTCCGGCTGGCAGGCGACCTCCGGCGGGCAATAGTAGGCGCGCGGCTCCCACATCAGGCGCACCCGCGAGCCGGGCGGCAGATCGTCAAGGCGGCGCATGGTCTGGTCGTACAAGCCCAGGTTAAACGCCAGGAAATCGGCGCGGGACGTGCTGCCCAGCCAATAAGGCACCACGCGGACGCGGACCGTCTCAGCCAGCAGCTCCGCCAATCCCAGCAGCAGCGTGACGACCAGCAGCGCCTGCAGCACGAAGCGCAGGTCGAGCGGCTGCCGCGGCCAGGCGGACAGCCCATCGAAGGCCAGCGCCCCGGCCACGGCAAAGACCGGCAGGACGACGGTCATCAGGCGGGTTTGCTGGCCGATCTCGCTGCCGGCGGCTATCACCATCCAGAAAACCACCATCGGCGCGCCGAGCAGCAGGCAGTCGGTGGCCAGGGCGCGATGACGCGCCGGCAAACTGCGCCATACCGGCAGGAGCAGCAGCGGCCCGGCCAGCAGCCACGGTCCCGCCGTGAAGGCATAGGCCCCACCCCGCTCCACGCCGAAGATGGCCGCCGCCAGCGGCAGGACCGGCAGGTGCCACACCTCCGGCTTAGCCAGCAGCCCGGAACCGAATCCGTCGAAGGTCAGGGCGCGCGCCGCGTCCCAACTGACGCCATCGAAGAAGTAGGGATACAGCGGGTTGTGGTACAGCAGCAGGCCCTTGATCGCCCAGGGCAGGTAGGCCAGCAGCGCCGCCCCGGCCAGGATCAGGGCGTGACGCGCCAGCCGGGAAAAGCCATCGCGGCGGGCGTAAACGATCACCGTCACCAGCGCGGCCAGGGCCAACCCGCCAGCCGTATACTTGACGCCCACCGCCAGTCCCAGGCACAGGCCGGTCACGACCAGCCAGCCTTGGGATCGACTCTCCCGCCAGGCGGCCACCCCCACCAGGACCAGCGCCCCGTAGGCCATCGCGGCCAGGTCCACGTAGGGACGGCCCAGCAGCAGCCACAGACTGAAGGCGCTCAGCAGCAGGGTCACGCTCAACCAGGCGGCGGCCTCTCCGGCGGCACGGTGCGTCCGGCCCCAGATGGCCAACAGGGCCAGTCCACCGAAGGCCAGGTGCACCGGCGCGGCGGCCGTATCGCGCCCCAGCAGGCTCATTGCCAGCCCGAACAGCACCTCCACCAGTTGGGGAAAGCCCAGGAAATGGTTGTCCGGCTGGACGGCGATCTGTCCGGCGGCGAGGTAGCGGCCCGGTCCAACGAGGTGGTAGGTCAGGGCGTCCCAGGCGTGGGGCGGCGAAAAAGCGTGCAGCGCGGCGGTGATCAGCAGCAGGCCGGTCAGCAGCGCCAGGAAGCGCGTCCAGGGCGTGCGCGGCGGCGCTGATCGCAGCAGCAACCCGGCTTCCCGCGCCCAGGCGGCCAGGTCTCGGCGGGTGACCAGGGCAGCGATCACCAGCAGCGGCCACAGCACGATCCCCCGGTACAGGCCGGCCATACCCAGCAGGGCCGACGTCCCGCTGACCAGCCCCAGCCCGATCCCCGCGCTGAGGGCCAGGCGCTCCTGCCGGGTGAGGGCGGCCACGTCCAGGCGGGCCAGCGCCCGCCGCCCCAGTCCGCCCGCCGCCAGGACCAGCGCCAGGGCCGTCAACACGTCCAGCAGCGCGCCGCCCAGGGCCAGGGCCAGCGCCGGGTTGAGCGGTTTGTGCACCCAATAGTAGGCCACCAGCATGGTCAGGGCCGCCACCAGCACGCCGATCTTGCGGGCCAGGCCGCCGCCCGTCTGCCTTTGATCTGCCATCACACCGTTCTTTGTCCGCAACCGTCACGCATACATAACATAAGTGTAGTATGGACAACGCCCGGCGGCGAGTGGGGTTACAACTGATAGCCGTTCAGTGATTGGAGGCCAGATGAAAAGCAAAATCCTGGCGCTGGTGCCGGCCTATAACGAAGCGGCCCGCATTGAAGCCGTAATTGCGGCGGCGCGGGGGTTTCTGCCGGTGCTGGTGGTGGACGACGGGTCCACAGACGAGACCGCCGTCCTGGCCGAATCTGCCGGGGCGGCCGTCCTGCGGCAGACGGTCAACCAGGGCAAAGGCGCGGCGCTGCGGGCGGGCTTCCGGCGGGCGTTGGACACGGGTCAGGCCGCCGTGATCACGCTGGACGCGGACGGCCAGCACGACCCGGCGGAGATTCCGGCGTTTGTGGCCGCTTTTGAGGCCGACGACGCAGACCTGATCATCGGCGCGCGCGACTTCCGGCAGATGCCGCCGACGCGCCGCTTCAGCAACCGCATCGGGGGATGGCTGTTTTCGTGGGCCTTGGGCCAGCCCATCCGCGACAACCAGTCCGGCTACCGGCTGGTCAGCCGCCGCTTGATGGAGGCCACCCTGGCCAGCGACCAGGGCGGCTTCGAGTTCGAGGTGGAGATGATCACCACCTGCGTGCGGTATGGTTACCGGCTGGGGTGGGTGCCGATCCGCACGATTTACGCCGGCGAGTCCAGCCACATCCGGCCTGCCGCCCACACGCTGAACTTCCTGCGGCTGGTGTGGCAGACCCGGCAGCGCCGCCGGGCGGACCCTGGCGACCGGCGCTAGTCCACCGTGATAGTCACCGTGAAGGCGCCGCCGTTGTTATGATCGATATCGTTGATCATGAGCAGCAGCGAGCCGCTCGAATCCGCCGTAAAGGTACCTCCTGAACCGATGTGGAACATCGCCCCGCCGCCGACCCGCCCCAACAACGCGCCGTTGGCCGATCCTTCCACCATAGGGTAGCCGGAGGCGAGTGGCATCGGAGCCGGATTGCGGGCAAACAACATGGGATTACCTTCCGGCCCTACCAGCAGATCGGCGCAGGTAAATTCGACGGCACCCATCGTATCGATTTCCTCGGCGCAACTTGCCCACAAATTGACCGTCCCTGAAGCGGCTACCGAGAAGCGCTGTCCGGCACCCAACGCCAGCCCGGAGTCAGTCCAGGCTCCGCCGGACGAATTGCCGTCCACGGTAACGGTCGCTCCATCGCCCGATCCGGCGGTATCGACCTCGACGGTTTCGGTCGCGGTCGGGGTGACCGTGGGTTCTTCGGTGGGGGTGGCCGTCGGCTGGGCGGGAGCCGGAGTTGCCGCCGGTGGGTTGGGCACGGTCACCGGGTCCGGCAGCAGGTGGACCGGGACGGCTTCGACCTGGGCGACCACATATGGCCGCGGGTCGCCGGGTGGGGCATCCGCCGCCGCCAGCACCTGGAAGCCCGGCTCAACTTCGACGCTCTGCCCGCCGGAGGTGACCGTCACCGTGCCGTCGAAGGTCGCCACGGACAGGCGGTCGTCGGGTGCGACGGCCAGGAAGGCGGTGCTGCCCACCGCCACTTCGACGCCGTTGACGCGGAAGTGCACGGTGGTATTCTGCGGAGCCTGGACGAGCAGGCCATCGCGCGGGGCCTCCGTGCAGGCCGGTTCGCCAAAGCCGGTTTCCAGGAAAAAGGCCTGCATGGGTGCGGTGTAGGCGATATCCGATGAGGCGTCCCCGCAGTCTTCTGTCACCACCCCAGCCGATACCCAGGCCGTTTCACCGTCGATCTCAACCTGCAGCCAGTCGCCGGTCTCATTGCGCCCCAGCACGGGCAGCGCGTCGCCGGCGGCCATGCCCCCAACCACGGCATCAGCAGTACTCGGCCCGGCCCGCAGGTTAACGCCGGCGCTCGCCCGCGCCAGGCAGGCCGGCTCAGCAGGAACATCCGCCTCCCCTGGCGCGACCTCGCTGCGCAGCGAGACGTCGCCGAACACCACGAAAGTCACCACCTGCCCTGGCAACAGCCCCTGCCCCGGCAGGGAGTCGGGCAGGTCGGCCTGCAAGGCCATCACCGCCACGCCCCACTGATCGTCCTCGACCACCAGGGGCGCGGTGGTCAGCGAGGCCAGGGCGACCACGTCGGTCACCGCGCCCGGCGCGTCGAAGTCCGCCAGGGGGTCGTCCTGCCAATCGATCGCTTCGACCAGCATATGCCCGTAACAGACCGTATTGCGCCCCAGGCCCGCGCAGGACTCGTCGGCCAGCGCCAGCGCCCCCTCGACCAGGGCCGGACAGGCGTTGTCTCCCTGAGCAACAGCAGGCAGGCGGGCCGGCAGCGCGGCGGCGGTCACCAGCAGCAGCACGGCGAACAGCGTGAGCTTAAAGCGGTTCATTGCATTCCCCCATCACAATCGTCCAGCTAACGGTCCTCATTATACAGCAGGCTGTCACAACGGACCGCTGGCGTGAGCGTCACTGGCGTGAGCGTCACTGGCGTGACGGGGCAGGATCGGGTTTAATGGCAGGCCGCGCATCACACAGGCAGGGAGACTCACACATGCCGACCATCCGGGCGATCACCGAAATGGACGCCGCCGCCTTGCTGGACCTGCAAATGGCGCTCGACCGGGAAACGCAGTTGATGATGTTGGAGCCGCAGGAGCGGCAAACCACCGTCGAGGAGCAGATGCTGCGCATCCTGGAGCTGGAGGCCACCGGCAATTCGACCACCCTGGTGGCGGAAGACGCCGGCGCGCTGGTCGGTTACGTGACGGCCTACGGCGGATCGTACCGGCGGGTACGTCACCGGGCAGCCATCGCCATCGGCATCCGGCAGACCTGCGCCGGGCAGGGCCTGGGCACGCGCCTCTTTCAGGCATTGGAAGACTGGGCGCGGCAAACGGGCATCCACCGGCTGGAGCTGACGGTCATGACGCACAATAGCGCCGCGCTGGCCCTCTACCGTAAAATGGGCTTCATGGTGGAAGGCACGCGGCGGCATTCCATGCGGGTGGACGGCGCTTACGTGGATGAATATTACATGGCGAAGCTGCTGGACGATTGATGAAACCGGGCGCGGGGACTGCCGGTAATCCTTAAACCCGGTAGACGCCGGACCCAGAACCGTTGTAGAATCGGGATCGAGCCGCTGTCTTGCCCACACCAGGCCGGCCCGACTCACATCGCTGGCGGCGGCGCGCCGCGCGCCTCCCGCCGATAGACCTTGCAGGGGGATTCCATGGCGGAACTGACTTCTCAACAACGGGCGGAGTTCGCTGCCCTGCGCCAGGCGACAGCCGAACGCGATTTTGAAATGGTGGCCGCTTCCTTCGACATTTTGCTCAGCCTGGATACGCCCATCCTGGTACTGCTGGACGCGCTGGGTTACGAGGTATGGGACGATGAAGAAGACGATGAGGGAAGTTTCATCGAGGTCCTGGAGCAGGTCTTTCATTCGATGGACGAGCGCGTCATCCCCTCCCTGGCGACCTATGTCATGGAAGAGGAAGGCCCGGACGTCATGGTGGCCCTGGCGGCGGAGCGACTGGAAGAATTCAGCGAGAGCGAGCTGATCATGGCGCTGCGCCGGGCGATCAACCACCCGGATGAACGCATCCGGGAAGGCGTGCGCGATTACCTGGACGAGATGGCCTCCGAGAGCGACGCGGCGGAAACCCTGCTGGATCAGATCGAAGACTACGAATGACGGTGATGTACGCCACACCGTGCGCCGCACCCCGGCGCGGCAGGCGGCGACCCGGCGTCACGATTGCGCTGGCGCTCTTGGCGGTGGCCGCCGTGGTGACCGCCTGTTCACCGCCGACGCCAGCCCCGCTGCCCGCCGACCTGAACATGCCCAAGCGGCTGGCGACCGTGGCCGTCTCGCCGACGCCGGTCAGCACGCCGATACTGCCGGCCACCAGCACGCCCGCCGGCCCGCCGACGGTCACCCCGGTCCCGCCGCAGCCGACTGCCACGCGCACGCCATTCGTGGGCATCTTCATGGGCGATGGCTCGGCCCCGCTGGTGCTGCCCAGCGCCACCCTGGCCCCGCTGATCGAGATCACCCTGCAGCCGCCGACCAACGTGCCCGGCGTGGTCGACCCGGCCTTCCCCACGGCGACCGCGCCCGTCGGCCCGGTGGCCGGCGGCGCGCCCTGTACCCTCGCGCCGGACCCGGTCTTCCTCAGTGCGTACCAGGGTAACCCGGCGATCGGGGCGGCGTTGGGCTGCCCGGTCGGCAACGGCGAACCCGCCGGCATGGCCGCCCAGAACTTCCAGCAGGGCACGATGATCTGGCGCAGCGCCGGCAACATATACGCACTCAGCGCGGAGCCGGTCGACGGGACCAGCACCCGCTACTGGCGCGTGCCGGACCTGTGGCAGGAAGGCGACCCGGAATCCGACCCCAGCCTGACCGCACCACCCGACGTCCAGCAGCCGATCCGGGGATTCGGGCTGGCCTGGCGTAGCAACGCCATGATCCGGGGCGCGATCGGCTGGGCCACGAGCGGCGAATCCGGCTACAGCGGGACGTACCAGGCCTTCGAGCGCGGCGCGATGCTCACCGGGCCGGCGGGCGACGTCTTCGCCCTGGTGCCGGACGGCAGCGCCTCACCCGGCGAGGGGACGCCCGGCCTGACTCAAGGCCGCTACTACGGGCCGCTATTTTAGCAGCCGCTGTTCGAACGGCCATCACGCTGCCGGCTCATCATTGTTAAACGTATGCGCCGCGGAGGTGGCGCTTTACGCCCGGCGCGAACTGGATCGCGATAAGCAGAGCCGCCGGCGGCTCTACGAGGCGCTGGGGCGGGAATTGGACGATACCGTCCGCTAGCCGGCCAACCGGTGCCCTGATTAAGGCTTGCGCCGATCCGCGAGTTGCCCTATAACACACGCCAAGATACAATTCTAGGATAGATGTGGAATACTTAAGCTAACCGGGAGGGACGATTGTGGGTCGCTGGCCAGATAAATACGTAATCGGCCTCACGGGCAACCTGGCGATGGGCAAAAGCCTGGTCCGGCGCATGTTAGAGCACCTCGGTGCCTACACCATCGACGCCGGTGGGTTATCCTACCAGGCCATGGCGCCTGGCGCGCCAGCGTACAAACCCGTGCTCGAAACCTTTGGAACCTGGATTCTCGACAACGAAAAGCGGGTGGACCGGGCCAAGCTCGCCGCAGTGTCCTTCTCCCATCCGGATGCGCTGCGCCGCCAGCAGGCGCTGACGCAGCCCATCGTGGGCCGCGCCATCGATACGCTGATCGGGCGGGCCAAACACCACATCGTCGTGGTGGAGGCGATCGACCTGCTGGAGGGCGCCTTCGCCGAGGCGGTCGACGCCATCTGGGTGGTGAACTGCACGCCGGAGAATCAGGTCGCGCGCCTGATGAAAAGCGGCATCTCGGAATGGGAGGCCCGCAAACGCATCGAGCTGCAAAACCCGCAGCAGGCCAAGCTCGACCGCGCCGACCTCGTGATCGAAAACGACGAGACGCCGGATAAGGCCTGGGCCACCGTGCAGGGCGCCTGGGAGAAGCTGCAGCAGCAGTTCGGCCCCGGGCCGGAAGAAGCCGCCCTCGTCGAAGAACAGATCATCGCTGTCGGGACGCAGGTGGTCGCTGCCGGCGCGGACCCTGCCGTGGCCGAGATCACCGAGGTGACCATCACGCGCGGCAAGCCGAGCAACGCGGACGAAATCGCGGCGCTGCTCACCCAGCTCACCGGGCAGGAAATCACCCGCATGGACGTGATGATGGCCTTCGGGCAGAAGAGCTACCTGCTGGCTCAGGGCAACCGCCAGAACGTGGGCCTGGTGGGCTTCCAGGTGGAAAATCTGATCACGCGTGTCGACGAGTTCCTGCTGCTGCCGCAGGCCATGCTGCCCGATGTCATCGCCGGTTTGATCGACGCGGTGGAACAGGCCTCCAAAGATTTGCAGAGCGAGATCGGCTTCTTTTTCCTGCCGCCGGGACTGCCCCAGAGCACGCTGGACGTTTTCACCAGCAAGGAGTACGTCCTCCGCACGCTGGAGCAGATCAAGGTACCGGCCTGGCGGGAAGCCGCCCGTGAAAGCCAGCCGCAAGGCACCGAAATTTACGCCAAGAAACTACGCGCCGAGCGCGTGTTGAAGCCCCTGTAGCGGCGCTGTAGCGTGGGAGGAGTCATGGTCGAGCCGATCATCGAGCGACTGAAGCAGCTGCCAGGCGCGGCCTGGGCGGAGGCGCACCCGCGCCTGGCCGCCTGGATCGTGCTGGCGCTGGGCATGGTTTTTTTGCTGGCGATTGAGGCGCGCGACGTGGGCCTGCAGGTCGGCCAGTGGATCGCCCTGATCGTGGCGACGGTTCTGGTCGCCGGGGCGTGCATCTGGATCATCACCTGGGATGACGAGGACCTCGTCGAGGAAGACAACCAGTAACTGCCGCGCCCCACCGCCCTATCCGAACAACCACGAGGAGTCCATGCGGCTCCTCGTTTGCTGCCCCCCGGCGTTTACCCCGCGCTCTGATCGTCCGTGAGTTTTCCGCTTACTCGCAGTCGACCTCCAGCATGTACGGCCCCTGCGAGCCCTGGCCCTCGTGGGTGGCCGGCTTGACGCGGATGAGATACAGCGCAGTCTCCGGCGCTTCGAAGTTGATCTGGGCGTCTATCCCACTGGCGTCGTCGTCGTCCAACCGGTTCCCGGCGGCGTCAGTTAACGTCAGCAGCGGGTCGATGAAGTCGCCGTTGGCGTCGGTGCCGTGGTCCAGGTCGGCCCGATGATCGCCAGCAGGACCTCGCACACGCCGACTTCATCTTCCAACGTGCGGCGGAAGTCCGCGCCCAGCGGGATGTCGTCAACATCCTTAAATACATTTTGTTCGCCGAAGGCGGCTACCAGGTGATCGTGGATGCGCCCGGTGACGGTCACGCTGTCCGCCCGGCGGTAAGAGACAAAAATCTGCCCCATGCTGCCCGATCGTTCTCTACACCAACAGGGTGCTGTGCTTATGGTAGCATAAATGACCGCCGCCGGGTAAAGTCCGCCAGGACGCGCCGCCGACCACGAGGATCGTCACTTGTAACGGGAAGGCTTTCATGCCACATTGTCGAAATCGCCGCCGAGTCGGGCCGTACCTGGTCGCCGCGCTGCTGCTGGTCGCCTGTGGGCCGACCGCCGTGGCCAATGCCGATGTGGCATACGTGCGAGCCGCCCAGGCCGCCGACGAAAGCTGGACCTTTGCCGTCACCGTGCGCCACCCCGATACCGGCTGGGACGACTACGCCGACGGGTGGGACGTGGTCCTGCCGGATGGCACGGCCCTCAAACCCGACCCGGAGGGCTCGTTCACGCGGCTGCTGACTCACCCGCACGAGACCGAACAGCCCTTCACCCGCAGCCAGAGCGGCATCGTCATCCCGGCGGGCGGGCGGTGGTGGTCGACCTGACGGCCGGCAGCGGCGATGATTTCGAGGTGCAGGTCTACAGCGTAGAATAGCTCGGCCTGCACCGCTATTTAGTACCGGCCCACCCACCGCGTGGGACCGACCAAGGAGCCAATACCCCCACCATGCCCGAAGTCCTCAACGTCATGCTCAACGTCGTCAGCCCGGTGTTCATCATCATCGGGCTGGCCGCCATGGTAGGCCGCCGCTTTAATATCGAGCCGCGCACCCTGTCCCGCCTGCTGATCTACCTGTTCTCACCCGCCCTGGTGCTGAAGGGCATCAGCCAGTCCGACCTGGGCACGGACGAATTCGGTAAGCTGGTGGTGGTGGCAGCCCTGTCCTTCCTGGTGATGGGCCTGATCGCCTGGGGGCTGGCGCGCCTGTTCCGCTTCGAGCGCCGGCTGGAAAGCGCCTTCATGCTGTCCATCATCCTGGTGAACATGGGCAACTTCGGCCTGCCGCTGAACCGCTTCGCCTTTGGCGCGGTGGGCGAGCAGCGGGCCATCGTCTTTTATGTGATGTCGGCGGTGGTGGCCAATACGGCGGGCATCTTCCTGGCGTCGCGGGGCACGCTGTCGGCGCGCGATTCGCTGCTCAACGTGCTGAAGGTGCCGCTGGTCTACGGGCTGGTGATAGGGCTGGCCGTCAACTTCAGCGGCCTGGACATCCCCACGCCGATCCTGCGGGTGATCGAACTGCTGGGCGACGCCGCCGTGCCGTGCATGATGGTCGTGCTGGGCATCCAGCTCTCGCGTACGTCGCTGAGCGCGGTGCGGGGGCGCGTCAAACCGCTGCTGCTGGCCGGCGGCACGCGCCTGCTGATCGCGCCGCTGGTGGCCCTGACCCTGGTCAGCCTGTTCGACCTGTCCGGCCTGGGGCGGAAGGTGGCCATCGTCGAGGCCAGCATGCCCACCGCCGTGATGGCCAGCGTGCTGGCGACCGAGTTCGGCAGCGACATCGAGTTCACCACGGCCGCCATCCTGGTCAATACCCTGGCCAGCCTGGTGACGTTGAGCGTGTTACTGACACTGGTGGGAGTCTCATGAAGCGCTTGACGCTGGCCTGCCTGGCCGCCCCCGGACCGCTGGCAGCGCAGGCCGTTCTCCTGGCGGACAGCATCCGGACCTTTGGCGGGGCGCTGGCGGACAGCCCGGTGTGGGTCTTCGTCCCGGAATCCGCTCCGCTGGAGGTCGCCGAAGCGGACCGGCTGGCCGCGCTGCGCATCCGAGTCGTGCCCTTCCTGCTGGCGGACGAGGTGCGCGCCTTCCCGTTCGCGGCCAAAACGGCCGCCGCCGCTGCCGCCGAAGCGCTGGCCGAGAACCAGGCGGAAATCCTGGCCTGGCTGGACACGGGATCGCTGGTCATCCAGGAGCCGGGCGACCTGCTGCTGCCGCCGGACGTGGCGCTGGGTTACCGCCCGGTCGATCACCGGCTGGTGGGCAGCCTTTACCACCAACCACTGGATGACTTCTGGACGTTGATCTACGAAGACTGCGGCGTGCCGGAGGACCACGTTTTTCCCATGGTCCCGTCGGTGGAGGACAAAGCGATCCGCCCCTACTTCAATGCCGGCATGCCGGTCGTGCGACCGGCGCGCGGCCTGCTGCGGGCCTGGGCTGAGCGCTTCCTGGCGCTGTACGACCAGGATCGCTACCGGGTTTTTTACGAGCAGCAGGGGCTTTACCGGATATTCATCCACCAGGCGGTATTGACCGGGGTGATCCTGGCGGCGCTGGCCCCGGACGAGATGCTGGAACTGCCTTACCGTGTCAATTACCCGCTGCACATGCACGCCGACTACCCGCCCGACCGCCGCCCGGCCCGCCTGAACGACCTGGTCTCACTGCGGTACGAGGAAATCTTCGCAGGGCCGGACTGGCCAGCCGTGCTGCCGGTGGACGAGCCGCTGCTGGGCTGGCTCAAGGCGCGGGTCGGGGGCTAAGCCGAGGCAAACATGGCCCGCACGCGGTAATTGTCCTGGGCGCACACTTCGGGATTGAGGACGTGCGGCGGCGTCTCGCCCTGCAAAGCCATGACGATGTGTCGTGCCGCGCGCGTTTGCAGTTCCTCGGTGGCCTCCACCGAGTCGAAGGCGGCGTGCGGCGTGACGATCACGTTGTCCAGGGCCAGCAGCCTGTTGGACCCGTGAGGCGGCTCCTGCGCCAGCACGTCCAGCCCCGCCCCCGCGATCCATCCCTCGCGCAGCGCCCATAGCAGGGCGCGCTCGTCCACGATCGGGCCGCGCGCCGTATTGATCAGATAGGCGGTCGGCTTCATACGGCGCAAAAATCGCTCGTCGACCATCCTCCGCGTCTCGACGGTCAGCGGCACCTGGATCGAGACGTAGTCAGCCTGGGACAGCACAGCGCCCAGGTCACCGCTGACAGTCACGAACCCATCGCGGACGCCCGGCTCCAGGTACGGATCGTAGGCCAGCACCTGCATCCCGAACCCGCGCGCCTTGGGGGCCATCACGCGGGCGATGTTGCCGTAGCCGATCAGGCCGAGCGTCTGCCCGCGCAGCCGGTACATGGGCCGCCCGGCATCGCGGTCCCAGGTCCCGTTCCGCGTGGCGCGGTGGTAGAAGGCGGTGCGGCGGGCGCAGGCCAGCAGCAGGGCCATGGCATGATCGGAAACCTCGTCGAAGCAGTAGTCGGGCACGTTGGTGACCGGGATGCCGAGCCGCGTGGCGTGGTCCAGCGCGATATTATCCACCCCGATGCCGTAGTTGCTGACGAGGCGGCACTTGACGGCGGCATCGAGCACAGCCGGGGTGACGGGCTGCCAGGTGGTCAGGATGGCGTCAGCCTGCGGGGCCAGCGCGATCAACTCCGCTTCGTCCCCGGTCGGCGCACCGCCCATGGCGGCATCGACCAGCCCGGCGTCGACTGCCGCCAGGATATCCCGCTCGATTACTTTGGAAGGCCAGGCGCAGTCGGTGACCAGTACGGTGTAAGGGGGCATGGTCTTCTCCTCACTGGGTGTTTAGGTGGCGTAAAGCGACCGGTAGCGCTCACCGGCGGCGCAGGTTGCGCAGGGCCAACCACGACGTGATCAGCAGCAGGACCAGCGGCAGGAGGCTCAACCCGACCACGGCGGCCAATTGCAGCGGCGGCTCCTGTAGGAAGGTGGCCCAGTCGATCTCGCTGGCGTCCTTGATCAGCGAGGGCACGGAGACCAGCGAGAGCAGGATCAGCATGATCGAAATGGTGAGGCCGGTGCGGTTTTCCGACTCTTCCTGGGCGCGGCCCTCGTACTGAAGCTGGGTGCTGCTGTAATAACTGAGGAAGGCGTTCAGCTCCTGCATGTTGGCGTTGACGTGATCGGCGATACGCAGCACGCCCAACTGGTCCAGCAGGTGATCGTAGATGGTCACCACGTCGGTGGCGTGGGTCAGCGTGGAAGGCACCAGGGCGTAACGCAGGTCCGGCAGGATATTGAAGGCCAGCGACACCCCCTGCGCCAGCGCGTTGAGCCGCTCTTTGTCGTCGTCATCCAGCAGGCCGTCGTTGACGCGGGCCGTCAGGTTGGAGACGGTGGTCAGCAACTCGGTGCTCTGCCGCTCGACCAACTGCCAGGCGATCTTGAGGTTGACCAGCCGCTCCACCCCGCGCGCCACCCCCTGCCAGAACTGCGCACGCGTGTAGCCGGACAGGTCTTCCAGCTGGTCGAGGTCTTCCGCCGGCGTGGTATAGACGATCATGGCGTCGTTGGTGACCAGGCAGAGGTCGGTCACCCACGGCGCGAGGTTGTACAGGTCGGACTGCCGGATCGGGCGGCGGCGGCGCATGTCGCGGGCGGCCCCGCCGCGCAGCACGGTGGCCAGGCGCATCAGGCCGAGGGCGAAGGACGCATACTCGCCGGTCAGTTGGTCTGGGGTGACGGTCTGGCCGTCGCGGTAGACGTGGGCCAGGTGTACGGTGGTATAGCGGTCATGCAGGGGCAGGCGGCCGCGCCGCATCTCCGGGTCGAAAGTGATGTGTACAGGCTGGCCGTAATCGTCGGTGAAGGCCAGGCAGCGGCCCATGGCCCTGACCAGCGCCGCCGTCACGTCCATGGCGATGCGCCAGCTGGAGCGCGACTCGTGGTAGGTCAGGTCGCCGCCGCGCGCCCGTTCGACCTGCTGCACCTCGGCGGCGATGGCCGACAGCGGCACGTCCTCGAAGTGGCGGATCATGCGCACCACGACGAAGCCATTGCGCGTCAGCGTCACCCGGTAATCCCACAGCGGGAAGGTCTCGACCAGCACCTCGTCGTCGACCAGCCGCTCGGCGCTGACCAGAAACGCCTCTTCGTCCAGCCGGTAGGTGGGGAAGAAGTAGTGCGCATGCACGTAGCCGCGAAAGATGCGCATGTCGTGGGCGGATACCAGCAGGTCATCTTCGGCGGTATCCCGCACAAAGGGCAGGCGGATGCACGCCGGCAGGTCGTCCAGATAATGAGCGAAAGCCATCGTGCCGCGAATGCGCTCGAACAGGTCGATGCCGGCGCCGTTGGCCGCGGCCTCGCGCGCCACGAAGCGCTTGAGGTTGACGATCATGGTCAGGGTGACGGTGCCGCTGGCCATGATGGGTTTGTCACCGGTGAGGGCGGGCATGGGAGTCTGCTCCTTACGGGTCGGCGCGGGACATCCTCAGGGAATGGTAGCGTCAGGCGGCGTTGGAGGCAAGGGGGCACTTGTACAAAGAAGTCTCTCAACTTATAATATTAATTGCGTTCTTGTTCATTGAAGATTCAGGGGTTTCAGAATTATGTCAAATGCAGAATTGTTACTCCAACCAGTCAATGATGATTTGACAATAAGGCCTTCGGGGATATGGGCAAAAAAGAAACTCAGGGTTTTAGCCCATTACATCGCTACTTCCACAGTGGCGATGAAAAATAAACCTTGGCGACGCCGCTTTTATATCGACCTCCAAGCAGGGCCGGGCAAAAATTGCGTGGCTGATGACAATGACCAATGTCCATCTACAAACCCGGATGTGTTCCTTGGTTCCCCATTGCTAGCCTTAACCGAAGGGGCGAAATACTCAAGCTACTTTTTTGTGGAACAGGATGAAGAATCAGCTTCAGCATTAAGAACTAGATGCAAGTCCTTGTCGAACACAAACCCAATCTCGATCAT
>DAOUEM010000533.1:0-2408 GCA_034430555.1 Anaerolineae bacterium | reverse complement strand
GACTCCAGCGCAGCCACCGCCATCCGGCTGCTGATGCCCGCGCACCGGAATCCCGCCCGATCTCGTATACTAGAATAAAGCAAAAGGCCTGCTGCCGTCCTGGGGCATGGTTGGCTCCTGCCCCAGAGACGAGTACAATACAAACGGTTAGAAAATCGTTAGCCTTCAACCAACCCGAATTAAACTGGACCGTCGTACGCATCATGGAACGCCAGGACAAGTATACCCATATCCGCCGCCTGCCGATCTTCTCGGAGCTTGGCGACGACGAAGTCATGCTGTTCGAGCCGTTCTTCCGCGTGGTGGATTACAAGGCGGGCGAATACGTCTACCGGCAGGCGGAAAACAGCTACGCGCTGTACCTCTTCGTCTCCGGGCGCGGACGCCTGCTGCGCGTCGGCGCGGACGGCATCGAGCGGCGCGGCGACGACGTGGAACCGGGCGAGTTCGTGGGAGAGCGCTCGCTGTTTCTGCACGAGGAGCGGCCGCACTCACTGGTGATCGTGCGTGACGCCAAAGTGCTGGTGCTGCCCCGGCGCGACTTCGACGACTTCATCCGCTCCAACCCCAGGATCAAAGCCCGCCTCAACATCCGCGACGACGTGCGCCACAAGATCGGCGACCAGGACTTCCCCTGGCTGAACCGGGGCGAGATCGTGCTGCGCTATACGCGCCGCCACCGGTGGTCCTTCATCCGGCGGGCGCTGTGGGCGATCCCGCTGTTTTTTATATTCCTGCCACTGCCGGTGATCGTGATCGCAATGCCCTTCCTACCGCGTTTCCTGGTGGTGGTGGCCGCCTTCCCGATGCTGTTTTTCCCGGTGCTGGCCGTGGTTTACAACTATTTTGATTGGCGCAATGACTGGTTCGTGCTGACCAACAACCGCCTGGTGCACGAGGAACGCGTGCTGCTGACCTTCAACGAGACGCGCCAGCAGGCCCCGCTTAAGAGCATCCAGACGGTGCGCACCCGGCAGGACGGCTACTGGGCGGAGCGGCTCGGCTTCGGCGACCTGATCATCGGCACGGCGGGGGCGGGCGGCACGCTGGTCTTCGATACCATCGAGGAACCGGAGGAATTCAGCCGCATCATCAACCAGGAAATCTCCCGCACCGGTGCACACCGCGCCGCCGAGAGCCGCGACAAAATCCGCGAGGAGATCGACCGCTTCCTGGGCACCAGGGCGCTCAACCGCACCCGCGCCGACGAGCTGCCCCAGCCCGCCGGCACCGTCCGGCGGCAGCCGACTCCGCCGCAGGCCGTCCGCACCCGGCTGCAAGAGCGCTGGGAGTCCATCGCCCGTTACTTCGACATCCGCGTGCGCATCGACGACGGCGTGCGCGTGACCTACCGCAAGCACTGGCTGATGCTGTGGAACGACATCTTCGCCCCGACCTTCACCATCATCCTGGCCATCATCCTGCTGCTGATCAACCTGATCTGGAGTTGGGCCTGGCCCTGGAACCTGATCAACCCGGTGCTGCGGGTGCTGTTTTTCCTGCTGCTGTTTCCCTTCCTGGGGGCGTGGTGGTGGTACATGTACGAGGACTGGCACAACGACCTCTACGTCGTCGAAGGCCAGACGCTGACGTGCATTCACCGCCGCCCGCTGTGGCTGCAAGACGAGCAGAGCACCATCCTGATCCGCAACATCCAGGGGGTGAACGTGTCGATCAAGGGCATCTGGCAGAAGATGCTCAACTACGGCACGGTGATCATCCAGACGGCGGCGGACGACGACCCCGGCGAAGGCGGTACCACCGGCGAGATCATGTTCCATTACGTGCACCAGCCGCACAACTTACAGGAGGACATCCTGCGCCGCCAGCGCCAGGAAGAAGTCACCGAGGAAAAGAGCGATGCCGAGCAGTTCGCGGAGCAGATCGCGCGCTGGCTGGCCGTCTACCACCAGGCCACCCACCCGGAAGACTTCGACACCGAGGCGGCCATGCGCGATGTGTTGGACAAGGGCGCGGTGCAGGACAAATCGGCCTACCAGGGCGACGGCGAACAGCCCACCATCCGCGGCGGTCCGGGCGGCATCCCGTACTGACCCTCACGCCCGGCGGCACACACCACCGGGCGGCAACTCAATTCAGCATTCAGAATAAAACATTCACCATTACCCAGACGGCGGCCCCTGCCGGATACGTTCGCGGATGACGAGCAGCGCGGCCTCGTCGCCCGGCCCGAACTCGTAGACCTCCGGCATGAGCACCTCCAGCCACCACGTCGCGCCTGCTTCCCGCGCGCCGTCGACCTGCCGAACTGCCCCCGCCGGATCATCGCCGGGCGTCACGCCCAGCTTGATCACGTCGAACGGGCCGTCCAGCCCCGCCGCCGCACGCCGTTCCTGGACGAAGGCTACCGCCTCCTTCAGCAGCGGCAGCTGGTCCGGGCCGTAAAC
>DAOUEM010000532.1:0-21892 GCA_034430555.1 Anaerolineae bacterium | reverse complement strand
TTTATCTCACTCATGGTTTGTTCCTTCCTGGTGGGTCGGCACCAGTATCATTGCTCTCTACACATCAATACGCACAACCGGCGGAAAAGTTTTGGCCGGGGTTTGGGGAACCGGTCCGCTCACTCTTCCCGGTGGTTTGATGGTCTTTACGACCACTCCTCGGCGGGCGCTTCCGGCAGGATCAGCCACAGCGCGATGTAGAGCAGCAGGCCGGTGCCTTTGAAGATCGTCAGCAGCACAAAGGCCAGGCGGACGATGGTCACGTCCACGTTGAAGTATTCGGCCAGGCCGCCGCACACGCCGCCCAATTTGCGGTCGTAGCTGCGGGTCAGTCGTTTCTGGTTATCCATGATTTTTCCCTCGTCAATTCACCTGTTCCGGTAAGTGTTTCGGTCTACCCCTCTATACGCGGCGTGATGGCCGGGGGTTGCGCCGTTCATTGGGCAGTAAGCTGGCACGGGGGCTGTATTCGCGGCACAATCGGCAGGCCTGGGAGGAGCGGACGATGGGTTATTACGATGTTTTGCGGCAGAACGTTATCCTGGACGACGAGCGGTACACCTTGCAAACGAAGCCCGGCATGGTGTCCTGGGAGCAGGTCGAGATGGCGACGGTCCTGCTGACGCAGTGCGTCACCATCCCGCCGGGCGCGCGCGTGCTGCTGCTGGAAGGCGGTACGGGTGTGCTGGCCGCCTGGGCCGCCCGCCGGGAGGCTTTCGTGCACGTGTACGATGGCAGCCTGCTGGCGGCGCGATTGGCCCGCCTGACCGTCGCGGTCAACGACGTGACCGGCGTGGTCGTGCACGACGCGGTCGTCCCACCGGCGGCAGAAACCGGGACCTTCGACCTGGTGCTGCTGGTGATCCCCAAGGGGCGCGCCTACGCCCGGGCGCTGCTGGGGGCGGCCTGCCGGGCGCTCAAAACGGGTGGGCGCCTTTACCTGGCCGGGCCAAACAACGGCGGGGCGAAGTCGGTGATTAAAGACGCGGGGGAAATCTTCGGGCAGGTCAACACGATTCGCACCAAGGGGCGCAACCGCGTCGGCTTGGCCGTCAAAGGCGAGGAGTCGCCGGGCGCTGATGGCCCGCTGGCGGCGGGAGTGGCCTATGAGGCGGCGGGTTTGAGCCTGTTCGGCGTGCCGGGCGTCTTTAGCTGGGACGCGCTCGACGATGGCACGGCCATGCTGCTGGATACCCTGAGCGAAGATTTTTGCGGCGGCGAACGGGTGCTCGATGTCGGCTGTGGGACTGGCGCCATCGGCCTGGCTGCCGGGCGGCTGGGCGCATCCGCCGTGGACATGATCGACTCGGCCTGGCTGGCCGTCGCCAGCGCGCAGCAGAACATCACCGCCAACGGGCTGGACGATGTGTGCCGCGCCTGGGCCAGTGATCTCTTCGCCGACGTGGACGAAACCCCCTATGACCTCATCCTCGCCAACCCGCCGTTCCATGCCGGGCACAAGGTCGATACCGGCGCGGCGGAAGCGCTGATCGCCGGGGCCTACGACCGCCTGTCGCGGCAGGGGGTCCTGCGGCTGGTGGCCAACCGCTTCCTGCCCTACGAGCGGCTGATGCGCGAAACCTTCAAGCGGGCCAAGATCGTCCGGGAGACGACGCGCTACTTCGTGATCCAGGTGACGCGCTAACCACTAACCGGGGACGGCCAGGCGGTGTGGGCCGTCTCGGCAGTTTTGAGGCGTGTCATAGGGCCAGCGCGACCGGCACCACGGTGACGATCAGGACCTGGGCCAGGATGTAGGTGGTCCATTCGACGTCGCCCATGTAGCGGAAGCGGCGTCCGGCGAACAGCTTGGAGGCGATCAGCGAATCCGAGAACAGGAACAGGATGCCGCCGCAGGCCAGCGGCCAGAAGGCGCCCTCCTGCAGGGCCAGCCCGACGGCGTAAGCCGCCATGCTCGCCAGGAACAGGGCATATACCAGGGCGGCGTATTGCATGGTGGGGTCGCCGGATGGGTTGCGCACCAGCAGCGCCCAGATCACCAGTGCCACGATCCACATCACCACCAGGGCGATTCCGTAGCTGCCCAGGTCGTGCAGCGCGAAGTGCAGCGCGATTTCCCGGAACCCCAGCATGTAAAAGATGTGACCGGTTGCGAAGGCCGCCATCCCCCACAGAACGTGTTTCTCCTGCTTGAAGATATTCGCCATAAACAGGTCGCCCAGGAAGCCCAGGGCGATGCCCAGCGCCGTCAGCAGGCCCAGGCTGTTGAGCGCGGTCTCCCGGGCGGCGGTGAGCCACACGATGACGGCCAGGAAAATCAGCAGCAATGATTGGGGCAGTTCGGTGATCTTGGGCATCCGGGCCAGGCGATCATCGTCATAGGCGTGCAAGGCGAAGCCGCCTGCCAGCAGCAGCAGGATGGCCAGCAGCAGCACCTGCCCGATCAAGCCCCAGGGCGCGGGGACGGCCGAGAAAGCCAGCATGAAAGCCCTCCTTTTTTGTGGCAAAAAGTACAATTGGCAGGGGTAGTGTAATCGGTTCCAGCGAAAAGGCATAGTCGCCGGAGGCCGTGATTTTGATCGCAGCCGTTAGGGAGCATTGACTATTTGACAGGGCACCGTTTTGCGCTATGCTGATCGTACAAGTTGAATATGCGTTCTTTGTGCACTATGCATAGGTATATGTTCGAAAGGTCAGGAAAGGGCTGTCAATGACCGTGACCCCCGCTGTCGAAGCTGCCAATGCCTTCGAAGTTGCCCTGCAGCAACTGGATCAGGCACTGGAGTACCTGGAAGTATCCCCGGGCATCGCCGAGTTTTTGCGCCGCCCCAAGCGTGAGTTTTCCGTCAATTTCCCCGTGCGCATGGACGACGGCACCATCAGGATGTTTACCGGCTACCGCGTGCAGCACAGCACGGTGCGCGGGCCTTCCAAGGGCGGCATCCGCTACCACCCCATGGTCTCGATGGACGAGGTGCGGGCGCTGGCCATGTGGATGACCTGGAAATGCTCGCTGATGAACCTGCCGTACGGCGGGGCCAAAGGCGGCGTCATCGTGGACCCCCGCCAGCTTACGCGGACGGAGTTAGAGCGTATGACGCGCCGTTTCGCCTACGAGCTGGTGCCCGTGATCGGTCCTGAGGGCGATATTCCCGCGCCGGACGTCAACACCGACGCCCAGATCATGGCCTGGATGATGGACACCTACGCCATGACGATGGGGCACAGCGAGCCTGGCGTGGTGACCGGCAAGCCCGTCATCGTGGGCGGTTCGCTGGGCCGGCGCGAGGCCACCGGGCGCGGCGTGATGATCACCGTGCTGCGCGCCCTCAACCACCTGGGCATTCCGGTCGCCAAGGCCCGGATTGTGGTGCAGGGTTTTGGCAATGTCGGTTCCATCGGCGCGGCGCTGCTGCAAGATGCCGGCGCGACCGTCATTGGCGTGAGCGACGTGAGCGGCGGCCTGTATAACGAAAACGGCCTGGACGTGTACGATGTCATACAATACGCCGAGGGACATGGCCGTCTGGTGGCCGGTTATCCGGGGGCGGACGCGATCAGTAATGACGAACTGCTGGCCCTTGAATGTGACGTGCTGGTGCCGGCGGCCCTGGAAAACCAGCTCACCGGCGCCAATGCGGATGCTGTGAAGGCGCGCATCGTGGCCGAGGGCGCTAATGGCCCGACCACGCCCGAGGCCGATCAGGTCTTTCATGACAAGGGAATCATGGTCATCCCCGATATCTTGTGCAACGCCGGCGGCGTGACGGTTTCCTACCTGGAGTGGGTCCAGAATCGACAGGCCTTCTTCTGGACCGAGGCCGAGATCAACCAGCGGCTGGAGCACATGATGGATGACAGCTTCTACGCGGTGTTAAATATGGCCGAAACCCGTGGGGTGGACTTACGCATGGCTGCGTATATTCTGGCCGTGCAGCGCGTGGTTGATGTCATTTATTTACGCGGCTTCTACCCGTAAATCGCCGCCAGGCTCTGGCGCGCAGGCTCTGCCGCGCAGGCCCTGGCGCGCAGGCCCTGCCGCGCTCCTCTGGTAGGGGCGCGCTTTTTTATCGGGAAGTGTGGTCTGGCCGCCGGCAGAATCCGGCCGGTCTAATTAGGCCGCAGGTAACCGAGCGCCTGATCTTTGTCCGCGTTCATGATGATCGCCAGCAGGCGTCCGCTGCTGACGGCGGGCACGTCGATCACCGTGATGTATTCGGCCATGGCGGCATCTGCCGGCAGCAGTTGGGGCAGCAGGTTGGGCGCATCCTCAAAAAACGCCCAGTTGAAGAGAATGCCCGGCTCGGTCGGGAAGAGGGCCAGCGGGAAGATGCGCGCTTCCACCAGGTCCTGGAAGAAGTGAGTGCCGTAGGCCATTTCCGGCGCGCCACCGTTTTGAAACGGCATGGCGATCTCGATCAGGGCGCGGCTGTTAAAAATATCCGCGTAGGTGACCTTGACCCCCAGGTTGATGTTGGAGGTGCCCCAGCGTCCCGGCCCGATCAGCACGAACTCCTCGTCTTGCAGGCGTTCGTTCAGCCGACCGATCACGCGCCCGACTTCCAGGCGTCGCTTCGGCTCTCCGACGCTGTTGTAGGTGGGCTTGATGTAGACGATATACCGCACGCCTTCGATCACGCCCTCCGGCACCTGGCGATCGGCCGTGAACAGCTTGTCTTCCTCCGGGATGTTCTGGGGGATTTGGATGGACGCGGCGTTCTCGTGCTGGCTGAGCGGGCGGCATTGCAGCAGGGCGACCTGGAAGTGGGCTTCCGGCCAGGTCTGGGTGACATCCACCGCGTACTCGATGTCGACGGGACGCCGGTAGGCATCTTCCAGGCAGGTCAGCACGTTCCGCATCAGCGCCGGGAAAGTCGTGTGCTGGACCAGGTAATCGAACGAAAAGACGAGCTGTTTCGGGTCGACGCTGACGGGGCGCATGACGAACGGCTGCAAGTGATCGCCCTGGTCCTGCACGGCGACCAGGCGCAGGGCGGGGAAATTGGCCTCGACGACCTCGGTGAGCGGCAGCGTCTTAAAGGTATTGTCCTCGATGTCCAGCACGTCGATCAGGTGCTGGGAGTACTGGCGAATCTGGTTGATGCGCGTCTCGGGCCGGAGCTGGGGATGGGAGAGCGCGATCATGCGCGGGTAGTCGTTGGCGACCCGGTCCACGGCGCGCGTGCCCAGCCCACAGACCAGCCGCAGCAGGCCGTCTTCCCGCCGGATTTTGGGGCTCCAGCGGAACGGGTTGCGGCTGAAGCCGACCCCGGCCAGCGTCGGGAAGTAATAGCGCCCGTAGGGGCGACCTTCTGCCGTCTGGATCAGGATGGCCATGCGCTCGTCGAAGTCGGTCAGCCCCATCTGTTCGCGGTAGATCAGGGCGTCCGGGCTGAGCGTGCTGGCGTAGATGCGTAAAATGGCGCATATGGCTTCCGCCAGGTTTTCTTCCATGGTGCCCTGGTTCACCAGGAAAAAGCTGTCGTACTTGCCGGCGAAGGCCGTATCAAAACTGTCTTCCAGCAGGCTGGAGGAGCGGAAGATGAGCGGCTTGTTGCCCACCTCCTCCAGCACATCGCGCAGTTGCTCCAGGATGCCCTCTGGCAGCTCCGCGTCTAGGTAGTGCTGGTAGATGTTCGGGTACTCGGACACGATTTCCTGGCGTGACCGGTACTTCTGGTTCATGTACGGGTAAAAGTTGTTGAGTTCGTGGACTTCGTAAAACACATCCGAGCCGATGTAGTAGGACTGCGGGATGGTGATCATGTCGGGGTCCAGGCCGTGCTCTGCCCCGTGTTGTTTGAGCAGTTTCCAGGCCAGCAGCATGCCCGCTGCCTTGCCGCCGATCTTGCCGCGCCCGATGCGGCGCTCGCGCACCATGCGCAGGTCGTCCATGCTGAAGACTTCCCGCGCCAGCCGCACGAACAGCAGGTGATCGCTGATCATGGCTTTGATTAACACGGCTTTGATCTCGCGCAGGTGGTGTATGACGCGGGCCTGTTCGGCATCGGGCAGGCTCTCGTAGCGCTCGCCCTCCATAAAGAGCACATCCCAGGGGGCCAGCTCCGGGTTGAAGGACAGCCGGACCTCCTGGTCGGGCACGCGCGTGGAGATGATGTTCTGCACGATATTCTCGAACAGGCTGTGCGGTAGATTGTAAGCGAAGTAAAAATCGGTATGGTGCTCGCGGATGAAACTGACGCGCTCGTTCCAGTCTTTGGCGCTTTCTTCACCGAAAGGGTTGGACAGCCCTTCACGTTTCTGAGATTCCAGCGCTTTCTGGTACACTTCTTTCTCGAAGGTCGATGGGCTGATGATGCCCCGTGCGTACAATTCCTTGCGCATTTCCTGGCGGATGGCTTTACTCAGGATGGGGTACTGCGAGATTTCCAGGTAAAGCGTGAGGACCTTGGGGATAAACTGGTTGTTGATTTCCATGGATGCCTTCACCTGCGTCATACAGCGCGTCATTGGGCATTTCAAGCACCATTCCAATGAGGCCATTATCCCTGATGATGCCGGGGGCGGCAAAAAACCGTCCGGGTGCTCTGGCCGGGGTGAGGAGTGTGTCACATGGATGAGCCAAGCGTGTTACGGGGACGGGCCGTTCTGGTGACCGGGGTGGGCGAAGGCCCGGCTCGTCAAACCGCCCTGGCCCTGGGCCGGGCAGGCGCGTCGATTTTGGCCGTCGACGTGAACCCCAACCGGGCGGAGGTCGCCGCGGATGACATCCGGGCGGCAGGCGGGTTTGCCCTGGCCTGGACGGCGGACCTCAGCAACAAGTTCCAGGTCGGGTCTATGATCGAGCATCTGCGCGACGAGTTGGGCGGCTTACACATCGTGGTCCATGGCTGGACCGTCAACAAGCGGGGGGCGTTCCTGACGCTGGACGAATACGACTGGCGGCGCATGCTCGAAGTCAACCTGACCGGCGCGTTTTTTCTCAGCCAGATGGCGGCGCGTGTCATGGCGGATGAGGGCGGCGGCGTGATCGTGCACCTGTTAAAGCCGGTACCTCCCCCATCCACCGGGCAGGTGCCTTACCTGGTTTGCCAGGCCGGTCTGGCGGCGCTGGCCTCGGCGCTGACGACCGAGCTTGGGCCGCTGGGCGTGCAGGTTGCAGCGGTCACCGCAGCCGACGACGATGCCCGGACGGCTGCCGATGTGCTGCGGCTCCTCACCAATGCCTCGTAGCCGGGCCGCCGGCCGGCGCCAGTTGTTAAAACCTTAAGGTTGGCGCTTGGTCTATTGGCAAGGGTACTGTAGAATAACGATGGGTCGGCGTTCAAACATTGGTAAAAACCATGAGCACAGTTGACGTTCGTATTGATGACCGGGTACGGTTGTTGTCGGCACTCCTGTCCGTAACCTCGTGGCCGGACGACGAGCAGGCGCGCAAACCCCACGGGACCCATGCTCATGCCCGCAGCACGCGCCGGACGCTCCAGGTCCATGACAAGCACCCGGCGGCGTTGATCTTGCAGGCGCTGCTGGATCGTGGGGTGACCCTGCCTGAGGTGTTCGCATATATGGTCCAGCTGGAATGGCCGGGCCTGACCGGCGGCGAGGAGCGGCCAATCTGGGCGCCGCCGACCTGGGCGCGCCACCTGCTCAGCTTTTACAACGAGACCGGGCTGCAAGAGTGGTGGGAGGCTGAGACGGAAGTCTGGAAGCAGTGCCGGCGTGAAGCGGAAAAGATGTTCCGCGATGTCGACTTCAACAGCTTTATGCAGCCGTTTGTGGGCGATCTCGCCGCCGGCTATTCCCTGGTTTTTATGCCGAACGTCTGTTATCCCTCCGATACCGAGATCGGCCTCAACGTCAACGGCGAGTTGAGCTGCATCGCGCCGCCGCGCATCGCCTGGGGCGATAACCCGCCCTGGCCGTTCGACGAAGACCCGACCCACATTTACCGGGCGGCGCTGACCCAGTACGGGCGGATGCTGATGCGGTCCTACTTGCAGCAGGTCCCCGATGTCGTCCGGAAGGCGTCCAAGAGCAAGTTGCCGGTCCCCAAGACCTTTACCACGGTCAACAAGGCCTGGGAAGACCAGTTCCTGGCCCTGCTCGGCACCGGGCTGGTGGCGATCTTCCTGGAAGACGTGGTGAACCCGCAGGAAGCCCAAGCCTACGTGCTGATGGAAAAAAAGGCGCAGGGAGTCGAGGTGCTGCCGGGCGTGGTGAGCGTGCTGCGCCGCTACCTGAACGGTTACGGCAGCCAGTACCAGGACTTCGCCGATTACCTGCCGCATTTTGGCAGTCACCTGCGGGTTGCCAAGTCCATTACCGCGCTCTAAACCGGCCACTGGGTTGACGCCGTCGAAGACCGTGGGCATACTGTCCGGGGTGCGCGCCGATTCCGCCCCGGTAGGGCCGCGGCTGGCCGCGGGTATCAGGAGCGCTGGCTGGCTTCTTTTCCCTCCTCACAGGAGCAAACAGCCACGATGAGCATCAAGGTCCGATTTACGGATGAGGATTGGAATCGCATCGCGCGCGACTGGTCTTCCTGGTGGGCCGGCGAATTAAACCGTCCGCTCGTTTTAATCGAGCGCCCTGAGCCGCCGGGCGACGGGATGCCGGCGGTGGAAGAGTTCGCCAGCAGTTACCCGCTGACCATGCCCGCCGACGCCGTCCTCGACCGGGTGCAGGCCGGCCTGGAAGCCACGCGCTATTATGGGGATGCTTGGCCGAAGTGGTGGGTGAACTTCGGGCCGGGTATCATGGCCGGCTTTTTAGGCGTGAAGGTCGACGCCCAGCCGGACACCGTGTGGTTTTCCCCCCGGCAGGACGTGTCCATCCAGGACCTGAACCCGACCTACGATCCCCACAATAGCTGGTGGCGGCGGGTGCAGGACCTGACTCGCGCTGCCGTCAAACGCTGGGGCGACCGCGTCCAGGTCGGGCACACCGACCTGGGCGGCAACCTGGATATCCTGGCCTCCTTGCACGATACCCAGCGCCTGCTCTACGAGTTGATCGACGCGCCGGACCAGGTCAGCCGGCTGGTGGACGTGATCACCTGGCTGTGGCTGCGTTACTACGACGATCTGGACGCCATCATCCGGCGGGCCGGGCGCGGCACCACGCCCTGGGCGCCGATCTGGTCGCCGGAGCGTTGTTATATGCTCCAGTGCGACTTCAGCTACATGATCTCGCCGCAGATGTTCGAGCGGTTCGTGATGCCGGACCTGGCAGCCTGCTGCGATGCGCTGGACCACGCCTTTTATCACATGGATGGCCGGGGGCAGATTCCCCACCTGGACATGCTGCTCTCGCTGGAGCGGCTGCGCGGCATCCAGTGGATACCGGGGGCCGGCAGTCCGCCGCCGGAGCGGTGGCTGCCGCTGCTCCAGCGCATCCGTGCTGCCGGTAAATTGTGCCAGCTCTTCGTGACGCCGGAGGGGGCGCTCGCCATCGCCCGCGAGTTGGGTGGGCGCGGCTTCGCCTTCTCTATCGAGGGCGACCTGTCGCATGATGACGCGTTGGGACTGGTACAGCTGTTGGCGGCGCAGGGGACGCCGGCGCCTTGACCGCTGCCGGGCGTCTTTGCGTGCCGGTTCCGACCTCACCCGTGAAGATCAGGTGAAAATTCCGCCTATGGCCGATGATGATCTCCTGGCGTTGGTGACGTTGGAGCGCCGTTATGTATCTTATGACGTTTCACCCCCGGTACATGAGTCCGGCCTGGCCGTGCGTCTGGGGCAGCGGCCGGTGCTGGTCTCCGCGCCTCATGCCGCGCGTCACCTCCGGGACGGGGCCTGGAAGCGCGAGGACGAGTATACGGCGGCCTTCGCCCAGTGGCTGCACGAACAGGCCGGCGCATACGCTCTTTACCCCACGCACCGCATCGCACCGGATCCCCACGACGACGCCGACAGCGGCGCCTACAAACAGGCGCTGGCCGACCTCGTGCCGAGACACGGCATCCGCCTGGTGCTGGACTTGCACGGCGCACGCGGGGACCGTGACTTTGCGCTGGCGCTGGGCACCATCAACGGCCAGACGTGCCATTCCTACGAGGCCGCGATTATCGCCGCTTTCCAGGCGCAGGGGTTTTTAGCGGCGGGCGCGTCGTCGAGCCTGGACCGGCTGGCCCTCAACCCGGCGCGTTATGCCGGCGGCACCCATCGCCCCACGGTGACTCGTTTCGTCTGGCAGGTGCTGGGCATCGCGGCCATCCAGATCGAGATTAACGCCTGGGCGCGCATCGTGGAGCGGCTGCCGGAATCCTATGCCGCGCAGCGGGGAATCGCGCCCGATTTTCGCGGTGAGCCGGACCGCATCCGGCGGGTGCTGGCGGCGCTGTCCCACATCACCGAAGCCGTTTGACGGGAAGGCTTGTTCCGGCTGAAGGAGTGATTACAACTTGAGCGACTGGCAGACACTGCAGGTCATAACCAACGGCATTTGCATATCGGTCACCCGCACCGGCGGCCAAAACGAAGGCAAACCACCGCTGGTCCTGCTGCACGGCATCACGGACAGCGGGCTGTGCTGGCGGCGGTTGGCCCTGGCCCTGGCGGAAGACTACGACATCATCATGCCGGACGCACGCGGGCACGGCCGGGCTGATGCGCCCCAAACGGGGTACAGCCCGGATCATCACGCCGACGATGTGGCGGGCCTGGTCCGGGCGCTGGGATTGGAACGCGTACTGGTGGTGGGCCATTCGATGGGCGCCATGAATGCTGCCGTGCTGGCCGCCGACTATCCCGATCGGGTCCGCGGCCTGGTGCTGGAAGACCCGCCGTGGCACATGCACCCGCCCTCCGCCGGTTATCGCGAGCAGATGGTTGGCGAATGGCGGCAGCGCATCATGGAGCGGCAGTCCAGCTCGGTCGAAGCGCTGATCGCGGCCCAGCGGGTCGAGTCGCCGGGCTGGCATGAGATCGAGTTTGCCGATTGGGCCGAGGCCAAGCAGCAGACCAGCCCCTACGTCGTTGGTTACATCAGCGAGGCGCGGCGGTCCTGGCGCGAGATCGCCCCCTGGATCACCTGCCCGACCCTGCTGATCCACGCCGACAACGAGGCCGGCGCTATCGTGACGCCGGAGGTTGCCGCCGAAGCCGCGCGCCTGCTGCCAGCGGGAAGGGTTGTCCACCTGGGCGGCGCGGGGCACAATATCCGGCGGGAGCAGTTCGAGGCTTATCTGGCGGTGGTGGCCGCTTTCCTGGCGGAGGCGGCAGCCGTGCCATGACGCTGGGCGCGGACGGCGGCCGTAATGCGGCGGTGGCCAGGGCCGGTCAATCGGGCATCCGGCCATTGGAGGACCTATGAATTTCAGTGTTGGCGCGTTTATGGCCCGGCTGCGGGCGGAAGAGCCGGCGCCTCCCTGGAGCCTGACCGCGGCGTGGGGCCTGGTCGGCGTGGACATCGTGGCGCGCATTTTTATCGCGCCGCTGCTGGTGATGGCCGTTCTTGCCCCGGACCCGGCGGCGGTGGGCATCAGCCCGGCGGTGCGGAATACCTGGTCCATCGTGGCGGGTGTGCTGACGCTGCTGATTGCCGTTTTGACGCTGCGGCGGGCGGCCCCGGAGTCGCTGGCGCGCGCCCTGAAGCTGGAGGGCGCCCGCGACTCGCTGTGGCTGATCGCCCTGTTTTCGTTGGGTGCGGCCATCGCCGTGGACCTGATCCCGCTGCTTTTCCAGGCCCGCTTTCTGCCGCCGCACTTGCAGGCGCTGGAGAATGCCTCGATCCCGGCCTGGGTGGCGGTCGCCCTGTACGCGTTGGTCGTCGGGCCGCTGGTCGCCGGGGTCGTGATGACCGGGGCGCTGTATCCAGCCGCGGCGGCGCGCTGGGGCAATGGGCGCGCCATCCTGGCGACGGCCCTGGCCTTGGCCGTGGTGCAGGTGCTGGACGACCCGGCCAACCTGCTCCTGTGGCTGGAATCGGCCCTGGCCGGCCTTTACCTGGGCGGGGTGCGGGCGCACCAGGGATCGACGCTGGCCGCGGTGGTCGCCGGGATCATGTTTGGCGTGTTCGCCGTTTTCAAAGCCCTGCTGGTGCCGTCCTGGTGAGGCCGGGGCGGTTTTCTGCCGGAGATGGTGCCTTATCCTGGGGGAGTAAAACCGATGGCGTATGAAAACATCATCGTGGAAAAGCGGGAGGGGCGCGTTGCCCTGATCCAACTGAACCGTCCCCGTGCCTTTAATGCGCTCAACGGCGCGCTGGTCCGAGAGCTGATGGAAGCCTGCCGTGCCCTGGATGGCGACGACGAGGTGGGGTGCCTGGTCATCACGGGCAATAAACGGGTCTTCGCCGCCGGCGCGGACATCGGCGAGATGGCCACCGCCACGCCCGTCGAGATGCTGGCCACCGACCTGCTCGACTGGTCGGCGCTGACCGGGGCCAGGAAGCCGGTGCTCGCCGCCGTATCGGGCTGGGCGCTGGGCGGCGGCTGCGAGCTGGCGATGGCCTGCGACATGATCGTTGCCAGCGAGACCGCGACTTTCGGCCAGCCGGAGATCAACCTGGGGGTGATACCCGGCGCGGGCGGGACGCAGCGGCTGGTTCGGGCGGTGGGTAAAGCCCTGGCCATGGAAATGATCCTCAATGCGCGCAACCTCAGCGCGGCGGAGGCCTATCAGTTCGGGCTGGTGAACAAGGTCGCGCCGGTCGAGACGTACCTGGACGAAGCCCTGGCGCTGGCCCGGTCCCTGGCGGGTCGGGCGCCGTTGGCCCTGCGTCTGGCCAAGGAGGCGGTCAACAAGGCCTACGAGATGACGCTCGCCGAAGGCCTGGATTATGAGCAGCGCGCCTTTTACCTGCTGTTCAGCACCGACGACATGCGAGAAGGCATGAAGGCTTTCCTGGAGAAACGCGATCCGGCCTGGAAAGGGTCTTGAAGCGGGCAGCCGGGCGGGGATTCGTTATTTTGCATTTTGCCGATAATCTGTATTATAGGCGGGGGGAGGGTCTACCGCTCTCCGCCGGTCGAGCCGGGCGCTTTCGCAGCGCCGCCGGGGGGCTGCGCCAGCAGGTCCGGCTGCATACCTGGCTGTGATGATTCCTGAAAAACGAGAGGAAGTATACCAGTGGGTCACTTAGAACCTGAGCACAAAGCCACTCTTGATGCCGCCCTGGCACGATACGTCGCGGCTATGAACGCGCTGGATGAAGCGCGTTTCCTGAGCGGCTTCCGCAGCAACTGCGTGGTGCGTGATCCCTTTGGCTTGAGTCTGTATGAGGGTGAGGATGGCCTGCACCAATTGTTTGCGACGCTGCTCGATACCTGGCAGGCGTACGCGATCACGCCGGGCAAGACCTATTATGGCGGCCCGGAGCGTATCGTGTTTACCTGGGCGGCCCAGGCCACGGCCCGTAACGGCAAGACGGCGGTATTTGACGGCATTAGCGTGATGACGCTGGAAGGTGATCTGATCGACGGCCTGGAGGCTTACTGGGATGCCCTGGCCATGTTTGAGCAGATCAAAGACTGACCGTACGGTATGGACGAGGGGCGGCTGGCCGTACTGTATACTGCCGATCTGGCCGGGCGGCTGGATATGCTACCCCGCTTGTTTACGGTTATCCAGGGGGTGCGCGGCCGCCGGGGCGGCCCGGTCACGCTGCTGGACCTGGGTGGCAGCTGCCATCCCGGCCACTGGGAATGCGCGGCGACCGAAGGCCGGGCCGCTCAACTGGAAGCCGGGCAACCGGTGTTGTGGCTGGCGAAACCTTCGGGGGATTCGCTGGGCATTCTTGAAGCAACCTTCGACGAGGCCCGACAACCGGCTGTGGCGTTGGCTCAGGTGGCCGAATGGCCGGTCGAGGCGCGGCCGGATGCCACCATCGCGGCGGCTGTTGATTTTGTGCGGGATCAGGCCCGCTGGTATCGGCAAGCCCAGCTAAAGGGGGACGCTCATGCAGCAGGATGAACTGGTCAGGCAACTTGACTCCTTTTTTGCCATAGAAGCCTTTGAAGAATCGGAGCGTTGGCGATCCAGGTTTTCCGAGGCCGATCTGCGGGTCTTTGAGCAGTATGCCGAACCGGCCTTTCTCGGCGGGACCTGGAACGGCCTGACTCTGAACAATACCGACTCCGTGGAACGCGTCTACCTGGTCGTGTTCCCCGGGCAGCCGGTGCTGGATACGATCATCGCGCGCGAGGTGGCTGATGGCGCACCGGGGGCATTGATCTTCGCCCACCACCTTACCGACTACGAAGAAAGCGGGCGCGGCCCGGTGACCATCCCCGAAGATCAACTGGCCGAGCTGAAGGAGCACGGCATCAGCTATTACACCTGCCACGCGCCCCTGGACTGCCACCTGGAGATCTCCACGGCCAGGGCGCTGGCCAACGTGCTCGGCCTGCGCGAGCAGGACCTGTTCGCGCCGTATCACGGTGGGATGTCGGCGGTGCACGGCGTGGTCGGCAAGCCGACCAGCTTCCAGTCGTTCGCTTCCCGGCTGGCCAAGGTGTGTGACGTGAATCGCCTGCGTTACGACCAGGTCCGGCACAGCGGGCGGCCCGTGAATCGCGTGGCGGTGGTGCCGGGCAACGGCGGCCGTCCGGAGCGCATCGAAGAGGCCGCCTCTCTGGGCTGTGATACATACGTGTGCGGGCACTGGTGGTTTTTTAGCGAGGAGAACGAATCCGCCGAGACGCACCGCGCGCAAATACGCGACCTGCTGCCGGCGTTGGGCATGAACCTGCTGGGCGTCTCGCATTACGCCACGGAGATGGTCGTCATGCGCGACCAGATGCCGGGCTGGTTCCGCAATCACGGCCTCGACGCGGAAATGATCCCGCAGGAAGACCCCTGGCGCTAGGGTCGGTGGTTTATACCAACGAAAGAGCGCCCGGCAGACGAGGCGCTCTTTTTGATTGGCGGGGAGGGTGTGGGCCGTTAGCCGGCGGCCAGGGCCGACTGCGCTTTCGGCAGGATGTGAGCGTCCACGTCGGTATCGCTGGACGGCGTCGGTACGTCCTTGAACAGGAACCAGTGCTCCACGTGTTCGATGGCCGCGCCCGGCTCGACGGTCACCAGCGGCCCGACCGTTTCCAGTTCCAGCATGTCGGCGTTGGTGAAGGCTTCTACCGAGCAGCCCAGGTCCGGGTAAGTGGCTGCCGGGTGGTAGGCGAACGTCTTGAGGAACAGGTGGCCGTTGCGGGCGTAAGCCGCCCAGCGATCCGGCACGCGCACGCCGACCTTCTGGGGATGGGCCGCCTGCGGGTCCTGGCGCAGCAGGATATATCTGGTGCCCCACGTCCAGCGCGGGTCGGCCATGTCGGTATAGGCCCACATGGTCATGCTGTTGGCCGGCAGCAGGTTGTCCTCGTGAGAGCCGCGCGGCGGGTGCGGGATGATGGCCGTGCCGCCGGTGTTCATCACGGAGAGCGCCCACGGCGCATATTGAATCGCCCACTGGTTGGTGTTGCGCAGGCGGTGTACCAGTGTGACCTGCGCGGCGGCGGCGTCCAGGCTGATGTCGATCTCCTTCTCGATGCCCGTGGTCGGCTCGACGGGCTGGGCCACGTGCACGTAATCTCCCTTGTCTTCGACCGTGATCGGGCCGTTGTCCGGGTAATAGGTGCGCGGCTGGACCTCCGGGGCGTGCCACAGCCGGTGGCCGCCGTAGATGTTCCAGGTATCGCCGCCGGTCTGGCCGATCTCCGGGTAGTTGGCGAACTCGTTGTCCGCGCCGGGGAATCCCAGCCGGATGATGCGCGGGCCGACGTCGCCGGTTACGATCAGTTCGACGGCCCCGTTAGACAGGCGGTAGCAGTTCGGCCAGCCCTTGTAGTTTACCTTCTCGAAAGTTGTCATCTTGCTCTCCTCGTGGTGGTAGCGCACATACAGATTATGGTTCTGTGGACCTGAATACCCGTCCAGATCGGCGTCACGGGGTGCGGGGGCTAGGATGATAGGGCCGGACACTCCCCCGATTCTACCCCCGCCAGGGCGTAACCGTCCAGGGTGATGAGGCTCAGAAAACCTGCGCCGAACCTCACCAGTTCCCGCCCGTCTGCGTCGGCGAATACGTCCAGCAGGCGGGCGTTGGGCTGGCCGCGCCATCCGCCGGTGTACAGTTGGGCCTGCCCCAGGATCGTCCCTTCGGCGGCGCTGAGGGCGTACAGCGTCCCGTCGACGGCCCCGGCGTAGAGCAGGCAGCCATCCCCGGCGGCCAGGCGCGGCGGCTGGCGGTGCATGCCGGGCAGGGTGGTTTGCCAGCGTAACTCGCCAGAGGAATCGTAAGCGTACAGGTAGGCTTCGTCGAGCGCCGTGAACACCAAAACGCCGCCTGACCCGTCGGCCAGCAGCGCCGTGCTCAGTCCCGGCGTGATGGGCAGACGGGCCAGGGCCGCCGGCGTGAAGACGCCGTCCTCCAGGGCGATGTGATACAGGATCGCCCCGTCCAGCAGGAAAAAATCACCATCGGGGCCGGGGGCGGCCAGCGGCGGGTTGGCTGGCGCGACCTGGTAGAGCAGCTGCCCGCCAGGGCCGACCACGTGCCAGGCCGGGGTGACCTCCGCCAGTCGGGGGCGCGTGCCGACGGCCACCCGGTCCAGACTGGTTAACACGTCGCCCACCCGGTCGCCCAGCGGTGGTGTGATCCACAGCGGATCGCCCGCCGGCGTGTACCCGATCAGGGCGTTGTCCTCCGTAAAGAAGGCCACCGCGCCGTCCAGGAGCAGCGGCGCGCCCACCAGCGGTCGATCGGGCAGCCACAGGGCCTCATAGCGGCCATCCCGCAGGATTTGCACGCTGTTGTCGGCGGTGTGGGCCAGGATTCGCCCATCCGCCAACAACACGATGCCGGCCACCGTGCTCGACAGCTCCATGCGCCAGCGCAGGCTGCCATCCGGGCCGATACCCTCCAGCAGCGTCCCCGCCGCCAGGACCAGCCCACCCTCCGCCGTGACCAGGGGCGGCACGCTCGGCACGTGGGGCGCGGTCACGTGGCTGACGTAAACGCCGTCCAGCAGCCGGATTTGCCACAGCCGGATGAAATCCAGCGGGTGCAGCCAGCCCGCTTCCAGGGGATTGGTGTCCCAGTAGCCGGGGCCGCCGTCGTTGGGCCCGAAGGTGCGCACCTCGAAGTGCAGGTGCGGCGCGCTGAGCGACGGGTCGCCGACCGCGCCCAGGATCGCCCCGGCTTCCACGCACTGGCCCACGCCGGGGAAAAAATAATCGCCAAAGGATTCCATGTGCCCGTAGACCGAATAATAGACCTCGCCGCCGGGAAAGACGTGCTCCACGATCACCACGCCTTTTTCGGTATCCCAGCCATCCACATCCGCGTACGTGACCCGGCCCCGCGCCATGGCCCGCACGGGAAAACCGTAGTCGTAAAAGGCCACGTCGACGGCGGTGTGCAGCCCGCCGAACTTGGCCCGGTAGATGCCAAAATCGTCGCCGCCCTGGCGGATGCCGGTCACCGGCAGGCCGATGGTTTCGACCACGCCGCAGTCGACGGGCGTCTGCGCGGCGGCAGGAGCGGACAGCGCCATCAGCAGGGCGACCCCGACGGCCATCCCCCCCCAGGCCACGGCGACCCGCCATCGGCAGCCTCGACCCTGAAACGGCACAGCCATCACCGGCAGCCCCCGGCGAAGCTCGCCCAATCCAGGCCGATCACCTGGTCGGCGATGTGCAGGCGCAGCACGCCGTCCGGCCCCAGCCCGGCCCAGGCCGCGGAGCGCCACGATCCCCACACGCTCATATGGTTGCATAACGCGCCGCTGTCCACCCCCACCAGCGCGATCCCGCCGTTGCCGTCGGCCAGCAGCAGCCCGCCGCCGTCCGCGAACAAAACCGGCGTGCTCTGCAGGATGGGCATCGGCAGCGACCAGCGCATCTGCCCGGCGGCATCATAAGCGTACAGGATGCCGTCGCGGCTGCCGGAATAGGCAAAAAAGCGCCCGTCCGGCAGGCTGGTCATGGCGCTCTGGATGCGGCCGGTTGCCGGCGGATCGTTCAGCCAGTCCCAGGCGCCATCCGGCCGGACGTGCCACAGCGCGGCCTGGCTGCGCACGTAAAAGCCGCCGTCGGGAGCCGGGGCCATGTCGCCGGGGACGCGCAGCCGGGCCTGGCTGACCACCGCGCCGTCGATGCCGATGAAGGTCATCACGTTGCGGATGGCATGGACGGCCAGCAGCCGGTCGGTGGCCTGGACGTCTTTGGGTCGCGGCACGTCGGACACCCGCCAGCGTTCCAGCCGGTCCGGGCTGTAGACGATCAACTCGTCCTCCGGCGTGTGCACCACCAGCAGGTCGCCCCACAGCAGGGGCGTGGTGTTGACTCGGTGCGGCAGCTGCCACGCCTCCACGAAGCCGCCTTCCAGGCTCCAGAGCTGCATCTGGCCTTCGGTGCCGGCCACCAGGATGCGGTCCTGGTAGGGCAGCACGCCGACCACGTTCAGGTCTTCGGGCATGATATAGCGCCACAGCACCTGCCCGGCGGTATTGAGCGCCTTCAAACGCCCGTCGTCGTAGACGATGGTCACGCCGTCCGCGCGGATGATGGGCGGCCACTGCGGCCCGCCTTCGTCGGTGATGTCGGCGTGCCAGCGGTGCGCCGGGTTGAGCCAGCCCTGCCAGTTGGCGATGAACTTGGACGGGTCCTGCCAGCCGGAGACGGTCGGGTCGGTGGCCCAGTAGCCGGGACCGGGCGAATCCGGCCAGAAATTGCGAATCTCCAGGTGCAGGTGCGGGGCCGGGCGAGGCCGCCCGATGGTGCCCACGATGTCGCCGCGCTCCACGCAGGTGTAAACGGTGGGGAAGCTGATGGTATCGGTTTCTTCCATGTGGCCGTACAGGCTGTACCAGGTGCTGCCATCCGGCATGAGGTGCTCGATGATGACCACGCCTTTGTCCCGCCCCCAGCCGAAGGGCGCGCTGTAGGTCACCCGGCCCCGGGCGATAGCCCCGACCGGCGCGCCGTAGGTGGTCGACCGCGTCCCGAACCAGTCATCCCCGGCATGGTAGCGCCCGTCGAAGCGCGACGAGGGCAGCCCGAAGCGGTACACCACGCGGAACTGCTCCGGGTTCAGCGGCGGATCGATGGCGTCGACCGCGCCGCACGGCCCCTGGGCGTGCGCCGGAGCAGGTGCGGCCAGCGCCATCAGCGCCAGCAGCAGGACGGCCAGGAGGACTGCGCGGGTGGACCGGGTCAGGTGTGTGTGGGGTAGGACGGGTGCAGCGTTGGAGAGGAGACCGGGAATCTTCAAGATAGCTGTCCTTTGGCGGGAATCCGTTACCAATCACCATCGGTGACTTCATCCGGATCGGATTTGACCGGGTATTTGACGATCTTATCGTCCGGCACCTCAACCGTCGAATCATCCTGCTGGGGGGTGAAGCCCTTGTCCTCGTCCATGGCCTTGACGGACTTAACCGCTTGCAGCGTGTCTGGCGCTGCGATATCGTCCAGGGATTCGTCGTACAGGTCAAACCACGGCAAGTTGTGCTTGGCATACGTCTGCGCGGTGACCGGTGTGGACGGCGGGTCTTCTCCGGTGATCTGGCGGTACATCATGCTGTTGACGATATGCACAAACACGCGGCCCGTATTGTCCGGGTCCCAGGTATCGATGCCGTGCGGGTCCGGGTAAATCTTTTGGCGCATCTTGCCGCCGGCGGCCAGGCCCATTTCCGTGCCGCCAGCCGAGGCCATCGATAGTGACATGATGGGTAAATCCGCCACTGCCCCCCGGGGGTAGCTTTTTCTAGGCGGCCGTTCATCCGGGAAAACACCCGGCCTGGCTTCGTAGACGATGATCTGTATGCCGCCGGTTTCCTCTTTGCCGGTGACCTGCCCTTCGACCGTGTAGCCCATGCCCAGCGGCATCGCCACAAACTGCCGGATCATGTCTTCGCCGGCATTGATCCCATCCAGCCACAGCTGTGGTGGGCATACCATGTAATCCCTGTCTTCGGGTGCCAGGTCCTGCTGCCAGGGTTCGCCGGAGACTGCGTTGACCTTGCCCACGGCAATTTTGACGGCGTTCGGTTTCCAGTGACGTGCGGTGAACCGTATCCACATCGCTTCGCGCTGGTACATGGGGATGAACACCCCGCCGTGTTTCCGCCAGTGATCGGGCACGGACTCCCGGTAGTCGTCGATCTGACGGATGGGGAAATGCCCCAGGCTGGGCGGCAGGGGGTAGGTCTTGCCATCGTCTGGCAGACGCAGCGTCCGCTCAAAAGTGAGCCTGAATCCTTCGCCAAAGTAGAGTGAGCTTTGTTTAACCTTCACAGTTAACATGGCCATCCCTCAGTGCTGGTTCGTACGAACGAGTGCCCGGCGGCGGGCAGACCCGCCCATCAAGCTAACCGGCAGCCGGTTGCGCCTGCGCCTGACTTTACACAAACCGGGGGTAGGGGGCAACCGATGTCGGATGTATAATACCGCTTTAAGCGCTGTTCGGTGGGAGCGTGATTTGTTCGCGACGCGTTTGGCGACGACAACCGATATCGAGATGGTGCAGCGGCTGGCCGGTGAGCAGGCGCGCCGTTTTCATGGCCTGGACGAGCGGCTGCCGGAGTCCCTCCTGCTGCCCGCGTGGTTGGCTGTGCCGGGCAGTGGGGCCTGCTGGCTGGCGGAAAACGGGCGGCGTGTGCTGGGTGCCTTGTGCGCCGAACACGAGCGCTGGTCGCCGGAGAGCGCTTTCGCCAACGTTTTCCCCCGCCGTTACCTGCGCCTGCGATCCTACCTGGTCGATAACACGCTGCCGGCCGAAACTCTGGACGTACTGCTGGGCCGGGCCGACGGCTGGCCGGAGGCGCTCGCCACGACCGGCCGGATGATCATGACGCCGGCCCGCGACCAAGCGCTGTCCGCGGCGCTGCGTCGGCTCGGCTTCCAACCCTATCATACCATCACCCACCGGTCGATGGGCGAAACGCCGCCTGCCGCCGTGGACGGGGTCGTCGTGCGCCCGGCGGCGCTCGCGGACGTGCCGGTCGTGGCCTCGCTGATGGCCGAATCGTGGCGTTTTCATGCCGCCCACCAGCCGGCCATTACCCTGACCGACTCCCTGCTGGCCGGCTGCGAGCACCAGGCCTGGCAGCTGGCCGGTGATAGCGTGAACCAGACTCTGCTGGTGGCCGAACTCGCCGGCGAGTTGGTCGGTTTTTTCGGCGCGGGGATGAGCGCCCAGGAGACGGAACTCCGGCCTTCGCTGTTCGCCACGGGTTATTATGGCGACATCTACGAGGTGGCGGTGCGCGGCGATTTGCGGCGGCGGGGCATCGGCCTGGCTATGTTCCGGGCGGCCTGGCTGTGGATTAAGGCGCAGGGCGCGAAAGCGATGTTCGTGAACTATGCGCCGACCAACCCGCTCAGCAGCCGGTTCTGGCCGAAACTCGGCTTCCAGGATACCTGGGTCAACTGGTGGCGGCCCAGGGCGACGCCGCCTCAATCATAAATGGAAAGAAGCGCCAATGTCTGATTTGCGCGTAGAAGCCCGGCCCACGCTGCGTCCGGCTGACATTGACCTGCTGCGCCAGGCGGTGAGCGCCGCGCTGCCGGACGACGTCGACGATACCGTTGACCAGCTCCTGGCCGGGCTGGAGGCGGGCGCAATGGGCGCGTTCTGCCTGCACGAGGGGGACGAGTCGCCGTGCGGGATCGCGCTGTGGCGCTGGGCCGATGCGACCCATACCGCCGCCGAGGTCGACTGGCTGTACGTCGACCGGTATGCGCCGCACGCGCACGGCATGCTGCTGGTGGAGGCTATCTTCGACCTGCTGACCGAACATGCTTCCCTGGAGATGATGGCGGTCCGGGTGCGCGGCGAATCGACGGGCGTGCGCATCGGCCTGGCTCGCCGCGACGCGGTGATCTTCGAGCGCTGCCTGATGATCCGCGATCTCCAGTCCGCTCCGCTGCCGGTCGGCGAGCCTCCCCTCGGCTATGCGCTGGCGACGTGGCGGGACTCGCACCAGGCGGCAGTGGAAGCGGTTGCCCGGGCCTCGCACGTGGGC
>DAOUEM010000531.1:0-6005 GCA_034430555.1 Anaerolineae bacterium | reverse complement strand
CCAGCAGATCACGGCAACCTTACGCGAGGAACACCGCATCAACTTCCGCGACGAGGACGACTTTATCGTGCTGACCCAGAGCGACCTGCTGGAAAGCTTTGGGGCGATCACGGCGCTGCTGACGGTGTTCCTGGGTGTGATCGCAGGCATCTCGCTGCTGGTCGGCGGGATCGGGATTATGAACATTATGCTGGTGACCGTCACCGAGCGCACTCGCGAGATCGGGCTGCGCAAAGCGGTGGGCGCGCGTCAGGGCGATATCCTGTCGCAGTTCCTCATCGAGAGCGTGGTGCTGGCGACCGTGGGAGGGATGGCCGGGATTATCGTCGCCGTGCTCGGTACGGCGGTGATTGGGGCGATCCTGCCGGACCTGCGGGCTGCCGTCCGGCTGGAAAGCATTCTCCTGGCGACCACGATATCGGCGCTGGTGGGCATATTCTTCGGGCTGTACCCGGCGCAGCGAGCGTCCCGCCTGCACCCCATCGACGCCTTACGCTACGAATAGCGCTTGTCATGCTGCCCGCTCGTTGCTAGTATAAAACCATCGGCGGATGGGATAAGGCTGCCGCACGATGATAAATAAGCGCCGCTGGTCCCGGTTTTTACGGCGGGCGCTCCTGGCCTGTTTGTTGGCGTTGGTGCTGGCGCTGGTCCCGTGCCCGGTGTGGACGCCGGCTGTGTTTACCTGGTGGCAGGGGCCGGTGGTCATTGTTGTCCTGGTGTGTGTCCTGGGGGCGGCATTGTTCGAGACGCTGTTTTTTGACCGTTATCATTAGGGGGTTCAGATGAGCGAGCAAGAGCCGCTCGCCGGAGATCACGTGACGGATGTCAATCTTCAAGCGGTTAGTGACAGCATGCTGGAGGGGTTGGGCCGTCTTGCGGAATACTTCGGTTTCAATCGGGTGATGGGTCAGCTCTATGGTGCGCTTCTGCTCAGTCCTGAGCCGATGCCCCTGGACGATCTGGCAAGCACCTTGCAGAAATCCAAAGCCAACGTGAGTACCAATTTGCGGACCCTGGAGCATATGGGTATCGTCCGCGAAGCCTGGGTGCGCGGCGACCGCCGTAAATTCTACGAGGCCGAAACGGACTTCTGGAAGATCGTCATCAACTTGCTCAGCGGTCGTGAGCTGCGTGACCTGGAACAGGCGCTGCAAATCTTGCAGCACAATACAGAGCAGTTGCGGGAGACGATGCCGGACATGGATGAAGGCAGCCTGAAATTGGCCGAACTGTATGTCAGTCGCATTGATGACCTGGGCAACTTTTTCCGTTTCGCGCAGATGATACTGACGTCAATTCTGCAGCGTGCTGCGGCAGGCAAGTTTGATGTCAGTGAAGTTAGCCGGATTATCATTGAGTAATTGAGTCGGGACGCCCATGTTTTTTGACGAAGCGAAGATTTACGTCCGCAGCGGCGATGGCGGCGATGGTATGATCACCTTTCGCCGCGAAAAATATGTGCCCCACGGCGGGCCATCCGGCGGCGATGGTGGCCGCGGCGGCAGCGTCGTGCTCGTGGTCGATGCGCAGTTGAACACGCTCTCGCCGTTTAAGCGCCGGTCACATTTTAAGGCGGAGCGGGGCGGGCATGGCGGCAGCAGCAACAAGACCGGCCGCAGCGGCCCGGACCTGGAAGTCACGGTGCCGCCGGGTACCGTGGTGCGTGATGCCGATACCGGCCAGGTCGTCGCCGACCTGGTGCGAATTGGGCAGCGGGTCGTCGTGGTGGAAGGTGGGCGGGGGGGGCGCGGTAATGCCCGCTTCACCACCAGCCGCAACCAGGCCCCACGCATCGCGGAGCGCGGCGAGCCGGGGCAGGAGCGCTGGTTGCAGCTTGAGCTGAAGCTGATCGCCGATGTCGGGATAGTGGGCGTGCCCAACGCGGGTAAGTCGACGCTGCTGTCTGTCATCAGCAATGCCAGGCCCAAAATAGCCGATTACCCCTTCACCACACTGGAACCCAACCTGGGCGTGGTGGATCGCTACCACCGCACGTTTGTCGCCGCCGACATCCCCGGCCTGGTGGAAGGCGCCCACGCGGGGGTCGGGTTGGGCCATGCCTTTTTGCGGCACGTGCAGCGCACGCGGGTTTTGATCCATCTGCTGGATGGCTTGAGCGACGATCCCTTTGCCGATTTTAACCAGATCAACGCGGAGCTGGCCCTGTTTGATGCAAACCTCGGCGAGCGGCCGCAGATTGTCGTCCTGAACAAGATGGACCTGCCGGATGTACAGCGCCGGTGGGAAGGGCTGCGCCAGGCATTGCAGGCGCGCGGCCACGACGTGATGGCGATCTCGGCGACGACGCATGAGCAGGTTGATCAGCTGGTCGACCGCGTGTTTGCCCTGCTCGATTCACTGCCGGCTGACTCCACCGAGGAGGTTGTGGAAGCGCCCGTCTACCGCCTGGAAGATGACATCCCGTTTACCATTATCCGGGGTGACAGTGGCGCCTACCACGTCACCGGCGAGCGCATTGAACGGGCGGCGGCGATGACTTACTGGGATTACGAGGAAGCCGTGCAGCGCTTCCAGCGTACGTTGGAGGTATTGGGTATCACCGAAGCGCTGGAGCAGGCCGGCGTGCAGACCGGTGATACCGTGTTCATCGGCGAGTATGAGCTTGAATGGGGCGAATAGGTTTATTCGGCGGCACCTTCGATCCGCCGCACCTGGGCCACCTGGTACTGGCTTCGCTGGCCGCGGACGCTCTGGCGCTTGATGCGGTCTGGTTTGTGCTGGCGGCGGCGCCACCTCACAAGCAGCAGCAACCCGTGACGCCGGTCGCCCGGCGGCTTGAGATGCTCACGCTGGCCCTGGCGGATAACCCGATTTTCCAGGTTTCGCACATCGACATCGAGCGGCCCGGTCCTCACTACACGGTGGACATGGTAGCGCTGGCGCAGGCCGGCCAGCCCGACGACGACCTCTTCTTTTTGATGGGCGGCGACTCGCTGCGTGATTTGCCGAAGTGGTATCGCCCGAAGCAGTTGTTGCAGTTGTGCCCACTGGTGGTTTTGCAGCGTCCCGGTGCGGACCTGGACATCAAGGCGCTGGAATCCGCTTTGCCCGGTTTGCAGCGCCGCGTGACCTTCCTCGAAGGTCCTGAGATAGCGGTCTCCGCGACGATGATCGGGGAGCGAGTCAGGGCAGGGCGGACTATCCGCTACCTGGTGCCAGAAGCCGTGCGCCAATACATTTACCGGCATGGGCTTTATCGCGCTGACTGCTAACCGGATTTCCCATTTTGGGCTAAAATACTCTGGTTTTATGCCCGCTGCCAGGATTCGCCTGGCTAATAGCCAGCAGTGAGGAGTGCCTTTAATGTCATCAGAAACGAAAGTGGTGTATGTGCAGTTCAGACGCGTGAATGTTCGCCGGGAACCGCGCATTGAGGACGGCAACACCGTTGACTTTTATCTGTTTGGCGATCCCCTGGAAATTCTGACCCATCGTGCTGAGGAAACTCCCGACGGCTGGGTCTGGCGTCGCCTGGCCGAATCCGACACGCATTGGGTGGCGGAACACAATACCAGGACCGGCGATCGACTGCTGGGCGAATCGGCCCCCGAACTCGATTCGGATGACTCTGACGAGCCGCAGACGCTGTACGTTCATGCCCAGGGCGTCAAGGTCCGCAGTGCGCCTAGAATTGAAGCGGGCAATGAAGTGGGCTCTCACGTGCAGGGTAAAGCCGTGCTGGTGAAGCCATTTGAAAAACAGATCGGGCCGGGGGGATGGGTCTGGCGGCAGACGTTGGGCGAGGAAGCCGGTTGGGTGGCAGAGTATCACAGCCGGACCGGTCGGCGTTTGATGTCCGTGCTGCCCTTGGAGACTCCTGACCAGCCGGAAGCGCCCAAGCCGGCCGTGTCCGAGCCGGGGGCGATCCCGGCGGTACTACCGGGGCGTGTGCAGACTAAAGGCACGCGGTTCTTGCTGGATGGCCAGCCATGCCGCTTTATTGGTGTGAACTTCCGCGAGTTTCCTTTTTACGTGCGCCAGGAGGTGCTGCAATTTACCACGGCCGATCATCAGCGTTCCCAGTTAGACGCGGCCCACGAGCTGGGGATGCGGGTCATTCGGATGCATGCCTGCCATCGCAGTGTGCCAGTCGACGAATGTGTGCCGCTGGTGAGCAAAGCGCTGGATAAGATTCATGATGCTGGTATGCTGGCGATCGTCGTGCTTAACGACTCGTTGGGGCAGTATTACGTGCACGGCGACGATCACTTCCACCAGGAGGTGCTGGGCCACGTCAACAAGACCGATTATTTCGTCAACGAAGGTTATACTGAGAACCATCTGCCGTTTGTCAAAAGGATCGTGGCCGCCCTCAAGGATCATCCGGGTATTTTTGCCTGGGAGTTGGGTAACGAGTACGCCATTCAGCCACAGCCGGCCAGCGTGGACGAGAGCGAAGCATTTTTGCGGTATGCGGAGACGGTCTCCGGCGTCATCAGGAGCCTGGACGCGAAACACCTGATCACCACCGGCCTGGTTAATACCGGGCACGTCGCCCCGACCGGGCATGATCGGATGGCTTACGCCCGACGGCTGTACGGCCTGCCGACTATCAACTTCGGTACGGTGCATTTTTACCAGGGAAATGGCGAAGAGGAGAATTCACACCCCGACCTGGACGCGCTCAAGGCGGTGGATAAGCCGCTGATCGTCGAAGAGTTTGGCCCTGCCGAGTTTGAGGGCGATAAGGCCGGCGTCGTAAACGCGGCTGTCGACTCCTGGCTGGCGTCCGGGGCGGCCGGATTCATGCAGTGGGCGCTGTCCGATACCCCGTTTGATGTTGGTATTGGCGACGGGCATCATGGCATGGACCCATACGCGCCCAATAACAAGCCGCATTACGAAACCATGAAACAGGTATACAAGGGATGGACCGAACGTTTGTAAGCCAGCGGGTCGTGTTGGGGCGCGATCTCTAAACGGGACGCGGGGTCAAATGTTAACGAGAAACATGTCTCTATTCCACGTCGTGCTATTGATGGTGGTGACCACCTTCGTCGGCGCTTGCACGCTGACGGCGACTGTCCAGCCGGAGGCCACCGCTTTGCCCCCGCCGTCTGCGGTGCTGGGTCCGATAATGACGGCGACCCCGCTGCAGACGGGCACGCCCGACCTGGCGGTAACGCTTGCCGTCCCCACGCCGCTGCCGGCAGCAGGTCAGGCTCAGGCAGCGACGCGTCTTACGGTGTCTGCGCTCCAGCGGATACGCGAGGAGAACGCGGTCCGTTTCGGTGTGTTGTATAACAATGCCCCCATGAGCAGCTTCAGCGAGCGGGGTCAGGTCGTCGGCTACGAGGCGGACCTGGCGCGGCAGATCGCGGCGCTGTGGGGAGTCGATGTCCGGTTTGTGCAGGTCACCCGCCAGAACGCAGTCGCGATGGTGCTGGCGGGAGAGGTCGACATGCTGCTGGCGTCGCTGGTGCACCGCCGCGAGTACGAGACCGTGTTGAGTTTTTCTCACAGCTACTTCCCTGGCGGCCAGGTGTTTGTCGTCCCTCCGCAGAGCGCCGTTCAGTCGGCAGATCAGTTGAACGGACAGCCCCTCGGCGTTGTGCAGGGCAGCACCGGCGAACATGCCCTCGGGCGGGCGATCGACGCCGGGCAGTACAGGTTGGCGCCGGTGTTATATCTGACCATGGACCAGGCCATCGGCGCGCTGGGCAGCGGTGAAGTGAGCGCCATTGTGCTGGACCGGGTGTACATATCCCGCGTGCTGCGGTTGATGCCGGAGGCGCGGGTATTAGACGAGGTACTCGAACCTGGGCCAATCGCCGCCGCTTTCCGGCGTTATGACGAACCGCTGCGCTACTTCGTAAATCGCGCCTTGCAGCGCCTGGCCTCGGATGGCAGCCTGGCTGAGCTTCGACGCCAGTGGCTACCTAACCTGACCGGGGGATTTGAGATGCCGGTTTGGGCGGGCCTGGATGAAGACCCGCGCGGGTTCGCCGATTTCGACCCCGTTTTGGTGCTTCCGGTCTTAC
>DAOUEM010000530.1:0-6161 GCA_034430555.1 Anaerolineae bacterium | reverse complement strand
CGAAAACGTACATTCAAGGTGACAACTTCAAGGTGCAGAACACAAGGCAAGAAACGGAACGAGACGATTGGGTGTAAATTGAACGCTATTTGAAGTCAAAGGTCTTCCTGTTTGTGCGTTCTTGAATTGATTCCTCAATCAGATGCCGGAGCCATGCGCTACTTCGCGCTGCCCGGCCAGGAGATCATCGACTTCTTGGGGTTGAACTGCCACGAATGCGTGGGACGCCCGGCGGCAGAACTCATGAATGTCTTCGATCCAGAATATGTCGAATTCTTTCGCCAGGGCTTTAACGATACTTTTGCGTATGTAGAACTCTACAGCGCCAACCCGGGCCGCAACACCATCCTGGGCGGTTTCGAGCTGGTCGTGGCGGAGCTGACATCCCCCCCGCCCTGGCTGCCGGAGTAGGCCACGGCGCGGTTGCGGCGCGGTTGCGGCGCGGTTGCGGCGGCTCAATCCCCCGTCCCCAGCACCGCGATGGCTTCCTCCAGGGTGAGGAAGTCCTGCCCCTGCAGCAGGCCTGCTGCACGAAGCAGGGCGGCCAGCCGGGCGGCGGGCGGCACCGGCGCGCCGATGGAATCCAGCCAGGCGATGTCGTGGAAGACGGCGCGGGGCGATGCATCCCGGGCGATGCGGCCCTGGTCCAGCACCAGCACCCGCTCGGCGAAACGAGCCACGGTCTCCGCGTCGTTTTCTGCCATGATGACCGTCACCGGGTAGGCGCGGCGCAGATCGCGCAGGGCGGCCAGCGCGTCCTGGCGGCCGGCGGGGTCCAGGCCGGAAGTCGGCTCGTCCAGCAGCAGCACGTCGGGCTGCATGGCCAGGGTAGCCGCCAGCGCGACCCGCTTTTGCTGCCCGCCGGAGAGTGTGCCCGGCGCGGCTTCCCGCAGCGCCCCGATGCCCAGCGCCGCCAGCGCCCATTCCAGCCGCTGCTCGATGACGTCCACCGGCAGGCCGAGGTTCTCCAGCCCCCAGGCGACTTCCGCCGCCACGGTGGCGCTGAACAACTGCCCCTCGATCTCCTGCATCAGCATGCCGGCGCGCCCCTGCACCTGGACCTCGCCGCGCAGGCGACCGCGCGTCAGGCGGGGGGCCAGCCCGGCCAGGATGAGCAGCAGCGTGGTCTTGCCGACGCCGTTCGGCCCGATCAGGCCGACGAACTCGCCGGGCTGCACCGCCAGCGTGACGCCTTCCAAAACGGGTACCGGACCGCCGTCCAGCAGGACGGGCGGGTAGGCGAAGGTCACGTCGGAGAGGTGGATGGCCGGTTCGGTCATGGCAGTACGCTCGCTGGGCTGTCGGGTCAGGCTGAGGGCCGATTGTACCGTATTCCATCCATGGCGGGGAGCAGCGGCGCGGGTGTAGGGGCGTAAGACATTACGCCCTGGCGGCCAGCGGCAGGCGGCGAGCAACAAGTGGCCAGCGGTAGCCAGTGGGCAGGCCGGGCGAGGCACCGAATCACTCCTACGTTTTGTCGGCGGATGATCATCGGACGCGGGCGCTTTTTTTGCTGAATGCTGACCGCTGATCGCTTTCCACCCAAAAACGGCGGACCGATCCGGGATCGATCCGCCGCCGTTATTGAGTATCGCTACTTGAGGTCAGGGCGTCGAGGTGGGCAGCAGGATGTTGGCCGTGATGGCCCGCTCCTCGATGCCGCCATCCAGTTTCTCCACGCGCAGGATGTAGGTCGTGGTGGTGGTCGGGCAGACCTCGCGCGAACCATCGCCGGAGACGCCGCCGCCCTGGAAGAACACGGCCCGCACGTTGCTCACCGACCAGAAGAAGCTGAAGCACGTGCCCGGCGCGTAGGTGTGGGTCGGGTCCACGGTGGAGGTGAAGCTGATCGAAGCCGCCAGCACGGTCGGTGTGGCCGTCGGCGGGACGGGGGTCGGCGTGGGCGGCTCGGCGATCAGGGGCAGGTTGTCGCACGGCCCCTGGACCTCGACCACGCTGGTCGCCACCCAGCCCTGCCGGCCATTGAAGTCGACCACGTACCAGGAGGCGTTGAAGTTGCGCCCGACGACTTCCAGCACGCTGCCGCGCAGCAGCGCGCCGACGATATCGTAGTTGGTGTTGGGGCCGCTGCGCACGTTGACGTTCAGATCACTGGTCACCTGGCACACGGTCGGCCCGGTCACTTCCTCGGTTGCTTCCGGCGGAGCGGGGGTCGGCGTGGCCGCCGGTCCCGGCCCGGTGATGGGCGCGGGGCCGCCGGTCACCAGCAGCTCGACCACGCCCAGCGACTCCGGGTCCAGGCCCACCAGCCGCACTTCGAAAAGACCGCTGCCCGGCGAGAAGGTGAGCACGTTGGCCTGCAGGCCGCCCCCGGCCAGGCCGGCTACCACCTGACCGCTGGCGTCGATCACCTGCGCGGTGAAGGGAAACGGTTGGGCACCGGGCCGGACCTGCAAGGTGGTGGGGCCGTCCGGCGAGATGTTAAAGCCGTAGGCCTGCGGCGGGCCGTCCGCCACCACGTTGACCACGGTGGGCATGCCCGGCTGGAGAATCGGGCGGGGGACGGCGAGAGCCGGTTGGCCGCTCAGGCGCAGCACGAAGTCGCCGGTACCGCCGGCGGTCGACGAGACCAGCAGCGAGTACAGGCCGTTCTGGGCCAGCCGGTAGGACAGCCGCGCCGCGCCGGGATCGCCGCTGCCGAACGGGTCGCTTTCGCTGAGCGCAACCTGGCGCTGGTTCGGCCCCAGCAGGGCCAGGCCGGGTGCCAGCTCCCCGCTCAGGCTCAGGGCGCTGGCCGTGACGAAGTCGCCCACCGTCCCGCTAAAGGTGTAAATGACGAAGGGCGCTTCCCCCGTGATGCTGCCGGACACGGTGCTGTGGTAGGCGATCAGGCCGCCCTGGGCCGCGGCGATCCCGGCCACGGCGATCAGCGCCGCCAGCAGCAGGACCAGCCCGGCCCGGCGGACCGTTTTTCCGGCGGTAAACGTCAGTCGATTCATGATATGTGTCCTCCCAATAAACGTTCTTTAGCTTCAGCAAAAATGTTGGTGTGATGACCGGCCCGGTTATTCGAGTCCGACAAGCGTTATCGTCGCCGTTACGGCCCCAGGGTGATGATGATCGGTGGCAGCGGCATCAGGGTGAAGGGCGGCAGGGTGATGATCAGCGGCGTGACGTTGATGGTCACGGTGCGCGTCGTGGTGGTGCCGTCCAGCAGCTGCACTTGCAGCACGTAGGAGGTGGTCGTGGTCGGGCACTCGGCCGTCGAGCCGGACCCGGACACACCCGTGCCCTCGTAATAAACCGCCGAGACGTTTTGCACCTGCCACTGCACGGTGGCGCAGCTGCCGCTGGTGATGGTGGCGCTGCCTGCGCCGTTCACCAGGAAGCTGATCTGGGCGGTGGGGGTGAAGGCCGGCGGCGGGGCGGTGGGCACGGCGGTGGGCGGGCCGGGCGTCGGCGGTGGCGGGGCGGCGATCGGCATCAGATTGTTGCACGGGCCTTCCAGCGTCACCACGCTGTTGGCGACCCAGCCCTGCGAGTTGTTGTAGTTGACCACGAACCAGGTGCCGGTGCTGTTCTGCCCGGTGACGGTCAGGTAGGTGCCGGCGAACAGCGAGCCGATGATGTCGTATTCCGTGCCGGGGCCGCGCCGCACGTTGACGTTGATACCGCTGGTCACGCGGCACACGGTGAGCGCCGGTTCCTGCGTCACGACCGGGGCGGGCGGCTGTGTCGGCTGGGCGGGCCACCCGCCGGCGGCCGTCGATCCGGGCGCGCCGACCATGACCTGCACCGCGCCCTGCATCTCCGGACGCAGCCCCTTCACCGTGACTTCGTAGACGCCGGTGCCGGGGCCGACCGTCAGCGTGGTGCCGCGTACGTTGTCGCCCGCCAGCCCTGCGATCAACTGGCCCCGCCCGTCATACACCTGTACCAGGAAGGCGAAGCCGGGGCTGTTCGTGCTGAGGGTCAGCATGGAGTCGGCGTCCGGCAGGGGGATGAAGCTGTAGGTCACCGGCAGGGAGCCGGGCAGCACGTTGACTACCACCGGCACCTCCGGGGACAGCGAGGTGCTGGCCACGGTGGGCCGCCCGTCCAGGCGCAGCAGGAACTCGCCCGCGCCGCCGGTTGGGCTGGACACCAGCAGCGAGTGCAGGCCGCTTTCTACCAGCCGGTAGGTGATGCGCGCCGTGCCGGGACTGCCGCCGCCAAACGGATCGCTATCGCTGACGGCCAGCTGGACCTGCGTCGGCCCCAGCAAACTGAGGCTGGGCGTCAGGCCGGGCGTGATGCCGATGGCATACACCGTGATCAGGTCGCCGGGGTTGCCGTTGAAGCTGTAGATGGCGAAGGGCGCTGCCGTCGACAGGCTGCCCGTCACGCTGCTGCCGTAGGTGATGGCCCCGCCCTGGGCTATCACCACCGTCGCCAGCGCCGCCAGGACCAGCACCGCCAGCCCGACCGCCACTAACCTTTTTCCACTAAACATTGTACGCTCCTGTATCCCACATAAATAAGCTGAATGCGGCCGGCCATCAGCGCCCGATAGCGGGCCGATGCCAGGCCGATAGCGGGCCGATCGCCCCACAGAACACACGCGGGCCGTCACAAGATCATCATAACATGGTCACCGGGGTATTCATATCAGCATAAAGTACCAGCGGGCCGTGCCAGCTACCGACGTTTTCCCCCATGCCTAAATAATTCCTAAAAAACGCGCCGGTCCGCCCGGAAAGACTGTATGATTAAGACGGCGTAGTCTATGCCTTGAGAGAGGGGGATACTCTTGGCACAATCATCGATACTTCCGGCCAGTTTACCGGTCTCCGTCGAGAACTGGCAGCGCACGCCTTACCGGGTCCAGCTGACGGCCCTGGGGCTGTGCAACCAGTTGGCGCAGCAGCCGGCGATCTCCGCCGAGGAAGCGTTGGGGCTGGTCCAGGACGGCCTGAACACCGTGCAGAGCGGCATGAATGTGGCTGAGCAGTTCGAGGACATCCGCGACCAGCTCGACGACATCTTCCACGGCCAGCCTCCGGCGCGCCAGCCGGCGTCAGGCAACCGGCCGCGCGACCCGGCGCTGGAGCGCTACCGGCGCTTTTTCCAGGCCGTCAGCGGCGAGTCGATGGCCGCCGCGCCTGCCGCCGCGCCTGCCGCCGGAGGGCCGGATTTTCCCATCACGCCGGAGGACTGGCAGAAGACGCCGGTCGAGGTGCAACTGGCCGTCCTGGGCCTGTGGCGGCAGGTCGAAGCCGGCCAGCAGAACCAGGCCCAGCGGACCCTCGGCGAGATACAGGCCGAAATCCAGCAGATGAAAGACGGCCTGGATGTCGTGCAGGACGGCATCGACGCCTGGCAGCAGTTCCAGGAGATTCGCCGCCGGTTCCAGGGCGCGCCGCCTCCGCCGCCTGGCGCTACCGGCAGTCCTTATGGCGCTTATCTCAGTGACGAGGCCGCCTACGAGGCCGCCTACGAGGCGCCCGCGCCCCGCAAGCGCCGGGAAAAAGCCAAACGCCAGGAATACCGCCCGGCGTATGAGACCGCTGGCGGTCCCGGCTTCCTGGTGCAGCTTATCAAAGCGCCCTTCATCCTGATCGGCTGGCTGCTGAGCGGGCTGGTCGGGCTGGCCGGGTGGGTCCTGTCGGCGCTGGCGATGGTGGCCGGTGGGCTGCTCGGGCTGGCGGGCGGCCTGCTGGTCGGGCTGGCGGCGCTGGTCACCGGATTATTCGGCGCGGTGATCGGCGGGCTGGGCTGGACGGTGCGCGGGCTGGCGGCCCTGGTCACCGGGTTATTCGGCGCGGTGACCGGGGGCATCGGCTGGGTGTTCGGGGCGCTGTTTGGGACGGTCAACTGGCTGGTGCGGGCCATTGCCGCGCTGGTGACCTGGGTCCTGTCCGTCCTGGTGGCTCTGATCAAGCTGCCCTTCGTGGTGCTGGCCCGCCTGCTGAGTTTCGCCCTGCGGCTGACCAAAAACCTGCTCATCCTGGCCATCATGGTCGGCCTCGTACTGGCCGCGCTGTACATCCTGAGCCAGGTCGTGCAGTAGCAGCGCCATGCCGGCGGCGTCGAAGCCGGGCCGCCGCCCACCGGACAGGCCAAAAAACGCCGGGGAGTCGCGCGACTCGCCCGGCCTGTTGATTCACCGACTGCTGCCGGCAGTGTCTGGCCGGACCGTTATTCCGGTTCGGCAGCCGCCT
>DAOUEM010000529.1:0-2889 GCA_034430555.1 Anaerolineae bacterium | reverse complement strand
TCGCTCCAGGCGGTGGTGAAATACCTGATGGCCCGGAAGGTGTCGATCCGCTACCAGCATCCAGAACATGTGATTCACGATCTATGCGAGGCTTCTGATTATGTTCTGCCCGAAGAGACTTCAGAAATCCGCGAGAGCTTTCTCCAGGCAGCCAGGTTCGTGGGCCGCGGGCAGGAACTGGCCAAACTGTCAGCCGCCTTGGAGCGGGCAATCACCGGTCTGGGCAGTGTCTGGTTAGTCGGTGGTGAAAGCGGCGTGGGTAAGTCACGGTTGCTGGACGAGTTGCGGATTATCGCGCTCGTTAAGGGCGTCCAGGTCATGCGCGGGCAGGCCGTGACTGAGGGTGGCAGTCCCTATCAGTTATGGAAAGACGTGCTGGCCAGATTAGCCCTGAGCACCATCCTGACCGACGAGGAAGCCGGAGTCCTCAAGGCTCTGGTACCGGACATTGAGAGGCTTCTCCAGCGGCCTGTGCCTGATTCTCCCTCTCTCGAACCGCAGGCCGCTTTGACCAGACTGCTCGGAGTTATTGGCGATATCTTCCGGCGGCAGGTGCGTCCGCTGCTGGTGTTGTTAGAGGACCTTCACTGGGCGGGCGATGAAAGCCTCGAAGTGATCAGGCGGCTCTTACCAGGTGTGTCGAGTTTGCCTTTATTATTGGTGGGCAGTTTCCGAGACGCGGAATGCCCCGACCTGCCAGATACGCTGCCAGGATCGACGGTTCTGAGCCTGGCGCGCCTTACCGTAGAGGGTATCACGGACCTAAGCGTATCGATGTTAGGCGAGGTCGGTCGCCGTGCCCACGTGACTGATTTGCTCCAGCGCGAGTCCGAAGGTAATCCCTTCTTCCTCATTGAAGTCGTGCGTGCGCTGGCCGACGCCGCCGGCCAGTTGTCAAGAATAGGCGAGACGGCGCTGCCGGAACGCGTTTTCCCCGGCGGCATTAAGGCGGTTGTCGAGCGCCGCCTGAGTCGAATCCCACGAGATAGCCAACCCCTGTTGCAGTTGGCAGCGATTGCCGGGCGGGAGCTGGATCTGGCCGTGATAACCAAAATGGCCGGCGACCATGCTGACCTTGAACACTGGCTGACAGGCTGCGCCAATGCCGCAGTGTTAGAAGTGGTGGGTAATCAATGGCGCTTTGCCCATGACAAGCTGCGCGTGGGTGTTATCGAGGCCATCGCTCCCGAGCAGCGTCCGTTATTACATCGGCAAGTGGCGGAGACGATCGAAGCGGCTTATCCAGGCAAGCCCGAACATGCGGCCGCGCTGGCTTTTCACTGGAGCGCTGCCCGTTATCCGAACAAAGCCGTGCAGTATCTAGAGATGGCCGGTGAGTTAGCGTTGCAGGGTGGCGCCTACGACGAAACGGTCAGGCATCTCACAGACGCTTTATCGATATCCGAAGACCTGGACTTGAAGCTTGATCAGTTCAGAGTGGCCCACTGGGAAAGATTACTGGGAGAAGCGCACCACGGTTTGGGGGATACGCAAGCCAGCATCAGGCATCTACATCGGGCGCTCACGCTTCTTGGTTACCCGGTGCCTGAGACCAATGTGGGGTTGATGATTGGCCTGCTGCGTGGATCGCTGCGCCAGCTTGTTCATCTTGTGCTGCCCCATCGATTTTGGGCCAGGTCTACGGATGACAGTCCTATGCCGCACGAGGCAGCCTGCGCTTATGAACGACTGGCGGAAACCCATTACTACGCCGACGAGACTCTATCGTCCGTCCATGCCGGATTCAAGGCGGTTAATATGGCCGAGCTAATCGCACCCCAACCTGTGCTGGCCCGTGCCTACGCCAACATGTGCATCGCCTCTGGCCTGGTGCCTTTCCAACGGTTGGCGCAGTACTACGGCAACCGTGCCCAGGAAATCGCGCGGGAGATGTCAACGCCCTTCACGCTGGGCTGGGTGCAGCTGGCCATAGGCGGAGGTTACACCATCGGCATTGGTCACTGGGTAACTGCCGATACCCTTCTAATTGAGGCAGTTAATCATTTCATCAACATGGGCGATCGCTTGCGGCGACAACAGGCGGTGATCACCCGGGTCTGGCCTGCGCTCTACACCGGCGATTACCAGCCAGCCGCCGAGCGAATAGAGGAGGGGCATTCGCTTTGCCAGGGCGCCGAGCTGTTCGAAGGCATGAGTTGGGTGCTTGCCGCTCGTGCCTTGCTGCTCTTCCGGCAGGGATATACTGAAGAGGCGCTGGACGTCCTGGAAGAAACGCTGTTCTGGTTAACCAAACACGGCGACCGCCTGGTGGAGATCACCACCTATGGCTTGCTGGGCCAGGCGCACTGGAGAATCGGTCAAAACGAACTGGCCCTGGAAAACGCACAGGCAGCGCTCCACATGCTGGCCCGCTCGAGTGTTGTCTCGTGGTTACCTATTCCGGGATTGGTTGGCGCTGCTGAGGTATTCCTGTCTGTGTTTGAGTTGTCGAGAATGGATTGGCGTGCCGAGACCGGGTTATCACCCGGCCAAACCATCCGGCAGGTTGGCCGGATTATGCGGCAATACGCGCGCGTGTATCCGATCATCCGCCCTTATGCGCTTGTCTTTCGAGGTCGCCTTGCAGCGTTAAAAGGGAGCCAGCGCAAAACACACCGTGAATTGCTCAAAGCCCTTCTGGCGGCTGAAGCACTGAATATGCCCTACGAGCAGGGCCTGGTCCACTATGAAATCGGCCGCCTGATGACAGGCGATAAGGCGGCCAGCAAAAACCATCTGGCGGCAGCGCTCCGGCTGTTTACCAGGTTGGGGGCTAGCTATGATCTTCAACGCACCCGGCAGCTCCTTGACAGGGAAGTCACGAGTGTTGAATAACCATACCCTGATTGCTAGTCGATGATATTGGTGAAGGCGAGAGCCAGCAAACTC
>DAOUEM010000528.1:0-7067 GCA_034430555.1 Anaerolineae bacterium | reverse complement strand
CAGCTCGGGTTTAAACGCCAGGTGCTGCTGGGTGCTCATGTTGACCAGGGCTGCCGCCCGGTGCAGCAGGTTCTCCGCGCTGCGGGGCAGCGGCGTGGCGGAGAGATAGCGCCGCGCCAGCGTGGTGGCGATAGTGAGGGCTTCATCTTCGACCGTGATGCTGTAGTCGGCTTCCAGCCGGGCCTTGGTAGCCTGCAGAATCTGGATGGTTTCTTTTTCGCTGGGGGCCTCGACGCGCAGCCGCTGGCAGTTTTCGTGGATGGCGCTGATCGGCTCCAGTTGCTCCCGGTATTCGACTTCGGTCGTGGTGCAGATGATGACCGGGTCCTCGCCGAGGAACGTCTTTTGCAGGTCGGGCGCCGCTTTGGGGAACTGCGCTTTGAGCGGTCCACCGAAGAAGCGGTGAATCTGAGGCACCAACAGCACGCCGCCTAACGCCTGGTTGATGCCGGCCCGGATGGCTCGCACGGGATTATCCAGCAGGGCGGCTTCGTCCACCTGGACCAGCGATTTCAGGTCGGCGGGGCCTTGATTGTCGGCCATCAACAGCGCCAGGCTGTAGGCCAGCGTGCGCTTGCCGACCCCCTCTGGCCCGATCAGGACCACGTGACGGTGAATGCGCTGCGACAGCATGTTGATCACGTCGCGCAGCAGCGCTTCTCTCATGTAGACCTCGCGCCGCTCGCCAGCTTTGGCCAGGGCCACGTAGTCGATCACGGTGCCGCTGCCCTGGCCCGGCAAACGGGCGCTCCTGGGGGCTTTGCCGCGGGCCATCTCAGGGGCTTTGCCGCCGATGATATCTTCCACCGCTTTTGGCGTAATGCCGTACTGCCTCAGGATACCCCCCGTGCCCAGCCGCGTCAGGCTCAACGCCGCCAGCAGGTGGTCGGTGCCGATCCAGACTTCGTCACGGTTTTCCGCGATGTTCAGGGCCTCATCCAGGGCGATGATCATCTGGCGGGACAGCTCGACCTGTTTGTTGTTTCGGGAGACCAGCATGAGATCGCCGGGCAGGTCGCGCCGGCTCTCCACCGCCAGCCGGACCTGGCGTTCCAGCCGGGCCAGGTCGACGTTCTGGGCGGCGGCGAACCGCTGCAAGACCTGGTAGCCGGGCGTATCGGTGGCCTGGAGCATCGCCAGCAGCGCGACCTCTGGGAAGACGTTTTTTTTGCGGTAGTGGTCCTTCAGCTCGACGGCGTCATTCATGACCGTTGTCGTGTCTTTGGCGAGAAGATTGGGATTCAGTGTCGAACTCATGAGGTGATCCTTATTAAAAGCCTGGAAAATGCACGCCGGGTGGCGTCTGGCTGGCGTAAACGGAACAGCCTATGGGCTGGCCACCAGTTGGGTCCAGCTATGTTTACGAATTGGCGGCTGAAACGTCGCTAACGGTGACGCTGACCCTATTTGCCTGGAAACGTACCGTTCCAATTCTACTCGATTTATAGCCGACCCGGCTACACCCAGGCGTCAGGTGCTCCTGACCTGCCCAGTATAGCACAGGGATCACGGGCGCTGTAGACCGGTCCCTGCCGGCAGCGATTCGCCGAGGTCGACGGGCAGCATACCCGTGATCGGCTGCGCGCCAAATAACCCCCCGCAGACCGCGGTGACCGCCGGTTGGAGCGGGCTGTAGGTCGCCAGGTAAGCGGCGACGCGCGGCACGGACTGCCAATCATAAGGGGAGCGCAGCGCGACCACGATGGTTTTTTCCGGGGGCAGGGCGCGCACCATCGCCAGGTAGGCCGGGCTGTCCATGAGGTCCTGGGTGAAGACGATGGCCACGTCTGATAGCTGGGCTGTCGTCACTGCCCAGCCGCGTTCTTCGTCGGTGGGTCCCAGGGAGACGCCGATCACCCGCATTTCCGGGGCATATGACTCGCAGGCGCGCGCGAGGCTGGGTCGGGTGGCCGGATAGATCAGGGCGACCTGCTGTCCTGGTCCAACCGGCACCAGGCCGCGCTCATCGGTGACCAGCGTGACGGCGGCAGCCAGCGTCTCGGCAACCAGTGCCTCGTGCGCCGCGCGGTCGATCCGCATGTCGGCGCTGGCCGGATCGAGCGGCATCCAGTCGAGCACACCGAACCGTGCCTTGAGCCGGAGAATCCGCCGGACGGACTCCTCGATGCGCCCCAGTGAGATGCTGCCGCTTAACACGGCGTCGACCACTGCTTCGACCGCGGCCTGCTGCGCGGCCAGGCCGGTGTGCGGCCCCGGCGTGATCAGGTCGGCTCCGGCCTGTATCGCCCGGATGGCGGCTTCAGCCAGATCGTACTGCCGGTCGATGGAGTCCATGTCCAGGGCGTCGGTCATGATCAAGCCCTCAAAGGCCATCTCCTGCCGCAGCAGGCCGCTCAAGACCGGTGCAGACAGGCTGGCCGGCGTATTCGGGGTAGGGTCCAGCGCCGGATACCAGATGTGAGCGGCCATGATCGCGCCGACGTCGACGGCGATAGCCTGTCGAAAGGGGACCAGTTCGACTTCGTCCAGGCGAGTCCGCTCCAGGGATACGACCGGCAGCTCCAGGTGAGAATCGGTGCCCGTGTCGCCGTGCCCGGGGAAATGTTTGGCGGTCGCCATCACGCCGCCAGCCTGCAACCCTTCGATCATCGCCGCCGACATCTGCCCGACGATAGCCGGGTCGGTGCCGTAAGCCCGCCGGTTGATCACCGGGTTCAGCGGGTTGGTCTGGACATCGGCGACCGGGGCCAGGTTCATATTGATGCCGACGGCCCGCAATTCGGCGGCCATCGCCCGGCCAATGGCCCGCGCGTAGGCCGGGTCGCCGGTTGCGGCAACTGCCATATTCACCGGAAAAGTCGTGAAGCCTTCCGACAGGCGAGAGACGATCCCGCCTTCCTGGTCGATGGCGATCCAGGCCGGGATGCTGCCCGGCCGGGTCAGCCCGGTTTGCTGGATGGCATTGGTTAACGCGGTGATCTGTTCCGGCGAATCGGTATTGTAACCGAACAGGATCACGCCGCCGGGATTGTAGGTAACCAGGAATTGCGCTGAATCGGCCGTGAGCTGCTCGCCCCACAGGCTGACCATGAACAGCTGGGCCACTTTGTCTCTCAGCGACATCTCGGCCAGTAAGGCGTCAATCCGTGGGCCTGTCCCCTGGCGGCGGGCGGCGGCCGCTGGCGTCAGCATCGCCGACCACAGCAGGAAAAAAGCGCCACCCAGTGCTGCCAGGTGGCGCTTCCAATGGTGGTACCCCATCTATCATTCCTGGCTGTCAGGCAGGTCGGCCAGCCGGTATCCAATCCCGCGCACATTGACGATCAGGTTGGGGTCCTGCCCGGCCTGCTTGAGCTTGCGGCGCAGGTTGCTGATGTGCGGACGGATGACCTCGCGGGCTTCCGGTTCGTCGATGGAATAACCGCGTACCTCCCGCACGAGCTCGTGGCAAGGGACCACGCGCCCGCGATGGACGGCCAGGTACAGCAGCAGGTCGAATTCGGTGGGCGTCAGGTCGATGGGCTGCTCACCCACCGCAATCTGGTAACGGCCCGGGAAAATCGTCAGAGGGCCCAGAGCCATGGTATTGACCGGCGTGGCGATCGGGGTTGCCGTGGCAGTAGGCTGCAGCTGGCTGGGCGAGGCGGTTGCCGGACGCGGCGCGATGGTGGAGACATCGGCCAGTTCTGCGACGTTGTTCTGAATGGCATCCAATAGGGCGCGGCGCCGTTGGAGATTGTATGCTCGTTCAATGCCGCGCGCGACACTGTCCCGAATGTCCTGGCTGGAACTCGGCTTGATCAAGTAGTCGTGAGCGCCCAGACGCAGGCTTTCGACGGCGGTGTCCAGGCTGGCATAACCGGTCAGGAGGATGACAATGGCATCGGGTGCTTCTTCCTTCACGCGAGACAGCAGTTCAACGCCGCTGATGCCTGGCATACGGATGTCAGTCAGCACGACGTTGTAGTCCTTCTGGCCCATTAACTGGATGGCTTCTTCGCCGCTGGCAGCCGAGTCGACCTGGTAGCCAACGCGTTGCAGCGTTTTGGTGATGGAATATCGAATTGCGCTTTCATCATCGACGACCAGAATATAGGCTGTGTCTGAATTTGCACTCATAGGGTTATCCATCTTGTATATGTGATTTGCCAATGTTGTCTTAACTTTACTTCATTTTTCCTCTAATGGCAAATTAGTGATGATATAGCTGGGACCTTATTGTGGTATCTACTGGTATCGACGCCAGCAGGCCACTACAATCCGCTCACTGGGCTTCTCGACGGCGTAACTCTGGCCGATGCGCTGCCGTTCGCCCATGACCACCCAGGCAATATCGTCGTTAACCGTCAGCAGGGGGAGGTGATCGCGCTGAGCGGCCGGTACCCTGGCATTGATCAGCAGGTCGCTCAGCTTCTGGCTATGACCGGCCAAACCCAGGGGCTGCACGCGGTCGCCGCGCCGGCGGGTGCGCAGGGCCAGGCGTGCCTTCTCTGGCAGCGCCAGGGTGACGGTTAAGGGTTGTCGGCGGCTGTCGGCCGGGTCTTCGTCCGGGGACAGCCAGCGGATTACCAGCGTCCAGCCGGTGCCGGGGATGGGTGTGGCACCGGGGTAGTTCACCGGATAACTGGAGTCGGCCGGCAGCCATGGCTGGCCGGCGTGGAGTAGCCCGGCCTCGGGCTGGCGCAGGGTGATCCGGTCGTAGCTCACTGCCAGGATGATTCCGCTGGGCAGCCGGGATTCATGCCCGGTGGGGCCGTTCAGCGCGACATCCAGGGCTTGCTCGGTGGTTTCCAGGCCGATGTCATGTACGTTGGGGGCCAGCCGCCGCACCGCCTCGCGGATCAGGCCGCGCCGGACCGCCACAGGCAGATCGGGCTGGCGGAAGGCCGCCAGGTCCAGGGCGATGCTATCCGAGGTGCGCGCGCGTTGTAGGGTCTCAAAAGCCGCGTGGACGATCTGAGTGAGCAGTTGATGGTCCGCCGCCAGGATTCGCCCGGTGCGGGCCAGCGTCTGCCGGAGGTTGGGATTCAACTCGGTCAGGATGGGCAAAACCTCGTGGCGCAGCCGGTTGCGGCGGTAATGGGTATCGGCATTGGTGGCATCTACGCGCGGCTGGAGGTGGTGGGTTTCGTTGTAGGCGTCGATGGCCTCGCGGGTAACGTCCAGCAGGGGCCGGATGATCCGGACGCCGACGGGCGGCGATTCTGTGGGGAGCAGGTGTTGCCGGCTCAGCGGGGTCTCCGGACTCATGCCGGCCAGCCCGGCCAGCCCGCTTCCCCGGATCAGGTTAAGCAGGATGGTCTCCGCTTGGTCGTCGGCGTTGTGGCCGACGGCGATCAGCGAAGCGCCGGTGCCTCTGGCGACCTGCGCCAGGAAGCCGTACCGGGCCTGACGGGCGGCTTCTTCCAGGCCGAGTTGGTGAAGACGGGCGAGGGCCGGCACATCCCGCAAGCCGCGCCGCACGGGAATCCGCCAGTTGTGTGCGATCTGCTCCACGTAGGCGGCGTCGGCTGCGCCGTCCTCCCCGCGCAGCGCGTGATCCAGGGTCGCGGCGGTCAGCGTGAAGGACAGGGAGGCGGCTGCGCGGTGGAGCAGGTGGAGCAGGCAAAGGGAATCGGCCCCGCCAGAAACTCCAACCACCATGTGCTGGCCCGTTAAGGAAAACCGTTCAAGGCCGTGTAGAAAAGACTTGAGCAGTGGCATGCTCCCAGTATAAGGCCAAGTGTTTCGGACGCCTAGGGTCTTTTGCAGGACGGGAAAAAGGTGGTAAAACAATCGTATTGTCTGGCCGTTCCGGGTTGTAGTGCCTGTGTATCGGCTATGTTATAATTCCCTGCCGCGCTGATAGGGTGGGAATTAAGGAGACAAACGACACCGTGTTAAGCCCCCTAGATTGGTTATTAGGCTTATTCTCCCTCGATATTGGCATCGACCTGGGCACGGCCAACACCCTGGTCAGCGTGCGCGGTAAAGGGATCGTCATCAACGAGCCGTCCTACGTGGCAATCGAAAAAAAAACCCGCCGGCCACTGGCCATTGGCCGGGAAGCCAAGGAGATGGTCGGCAAAACACCGGCCAATATCGTCGCTATACGCCCGCTGCGGGACGGGGTGATCAGTGAGTTTGAGGTCACCGAGGCCATGCTGGATTATTTCATCCGCAAGGCGCACGAGCAGTCGTGGGTGCCTATTCCCCGGCCACGTGTCGTGGTGGGCATTCCCAGCGGCGTAACCGAGGTGGAAAAGCGGGCGGTGTACGACGCTACAATGAGCGCCGGCGCCCGCGAAGCTTTTTTGATCGAGGAGCCGGTGGCGGCGGCTATCGGCGCAGGCTTGCCTATCACCGAGACGCATGGCAGTATGGTGGTGGATATTGGCGGTGGCACGACGGAAGTCGCCATCTTTTCGCTGGGCGGCATCGTGATCAGCCGTTCGATCCGCGTGGCCGGCGACGAGCTGGACGAGGATATCGTGCAGTACATGCGCAATAAGTATAACTTGCTGGTCGGCGATAACCAGGCTGAAAAAGCCAAAATCGAGATCGGGTCGGCGTACCCGCTGCCGGAAGAGCGCACCTTGACGATGCGGGGTCGCAACCTGGTCACAGGCCTGCCGGAAGCGATTGAGGTCAGTTCGATCGAGCTGCGTGAAGCCGTGGCCGGGTCGACGGCCATCATCGTCAATACGATTAAGGATGCCCTGGACGAAACGCCGCCGGAATTGGTGGCCGATCTCATGGAGGCCGGGATTTGTATGGCCGGCGGCGGCAGCCAGCTCAAGGGCCTGACGGAGCGCGTGGCCGAAGAAACCAACGTGAAGGTCTGGCTGGCCAACGACCCCATGACCTGCGTGGCGCGCGGGGCGGGGCGTATTCTGGAAGATTATGACAACCTGCGGCGGCTCCTGGTTGGCCTGGAGCGGGGTAGTACCCAGCACTAGCCACTTTCATCCATGGTTCTGGCGCTGCCCGGCAGGCGGTCGGGCGGCGTTTTGTGTTTTTGTCCCAGGCCCTGCTTTGCTCACTTCGCGCCGGTTACATCCGCGTTAACTCAAGGTCGTCACCAGTTTTGCCGAGGGAAGGTATGCAACGGTCTAATCGCCTGCTGC
>DAOUEM010000527.1:0-22832 GCA_034430555.1 Anaerolineae bacterium | reverse complement strand
CCGCCCGAGCCGGGCAATGTCGCGATCTTCCTGTTCACCTACGCGCCCGACGACCCGGAGGAGCTTCCGGCGGACGCGATAGACGACCCATCAGCCGTCGCCTTCGAGCTGGACGGGCGGCCGGCGGTGCGCTGGGAATCGTTCGAAGAAGGCTCGGCGGTGCCGCATCTCACGGTGCTGCTGGAGAAGGGCACCTTCGCGGAGATCATCGTGATCAACCACCCGGACGAAATGGGTTTGCACGACCCGGTCGTGCTGGACATCGCGGCCAGCATCCGGCTGACTGACTGACACCGCGGCGGCACGTCTGCCGCCCCATCGACGGAGGACCTACATGACCGATTTCCTCAACCTGCTGGCGGAAGTCCTGCGGCTGACGACGCTGTTCGCCACGCCGTTCCTGTTCGCCGCGCTGGGGGAGGTGTTCGCCCAGCGGTCGGGCGTGCTCAACCTGGGCGTGGAAGGCATGATGTACATGGGCGCGTTCGCGGCCATCTTCACCGTGTCCAGCAAGGGGCTGGGCGCGCACCCGCTGGTCGGGCTGCTGGTGGCGATGATCGTCGGCGGCCTGATGGGCCTGGCCATGGCCGTGGTCAGCGTCACCCTGCAGGCGGAACAGGGCATCAGCGGCATCGGATTTACGCTGTTCGGGCAGGGCTTCTCGGCGCTGCTCTTTAAGGTGATGGCCGGCGGCGTGATCACGGTGAGCGGCTTCCAGGCCATCCAGATTCCGTTGCTGAGCGACATCCCGCTGATCGGCACGGCCTTCTTCCAGCACAACTTCCTGGTGTACGCGGCCTTCGCCCTGGTGCCCATCTCGATGTGGGTGCTCAACCGCACCAACTGGGGCCTGCAGGTGCGCGCCGTCGGCCAGAACCCCGCTGCCGCCGATTCGATGGGCGTCGACGTGACGCGCGTGCGCTACAGCACGGTGATCCTGGGCGGCGTGCTGGCGGGCACGGCGGGCGCGGCGCTGTCCATCGCCATCACCAACGTCTTCCAGGAGAACATGATCGCGGGGGCGGGCTTCATCGCGGTGGCGCTGGTGTATTTCGGGGCGTGGTCGCCGCTGCGGGTGATGGCCGGGTCGCTGCTGTTCAGTTTCGCCAGCATCCTGCAGAACTTCGTGCAGAACTACAACATCCAACTGGGCGGGGCGGACATCCCCCCCAACCTGCTGATCATGGTGCCCTACATCCTGACTATCGTGGTGCTGGTCTTCGCCCGGCAGCGGCAGCGAGTCGAACCGGCGGCCCTGACCAAGCCCTTCACCCGCGGCGAGAATTAGCGTAAAGCGGCGAATCGTAGGGGCGTAACATGTTACGCCCGGCGTCGTAGGGGCGTTCAACTGAACGCCCGGCGATAACCACCCGGAGGGATTTTTGCCGTATGGACAACAGCATCTTCATCAGCTACCGGCGCAGCACCAGCGCTTACTTCGCGCGCGCCGTCTACCAGGACCTGCGCGACTACCACTTCGACGTGTTTATGGACGTGGAGAGCATCGACCAGGGCCAGTTCGACACCATCATCCTCAACCAGATCAAGGCCCGCCCCTACTTCCTGATCATCCTCTCGCCGGGCTGCCTGGACCGCTGCCTCCAGCCGGGCGACTGGCTGCGCCGCGAGATCGAGTTCGCCATCAATGAGGGGCGCAGGGTCATCCCGGTGACGGCCGATACCTTCGACTGGAAGACGGCCGGCCCTTACCTGACCGGCGACCTGGCCGGGCTGGGGCGCTACAACGGCGTGCGGGTGCCCTACGACTACTTCGACGCCGCCATGGACAAGCTGCGCACGCGCTTCCTGGTGCCGGTGGACGACGTGGCGACCGCGCCCGCGCCGGCCGCCGACCAGGCCGCTGTGCAACGGAAGATCGAAGAAGCCGACATTAAGCCGGCGGTGACCGAAACCCAGTGGCAGGCCCAGGTCTGCTTTGACCGGGGCAACAATCACTACGACGGGGGCGAGCTGGCCCAGGCCCTGACCCTCTACGACGAGGCCATCCGCCTGGACCCGGCTTTTGCCCAGGCCTACGGCAACCGCGGCAACGTCCGCGCCCTGTCCGGCGACCTGGAGGGGGCCGCTGCCGATTACAGCCAGATCATCGCCCTCGACCCGGGCGACGCCCGTTCCTACTACAACCGGGCCAACATCCGGGCGGACCGGGGCGACCTGAACGGCGCCGTGGCCGATTACACCGAGGCCCTCCACCTGGAGCCGCACGATACCGATACCTATCTCAACCGCGGCCTGGCCCGCGCCGAGCAGGGTGATATCGCCGGGGCCATCGCCGACTATACCGACGTGATCCGGCTGAACCCCGAGGATGCCGACGCCTACAACAACCGGGGATGGGCGCGTTATCAACAGGGCGACCCGGACGGCGCCATCGCCGATTGTTACAAAGCCCTCAGCCTGGACCCGGCCAATGTTTACGCGCTGCATACCCGGGCCAAAGTGCGCGACGCGCTGGGCGACCGGGGCGGGGCGGCGGCGGACTTCCGGCAGGCGCTGGAGCTGGACCCGGACCACGATCTGGCCGAGGAGATGCGGACCTACATTAAGGAATGGGGATCGGCGTAGGGGCGGAACATGTTACGCCCGGCGCGTAGGGGCGAATCGGTGATTCGCCCAATGTGAATCGTCCGGCGGCACGGCCCGTGTATCCCCCCCACCCACCTGCACGGAATCGGATCGTGGACTATTATAAGGATGCAGCACCCCACACCTGTGCCTGACCTGACCGGCGGGGGCGAACCGCCACGGTGGGTATACCCGCCGCGTGGTCCGGCCCGCCGATGGCTTGACGGCTGATTGAGTCCGAGGAGAACGAGCCTTGAGCGAAAAAAACATGGATGTCCAACAACTGTTACGCGACGGCATCACCGCCGCGCGCGAGGGCGACAAGAGCCGTGCCCGCACCTTGCTGGATGAGGTCGTGGCCCAGGACCCCGAAAACGAAAAAGGCTGGTTCTGGCTGGCTTCCGTGGCCGATTCCGACGAAGAGCGCATGGTTTACCTGGGCAACGTCATCACCATCAACCCGGACAACGAGCGCGCTCAGGCCATCCTGGAACGGCTGGAGGCGCGCCAGGCCGGCGAGACGGAAAAAAGCGGCCTGGACGAGGAAGTCATGCCGGGCATCAGCCGCCGCGTGGTGATCTTCGGCGTGGCCGGCATCGCCATCATCGTCGTGGTGATCTGCGGCATTTTCGCCAGCGTGATCAGCAATAACAACCGGGCCGCGGCGGAGCGGCAGCAAACCGCCGACGCCGCCCTGGCCCTCCAGCGCCAGACGGAAGCCGCCGTCGCCACCGTCGAAGCCGAAGCCACCCAGGCCGCCATCCTGTCCTCCACGACGCCGACTCCACTCTCGCAGGTCACCCTGCCGCCCACCTGGACGCCCGCGCCTTCGCCGACGTCGTCCATCCAGGGCACCGCCGAACCATTGACCAGCGCCATCGACAGCGGCCTGTTCAGCGGGCGCATCCTGGCCGCCTCCGGGCAGGACATCACCCAGACCGGCTTCGTCAACATCGTGTCCATCCCCCTGGACGGCAGTTCCATCCGCACCCTGTTCGAAGGGCGCGCCGCCTCGCCCAGTATGTCGCCCCAGGGCGACCGCCTCGTCTACACCCGCGCCAGTTCGGCGGGGCAGGGCATCGAGATGGCCTGGCCGGGCACGTCGCAGCAGCCCCGGCTGCTCTCCCAGATTCTGGGCGGGCGCATCCTGGCCGGGCAGGACGACGCCAGCTTCTCGCCGGACGGCAACAGCATCGCCTTCTCCGCCAAGGAGCCGGGCAGCGTCAACAGCGACATCTTCGTGCTGAACCTGACCGCCCTGGGCAGCCTGGAAAGCAACCAGGACGTGCCGCCCGAGATCGCCTCGCAGGCGCTGCGCCGGCTGACTGACGGCGTGACCAACAATACCGCCCCCGCCTGGGGGGATTCGACGCACCTGGTGTACGTGGCCGATGGCCGAAACGTCGGTGGTGAAGTGGACCTCAAGCTGGTGGACCTCGCCGGCACGGTCACTTCGATCACCGCCGACGGCAGCGTGCTGATCGAGGACAACCCGGACCTCTCGCCGGATGGCACGCGCGTGGTGTTCGAGGCTTATGCGCCGGACAACCCTACCGACGTGAACATCTACATCGCGCCGACGGCCGGCGGGCAAGCCCTGCTGCTCACCGAATCGACGCGCGCCGACGTGCGCCCGCGCTTCTCGCCGGACGGGCGTTACGTGGTGTACTCCTCGGAGCGCAGCGGCGGCGGCTGGGAGATTTACACCGTGGACGTGGCCAGCTACGCCACCTACCAGGTGACCGTCAACAACATCTACGACGTCGCCAACGCCTGGATCGAGTAGCCTTTGCCGGGAGCGCGTATTTGAATGGGGTGGATCGGGAGATGCTTCGCCGCATCGCGGGCGAGGCACTGCCTCGCCCCTACTACGGCGGGCGGGTATTTGATGGTACAATCCCTGCCGTCAGACGAAAGCGCTGCCTGTGGAAGCCGGGAACCACCCGGTGACGACGGGCCGTGTGTCTGCCGGCTTACCTCATCAAGGAGTGGTTATGTCCACGCAACAACGCGACGTTTATTCTGTGGAAGTCGCCGGACTGAAGCGCGACCTGCGGCTGTTTGAAGTCGCCCCCGGCGTGCGGATCGCCATCCTCAATATCCTGGGCGATACGGAGCTGGTCCAGGCCGTGGCTAAGACGCTGAGCCGTAAAATCATGGCCGAGACGCCGGACGTGCTGGTCACGGCGGAGGCCAAGAGCATCCCGCTGGTTTACGCCCTGGCGGTGCAGACCGGCCTGCCCTACGTCGTGCTGCGCAAGACTTACAAGCCCTACATGGGCGAGGCCCTGGAAGCGCACACCGTCAGTATCACCACCGGCGTGCCCCAGAAGCTCTTCCTGGACGAAAAAGACCTGGGGCTGCTCAAGGGCCGGCGCGTGGCCCTGATCGACGACGTGATCAGCACCGGCAGCACGCTGCAAGGCATGCGCGTCATCATGGACAAGGCCGAGGCCACCGTCGTGGTGCAGGCGGCCATCTTCACCGAGGGCGACCGCGCCAAGTGGACGGACATCATCGCCCTGGGCCACCTGCCCGTCTTCATCGACGACCGGGCCGGCCGCCCAGACTGATTCCCGGCCCGCCTGACCCGCAGACGGCCAATAGAGGCCACGCAGGGGCCGCGCCGGTGTGACGCCGCCCCTGTTCTGCTTATCCCGTTTTCGGGACCCCGTTAGCGGGCCTGTCCGGCTTACTGGATCACCTCGACCAGCAGGCCGTAGCTGGCTTCTGTCCAGTCCGGCCCGCCTTCGGGACCGTAGGTCCCGCTGTTCCGCACGCGGAAGAGGTACAGGCCGGTGGCGGGCAGCGTCGTCTGGTAGGTGGCCGTGCCCGGCACGCCGCCGTTCATATCCACGATGAAGATCATCCCGCCGGGGTACCCGCCGCCGCCGAAGCCCATCCCTGGCATGGTGCCTGAATCCTCGCCCGGCCCCTGCCAGTTCACGGCGGGGCTGTATGGCCCCTCGATCGTGCGCAGCGTCATCCGGACCACCTGCCCGGCGGTGCCCTCAAAGCGGTACACCTGCTCGCTGTACTGGCCCGCGCTGAAGGACCCGGTCACTTCCTGCCCACTGGCCAGCAGCGGCGTCTCGGTCGGGCCGAGTGTGACGGTGTACTGGCTGAGGCCGTGCCCACCGGTGCCGTCTATGTCCGTGCGGCGCAGGACCACCAGGTAGGTGCCGGCCATATCCAATGTCAGCGGGTCGATGAAAAACGTGCCCGGCTGCTCGGAATAGGCCGTGCCCGCGCCGAAGGAAACATACCCCTCCGTGTTCATCACCTGCACGTCGAAGGGCTGGCCGCCGGAAGTCTCGCTGCCGCTCAGCCGCAGCATGTCGCCCGCCTGCGCTTCGAAGCTGTAGTGCACGGACGGGGTCCCGTCGTCCAGCGCGCCGGAGACGGTCTCGCCGATTGCCAGCGGCATGGTCACGATCGCGCGCAGCGTCAGGCCGATGCGCACCGAGGCCGTGCTGGCCTGGGAGGGGTCGCGCGCCTGGCGCGTCACCACGAACATGTAGTCGCCGGCGTGGCCCAGCACCAGCGGGTCGATGATGGCCTGCCCGTCGGCGTTGCCCCAGGTGCCGTTCACGTAACCGTTGTTGGCGTCCCGCACGTTGATGTTAAAGTCGGCGTCGCCGCCGAAACCTTGCGCCACCAGGCTGAAGGTCTGGCCGGATCCGCCGGGGTAGGAGAAAAACATCACCGGCTGTTCGGCGTTCAGGTCGAAGGTCAGCGTCTCGTTGAGCTCCAGCGGCTTGACCTGGGCCGCGTTGACCACCAGCGTATAGGGGCCGGTGCTGTTGCCCTCCAGCCCGCCGAAGCGCGTGGCGATGACCGTATAGGTGCCGTCCACCGGCAGCCGGACCGGCCCCAGCAGCGAGTTCAGGTTGCCGCCGCTGTCGTCGTCGCTGACCTCGGTGCCGTCCGGGTAGCGCAGGCGCAGGTAGCTGTCCAGGCCCTGCCCGCTGGCCGTCATGGCGATGGTGATGCTGTCGCCGGCCCGGCCTTCAAAAGTATAGGTCACTTCGGGCGCGGCGCTGGTGATTTCCCCGCTGACCGGTTCGCCCAGGTAAAGCGGCGGGCCGCCCTGGGCCAGCGCCGGCAGCAGGCCGAGCATCGGCGCCAGCATCATTGCCAGTAAAACAACTATAACCAAAAAGCGTGTACCTTGACGCAACATTTATGACCTCTCCTACCTTCTCACAGTGTCGGTGCCGGTTGGCAACCGTCCGCGTGACGAGCCACCCGACGGACGAATCTTCACACAGAACTCATGGTACCACCAATGCAGCGCACGTACCGTACGCAAAACCTACGGCATCCTGACGCTCGGTTATTGCCGTTTCAGGACAGATGCCAGCGGAGAACTCAAGTGGGTGGCTGCGATTGGGTAAATCCTACCACGATTTATTTCTGGGCAGTTGCCTTAAAAAACGTATAACAAAAAACGCCATCTGGTTCTGTGGTTCTGTACAGGCCTTTGATCCCTTCATCAAAGGTGCTTTCATCAATCAGACCAGCCTCAATAGAGGATGCCCGCACACCTTCGATCATTGCCGTGAACGTGTTCTTCGTAAAGCCTTCGACAAAATGTGGTTTACTGGTATCCACATAAACCATGCGTGGTGATACGTTGATCGAACGGAAACCGCCCGCGGTTAAGAGCGGATAGAGCGCTCTACCGATATTGGCGTTGCCGCCCGCGCGCTTTTGTAATTCGATCTGGCACTGAATCGCGCGATGCGAAGCTTCATTGTCAGGATAGAAGTACGCCGAGCCATGATCGCCTTCGATGACGGTAATCGTACCGCCCACTTTGAGAAAGTGTTTGAGAGCGTTCAGGGCATCAAGCGGTCGGGCTAAGTGTTCCAGCACAAAACAGACAAAGATATGGTCGAACGACTCCGGCGCATACTCCAGGTTGAAGATGTCGCCTTGTTGGAAACTGACATTCGTATAGCCTGCGTCCTCGACTCTTTTCTGGGCTTCTGCGACCGAACGCTCAGATATATCAATTGAGGTGATCTGCGCGTCCGGGCTGTTGCGCGCCAGCGTGATCGTCTGTGCCCCGACACCGCAGCCGGCCTCAAGCACATGACTCCCTGGCGGATAAGCTGTATCGGCGTGTAACAATTCGACCAGCGTTGAAGCCTGGTCGTGAAGCCGAATGTTTTCGCGTTGATCATAGCCATGCACATAGGGCTGATCAGTGGGTTTCATCGTTTTGTCTGGCCTGACGTGTATGAGCGCATAGCGCCTGATTATACCGGACCTTGCCAGGCTGGGGGATCAACGCTGGGGACGACTCAGTCCCGTATAAAGTGGCTCACTCCCGTAGGAAGTGAGGCAGCGACTCCGGCAGCGGCAGCACCATTTCCACCAAACCGGCGAATTGGCCATCCTCGTACCACGGCTGCTGGTAGACCAGCTTCTTCACGCCGCCCTTTTCGATGGTATAGACGTTGCCCGACCCTTCGGCCAGCATGGTCTCCACCTGGCTGCGCGATGGCTCCGGGTGGCAGTCCAGCAGGTTGGTGCCGATCAGGTCATAGCCGCCGTCCGCGGCGTGGCTGGCCGCGGCCCGGTCGTTCATCGCCAGGATGATGCCGTCGCTGTCGCAGACCGTGATCGCGCCGGGGAAGGTTTGCATCCAGGCGGTTTCAGGCATGGGGGTGTGTCCTTAAATGATGGTTCAGGTTTCTGCCGCGAGGTAATCGTCGATGGCCGCCTTCAGTTCCGCCGGCTTGAAGCCGAACGGCCCCAGGCCCCCGGCGTAGGCCACGCGTCCATCCTGCCCGACCAGGTACAGGCGGACCGGCCAGCCGGCATAGGCCTTATTGACGGCGTCGTCCATTTCATCTATGGTGGTGCGGATGCCGTATTGCAGCGCGTCTTCGCAGGAGCCGGCCACGCGGCGGCGTTCCTCGATGGTCGTTGGGTCGTAGACGTCGGTGGCGGCCTGCATCCGCAGCAGCTTCATACCCAGCTTGAAGATGCCCGTGCCCAGCCACCAGCCATCGACCGGGTGCGCCTCGCGGATGTACACGGTCAGGAACTGGACGCGGTCGTGGTAGGCGGCGTAGAGGTCGCGGAGACTCACGGTCCCCTTGACAAAGGGCGGTCAGGTGTAGCTGCCGAAAAAGAGCACGACCGGCTTTTTTCCCCGGAAGTCGGAGAGGCGGACGGGATTCTGGCCTTCGCTGTCGCGCAGCTCGAAGTCCGGGGCCAGGTCCCCGACTTTGGGAGCCTGCGCGTCGTGGCGCTGCTGCCAGGCTCTGGCCTCGCGGCGGATGCGGATGATGGTGGTCATGGATGACCTTTCGTGTCTCACCTAGCGTTATCCCCAGGATAGCAGTTGACGGCCCGCGCTTCCCCTGACAAATGACCTCTTCCGCCCGCCGAATCGCCTGCCGCGCCGCGGATGCCCGTCGACGCATAAAACAGGCGGCGAACCCTCGTCCACCGCCCGTCGATGCCTATGTGGTGGTTTGGGCGACCCCTACTGCGACCACTCGGTCGGGACGCGATCCCAGCGGTGATCGCGCAGCGCGGCGACCAGTTCCGGGGGCAGGGCCTGCCCGTCGCTGGCGGCGATGTTGGCTTCTACGTGCCGCAGCTTGCGCATCCCCGGAATGATGGTGCTGACCGCCGGGTGAGCCAGGATGAAGCGCAGGGCCAGGGCCGGCATGGTCAACCCTTCCGGGATGATGGGACGCAGGGCCTCGGCGCGGTCCACGGAGGCGTGCAGGTTCTCCGGTACGAAGTAGGTATTGCGCCAGTCGCCCTCCGGCCAGGTGGACTTTTTGGTGAGGGTGCCGGTCAGCGTGCCCTCGTCGAACGGCACGCGGGCGATGATGGCCACGTCCAACTCTTGCGCCAGGGGGAAGAGGGCGTCTTCCGGGGCCTGGTCGAAGATGTTGTAGATCACCTGCACCGCGTCGACCATGCCCGTGCGCAGCGTATCCAGGCAGTTGTCCGGCTCCCAGCGGTTGACGCTGACGCCCACCGCATGGATCAGGCCCTCCGCTTTGAGGTCGGCCAAAGCCCGCTGCCAGCGCTCGTCATTGGCCCAGGCGTCCTCCCAGACGTGGAACTGCATCAGGTCCAGGCTGTCCAGGCCGAGGTTTTCCAGGCTTTTGTGCGTGTATTCGGTGATGTATTCGGGCGGGAACACGTCGTCCAGCGAGAAGCCGCGCCGCGACGGCCAGATGCGGTTCTTGGGCGGGATTTTGCTGGCGGTGTACAGCTTTTTATCCGGGTAGGCGCGGACCAGATCGCCCAGCAGCGATTCGCTGTGCCCGTCCCCGTAAGCGTAGGCGGTATCGAAGAAATTGCAGCCCAGTTCGACGGCCTTGTGCAGCGAGGTTTTCGACTCGGCATCATCGCTGCCCTTCCAACCGGCCATGCCCCACATGCCGTAGCCGATCTCGCTGACCTGCCAGCCGGTGCGTCCGAATTTGCGAAATTCCATGCCCCTGTTCCCTTCGTTCTGGTGATAGTGACGATTGCTTCGCTAGTCCCCCTATTCAGGTGTTGCGCCTGTGGGATAAAGTATACCACCCGCCCGGTCCAGGTCGACCGTTTCCCGGTACAATGGGGGCGGCGCGTGTTTCTTAGGCAGGCCACCTCTCTTGTTGCTGTTCAAAGGGTAGTTGCTATATGTACAATACAAAAAAGTGTTATTATTTACATATATGTGTCTGATCAGAAGGTGGAACTCCATGGGATACATTGAGAACAACCTTGTAAAAGGGGAAGAGATAATATTCCGTACTCGATATCATTGGTTTGTCATCTTCTCATTTGCGCTCCGGTCGCTCATAGTTTTTGGTTTCCTTGCACTGCTTATGGTCCCCAGTACAGGAAGTTCAGCATCTCTCACCTGTGTTGGATTCCTGTCGATATTCGCCATTGTTCCTGGATATATCAAGTATAGTACTTCGGAATTTGGCTTGACCAATCGACGGGTACTTATCAAATCCGGCTGGCTTAGGCATGAAACCCTAGAATTGAACTTGGGCAGAATCGAGAGCTTTCAAGCCCGCTCGACCCTCCTTGGGCGTATGCTTGGTTTCAGCGATCTGACGCTTACAGGCAGTGGTGGCACCAGACTAATATATAGGGGTGTAGCACACGGCGATCTCTTTCGGAAGCGTGTTGTGGAACACTCCACAGATGAGGGGCAATACCGACAAGCACCAGCGCCTGTTTCTAGAGATTTTCCAACCAGTGGTGACCCATTTGAAGACATTGCTGACCAGCAGTTTAATTATGCCCAGCAGTTATACAGGAGTGGGAAGGTAGAGCAGGCAATTGGCGTATTAGAGGTATTGTCCGCACAAGGATACGAACGCGCTCAACGCGCCTTGGACAAAATAAAGTCGAGCTGATCTTCTCTCCGTGGGGATTCCTGGGAAATTCGGTTGGTCCCTCTCCAACGGTCTCTCTATAGAGTTGAAGCCCATCACCCCCCTACCGCCGCTGGACGCCCGGTCCGCCCGGTGGCATAATCCCGGCGGCAGTCCCTGACCGTTTCTGTTCCCTGGAGAAAGCGCCCCCATGCCCCACTCGCGACGGCTCACCCGCGCCGGCTGGCTCACCCTGATATTAGTCGTCCTGGCCCTGCTGATCGGGCTGGTCGTCTTGCGGGATTTTGGACTGGACGACAGCTACATCACCTACCGTTACGCGCGTTATGTGGCCCGCGGCTGGGGCCTGGTCTACAACCCCGGCGAGACCGTTCTCAGCACCACGGCCCCCCTCTATGCGCTGCTGCTGGCCGCCCTGAGTTTCCTGCCCCTGGACCTGCCCACCTTGGGCGGGCTGGTGGGCGCGCTGAGCATCGGGCTGGGCGGCGGCTTGCTGGCCGATCTGCTGCCGCGCCGGGTGTCCTTTGGCATCCGGGCCTGGGCGGGCCTGATCTACGTGCTGGCGAGTCCGCTGTGGCTGGCTTTGGGCATGGAAACCGCGCTGTGGCTGCTGCTGGTCCTGGCGGCGGCCTGGCTGATGCGCGATTCGGCGCGCGACTCCCGCTGGGCGTGGGCCGGCCTGCTGATCGGGCTGGCCGTGCTGACTCGGCCCGACGCCGTCCTGCCCGGCGCGCTGCTGGGCCTTGGTGCGCTGGGGGCCGCCGTCAACCGCCGGGGGACGTGTGCCCGTCCCTGGCGGGGCCTGTGGACGTTCGCCCTGGCGGCGGCGTTGCCGGTCCTGCTGTTTTACGGCTGGGTCTGGCTGGCCTACGGATCGCCGCTGCCGGCCACTTTCGCGGCCAAACGCGCCCAGGCGGCGCTGGGCATCACCGGGCTGGGCGTCGGCGTGGATACGGTCGGCGGGCTGGGCCTGATCGCGCAGAGCCTGTGGCGGCAGAGTCCGCTCTACGGCCTGTGGATCGCGCTGGCGGCGCTGGGGCTGGCCGGAATCCGGCGATTGCCCGCGGTGACGCTCTGGGCGGCGGCCTGGGGCATCCTGCACCTGCTGGCCTACGTGATCCTGGACGTGGCCCCCTACCGCTGGTATTACGCGCCGCTGCTGCCGGGTTTGATCCTGCTGGCGGCGCTGGGGCTGGATGCGATCCGGCGACTGCCACGGGGGCGCTGGCTGGCGGTCGGATCGGCGCTCCTGGTGATCGGGGCGGGCGTGACCTCGCTGGCGGCGATCACTGGTCGGATGAACGTCGACGGCCCGCTGACCCCCGCCGACGCCGACCCGATGCTGCCCGTGGTGGACTGGCGCGTCTACCGGGAGGCCGGCGAGTGGATCAACCAGAACACCCCGCCCGATGCCCTGATCGGCGTGGCCGAGGTCGGGCAGGTGGGCTTCTACGCGGATCGCCCCATGACCGATTACCTGGGCCTGCTCCAGCCGCGGGTGGCCGCCTGGCTGGCGCGCGGCGACGTGACCTCCTGGCTGCCCGCCACCGCGCCCGACTACCTGGTTTTGCAGCGCTTCCGCGGGCGTCCGCTGGTGATCTACAACTACTACCTGGAGCCGGACCCGTGGTTCCAGTTCAACTATGCGCCGGTTGTCGAATTCGACGATCCGCGCTACGCCTACGGGCCGGTGACCATTTACCGGCGCGTGACGGCCCTGCGACCCGCCGCCGACTTCAACCCGCGCGACCTGGGCTTCGACTACGGCCCGCTGACCCTCGACGGTTACGCCCTGGACTGGCGCGACCTTAACCCGGCGGAACGCGCGCTGCGGGTGGGGCTGCGCTGGTCACTGTCGGAGGATGAGCCGCTGCCGGACCGCGTTCGCATCGCGGTGGCGGTGGCCGACGTGGACGGCGTACAGGGTTCGGACCTCACCCATGACACGGCGCGTTGGGGGGAGACGCTGACGACGTGGCACGGCATCATCCTGCCGGAAGACCTGCCGCCGGGCGGTTATGCGCTGCTGGTCACGGTTGGGCCGGCGGAGGGCGATCCCTATGCCTCGCGCCCGGTCGTCCCGCTGGACTTCTCGTTCCCCCAAGTCGACGTGTCGACCGTCGATGAGCTAGCTGGCGCCCCGACGTTCGCCGAAAACGACGCCGCCCTGATCCACCTGCTGGACAGCGCGATCACCGTCAACAACGGCGCAATCACCCTCGACCTGACGTGGGTCGCGGCGCGGGACATCCCGCGGGTTTACACGTACTTCCTGCACCTGCGGCCAGCGGGGGAATCCGCCCCGGTCCGGCAGGCGGATGGGCAGCCGCGTGCCGAGGGTCGCTATCCGACCGACTGGTGGCAGGCCGGAGAAGCCGTGCCCGATACCCTCACGCTGGAGGCGGGCGACCTGCCGCCGGGCGACTACGAGCTGGTGATCGGGTGGTACCTGGCGCCGGACGGGCCGCGCCTGACGCTGGCCGGTGGCGGCGGTGCGCTGCTATTGGCGCGGGTGGCGGTCGATGCGGAGGGCGGGGTAACGGTCGAGCCGGAGCCGTAAACCTTCGGTGCCGGTGTTGAAAATGGATAGGAGCGGATTAGGTGAAGCCGTTTTGTAGGGACAGGCCTAAGACCTGTCCTTACCAACAAATTCGCCACCGGGCGACGCACCGGGCGTTTCACCGAAACGCCCCTACAACACGCGCACCACCGAACCCGCCCGCCAAAATTTGCCCCCACCCCCCAGACCCGTTATCATGCGGGCCTATCATCCGATGGACCGTGACGGATCGCCGATGACCTTGTAGGGACATCCGGCGGGATGTCCGGCTGGCCGTCCGACGCCGGGCCGCCACCAAACGGATCAAAACGGATCGCTGATGACCAAGCCCAGTCTCCTGCTCACCCGCGCCGGCAGCGCCCTGATCGCGCTGGGGCTGCTGGTGCTGATCGGGGCCGCCCTCGCGCCGGAAGCCGCACCGCGCCTGACCATCACCTACACCCTGCCGGACATCCCGACGCCGGTCCCCGCTTACCTGGGCACGCCGCTGCCCCCGCCGGACGTGCGTCCGGGGCCGACCGGGGTGGCCCTGGTGCTGCCGGTGATGCCGGTCGCAGAGACCACCGATACCCCCACGCCATTGTTCGCCGCGCCCGACGATCCCCGGGACGAGATCGGGGCCGCCGCCTGGGCCTACGTGACCGGCACGCCGATCCCGACGATCACGGCCACCGCCGATGCCTCCGTTACGCCCACACGCCGCCCCTCGATCACGCCGATGCCCAGCGCCACCCCGCGCCCGTCGACCACGCCGCCGCCTACGGACAACGCGAACCCTGCGGGTTCGTCGCCGGTTGTCCCTACGCCACCACCGCCGCCCTACCCGCCGGACCGCATCGCCATCCCCGGCCTGGACGTCGACGCGCCGGTGAACGTGGTGGGCTGGCACACCATCGAGCTGGAGGGCGCGACCTACGGGCAGTGGGACGTGCCGGTCGGGTATACGGCGGGCTGGCACGAGGGGTCCGCGCCGCTGGGTGTGTCCGGCAATACCGTGCTCAACGGGCACCACAACGTCGAGGGGGAGATTTTCGGGCGGCTGATCGAGCTGAATCCCGGCGACCGCCTGACCCTCTACAGCGGCGAGACGGCCTTCCGCTACGTGGTGGCCCAGACGATGGTCCTGCAGGAAAGCTGGCAATCCCCGGAGCAGCGGCTGACCAACGCCCGCTGGATTTTGCCCAGCGACGACGAACGGGTTACGCTGGTGACCTGCTGGCCGCACAGCGCCAACAGCCACCGCCTGATCGTGGTGGCCGTGCCCGAATCAACCAACCGGGAAAGGGAACCATGAGCCGTCCTACCGTCAACATCGACCGTCCCAATACCCTGGACGATCTGCGCGCCCACCTGGACGATCAGCTACCGCAGTTGGTCGAGCACGAGGGCGTGATCGGCGCGCTGCTGAGCGGCGGCCTGTCGCGCGGGTATGCCGACGATCTTTCCGAGATCGACGTGACGCTGGTCCTGGAAACCGGCGCTTACCTGCGCTGGAACCGCGGCCACGCGCCCTTTCCCACCGGGATCGTGGTGCGGGAGGGGAGGCTGTACGACCTCAAGCTGGTCGACCTGGCCGCCGATCAAACCCGCGACTGGGAACAGGTTGACCTGTGGGATGCCTCCTACGCGGAAATCCTGCACGATCCCAGCGGGGCCATCGCCGCGCTGCTGGCCGAGAAGCTCGTTCCCCCGGACCCCACCCAGGCGGGCGGGCCGCTCTTCAACGCCTGGTGGCACTACCGGCTGGCCGGCGACATCTGGATCGGGCGCGGCGATACCCTGCAAGGCCACCATATGCTGAACGCCGCCGTGACCGAACTGCTCACCGCGCTCTTCCTGGGCAATGGCGAGTACGTGCCCCACGACAAGTGGCTGGTCCATATGAGCCGCAGCCTGGCCTGGACCCCCGTCGACTGGCCGGACCGGCTGGCCGCCGCCATGACCGTCACGCCGACGATAGATGCGCTGAAGGATCGGCAGGATATCATCGCCGCGCTGTGGGCCGATATCGACCGGCACTTGATGCAGCAGCACGCGCCCGGCCACCCGCTCACGCTGATGCAGAAGGTTCACTACGACCTGCTGCTGCGGCTGGTCCGGCAGGGAGGGATGGCCGTGGCCGAGTGGGAGACCATCGCCGACCCGGCGCTGCTGAGCACGGAGCCGTTCGCCAGCCTGGTGACCATCGCCAACGGGCGCATCCGCCTGGACCGGGCGCGCCTGCTGGCCGCCGGCCCGGACGACATGTACACCTGGCACTACGACCTGCTGGACGCCGCCCGCAAACACGCCAATAATAACCATGCACCGCTCCCGGAGGGCTACTCATGACCAAAAACGATACCGTCTGGCAGGGGGCCGACCTGGCCGTCACTTACCTGGAAGGCGTGCGCGGCGCGATCCCGCTGACCGCCGAGCAGATCGCGCTGATGCTGCGCGTGATCGGGGCCGCGGCCTGAACCTGGCGGCGAGTCGGTTCCACTACAAGCAGCTTTCCGCGCGCGAAAAAAAGACCTGTCTCGCCGGGCAAAATATCCTGGTACGGATGGTGGATAACGCCTGATCTTTTGTGAAGAGGAGAAGCAAAATGAACAAGCGGTTGTTGGTACTGGTTCTGTTGTTGGCATTGCTGGGTGGACTCATCCCGGCAGTGGCGCAGGAAAACAAAGAGACTCCCCATCCCTTCCTGCAAATGCTGGATACGGTCCCTGCAATGGCGGTCCTGGCCTCGGATTCCAACTACGACCTCTACATCAGCTATGCCGATTACCGGGCCTTGGAAGCGGCGCGAGACGGCGTACCCTCCCCGGAGACGCTCGCCGAATTAAGCGCTCTGGAAGAGGCGGATGATTTTGCCGGCCACCTGTGGCGGCAAAACTCGATGCGCTTGAGCGCCGGCTGGGAAGAGTATCATACCTACCTTCGAGCGGCGGCTGGGATGATGCCGGAAACAGTCGGCTTCGATTTTTTCGACATCGACCGCGCGCTGACCTTCTTGCCCCCGCCCATGACCGGGGTGCTCTTTGGCGGCGAGTTTAATGTGGAGGCCATGACGACAGCCTACACCGCCCAGGGGTACACGCTAAAAACCGTGAACGGTATTGAGGTGTGGTGTTTCGAAGGGAATTGCGAGAACGGGTTGGAGACAAATTTGGGGGAGCGTTACCTGGGCCGTGTTTTTGGCGATCAGCTTGGCAGGAGACAGCCGGTGGTCACGCTGCCGGAAACCATCTTCAGTGCTGCCTCGTTTGAAATGCTGGATGCCTGGACAGCGACTTACCAGGATGAGGCCGATTCCCTGTTGGATGTACCGGAGTTCCGGGCCATTGCCGAAGCGGCGACGGCGGACGACGGCTCACTGGTGCAGGTCATCTTCTTCTCGCCCGCACACGTGGCCGTTTTCAGCAATCCGGCTTTGCTGCTCGCCGAAGATAATCCGCTGGAAGCCCTGACTGCCGGTTACAACCCGTTTCCGATTTACAGCCTGGCCGCCCTGGTGGATCGCCAGGAGGGCGCGGAGCAAGTCGTCTCGCTGGCCTTGACCTATGCCAGTGAAGATGCGGCTCAGCAAGCTGCCGAGGAAGTGGCGCGACGGATGCAGACCTTCTACGATATCAACTACGAAGACACAATACCCTTGTTGGAAGACGAAGCGCGGTTAGGGGCGGTGACGACGACCGCCGTCGTATACGCCAGTGAGACGGCAAGGCGTTACGTGGCGCTGGTCGAGATGCGTTACCCCATGCCAGACAACGTCCGCTACAGCCTGGCGACGAATGAACCCGTCGATGAAGACTCTGACGAAATGGCCTGGGTAAGGGCATCGGGGCAGCTCATCCGCGCGTTGCTGCATAACATTATGATGCGGTCGTTCACGCCGATCATGGTGGATTGGGGCCTTGAGTAACGAGCGCCGCCGTGCTCAAACGCTTCGATACGACCACTAAAATCGTCCTGATCACGTTCTTCTCGCGCCTGTACTTCTACATCCACGTCAACGCGCTGTACCTGCAGGGCCGCGGCCTGAACCTGGCCGCCATCAACTCGCTGGGGTCGATCATCATCGCCAGCATCTTCCTGGCGGAAGTGCCGACCGGCGTGCTGGCCGACCGGATCGGGCGTAAGTGGTCGGTGGTGATGGCGCTGCTGCTGCAAACGCTGGGTGAGGTGCTCTACCTGTTCGGCGACTCGTACCCGGCCTTCGCCTTCATCGCCGTGATCGCCGGGGTGGGCTTTGCCTTTTCCTCCGGCGCGACCGAATCGCTGGTTTATGAATCGCTGCCGCCGGGCGACCGCGAAACCGCCATGAAACGCGCCATGGGCAGCGTGGGCACCGCCCGCTTCCTGGGTTTTTTCCTGGCCCCGCTGCTGGGCGGCCTGATCGTGACCGAGCTGGTCATGGACCGCTTCCTGCTGGTGATCGGGATGACGGCAGTCTCGGTGTTCGTGGCGCTGCTGATCAGCCTGACGCTGCACGAACCTCGCCGGGCCGCCGCCGCAGAAGAAACCCCCGGCGCGTTAACCATTTTCCGGGAAGGGTTGGCGGAGATGCGCGGCAGCCGTCCCCTGCGGATGATGACGCTGCTGGCCGTCTTCACGGCGACCTTTGGCGACTCGCTGCTGTCCTTTTCCCAGCCGCACCTGGTGGCCTATGGCGTCTCCAACTTATTGATCGGGGTGGTGCTCTCGGCGGGCGCTTTGCTGGGGGCCCTGCTGCAAAGGAACGTCACCCGCCTGGAAGGGGCCATGGGCAAACGGTGGGGCTTGCTGACGGCGGCCCTGCTGCCGGGTTTCCTGTACCTGCTGCTGTCGGCGGCGGACAGCGGCCCGGCCATCTTCCTGCTGGTGATGCTGCTGCACGCTACCCAGGACCTGCGCCTGCCGCTCTTTTCTGCTTACCAGAACGAGTTGATCGCCGGGGGGAGCGGCGGCCACAGCCGGGCCACCATCCTCTCGCTGATCAACATGCTGGGCAGCCTGTACGTGGCCGTAATGTCGTTGATCTTCGGGGTGCTGGCGACGATCTCGATCCCGCTGGCCTTCCTGGCGTTGGGCGTGCACGTCGTGGCGGCAGGGATCATCCTGCGCGTGGACCGGCTGCCGGGCATCGTGGCGGCGACCAAGGCCAGGTGATATCGGTTCAATCGGCGGCAGCAAGTTGTTGCTGAGATTGCGGCGCGCCTTCCGGGCGGTTGACCAGGTAGACGCCCACCAGGATCAGCGCGCCCCCGATCAGCCGGACCCCACCGAAGTCCTCGCCCAGCAATATATAGGCGAAGATGGCCGTGAGCACCGGCTGCAAGAGCAGGATCACGGTCACGCGGGCGGCGGACAGGTGCCCCAGCGCGTAGTTGATGCCCAGGTAACCGCCCACCTGCGAGACCAGCCCGGCCCCGATCAGCAGCAGCGTGGTCCGGGTATCGTAGCCGGCCAGCGCGTAGCCGCTCAGCGGCGGCACGGGCAGCAGGATCAGGAAGCTGGTCAGGCACATCAGCCACAGGTAGCTCAGGTTGGAGACGCCGGTGCCGGTTCGTGCCCGGGCGGTGACCATCTGGTAGCCGGCCCAGGAGAGGCTGGAGACCAGCGCCATCAGGTCGCCCTGGCGCACGGCCAGGTCCGTCCCACCGCCGAAGATCATCACCCCGGCCCCGCCCAGGGCCAGCGCGATGCTCGGCCAGTAGAAGCGCGGCAGCCGCTCCCGCAGCACGTACAGCGTCGCCAGCCCCACCCAGAGCGGGGCCATGTTCGCCATGAAGGTGGCGTTGGCGGCGGTGGTATAGTCCGTGGAGGCGTTCCACAGGCCCAGGTCGGCGGCGAAAAAGACGCCGCCCAGGATGGCCCCGCCCAGCAAACGGCGGCTCAAGTGACGCTTTTCCGGTCGCTGCCGCATAAAGGGAATCGCCAGCACCAGCGCCGCGATGCCGACCCGCCACACCGCCGTCACGATACCGGGCGCATCCGCCGAGCGCGCGAACACGCCGGAAAAGCCGATGCAGCCCACGCCCAGCAGCAGGGCGACGGTGGCGCGCAGGGTCGTGTGACGGTCAGGGGTGGTTGAGGTCGTCATCGGGTCAATCTCCGGTCGAGGCCGGGACGGCGGTGGTCGTCGATTGGGCGCGGGCCTGGGCCGGCAGCCGGATCACCAGGTACACGCCCGCCAGGATCAGGACGCCCCCCACCAGCCGCCATCCCCCGAACGGTTCATGTAGCAGCAAGACGCCCGCCACCGCCGCCACCACCGGCTGCAGCAGCAGGATGATGGTCGCCCGCACGGCGGGCAGGTAACCCAGCGCATAGTTCACCGAAATGAAGCCGCCCAACTGCGAGACCACGGTCGCCGCCAGGATGATCAGCCCGGTCTCCTGGTCGTAGCCGGTCATCGTGAAGCCGCTCAGCAAGGAGACCGGCAGCAGGATGGCGAAGGCGGTCACGTTCATGATCAGGACGTAGCTGGCGTTGCTCATCCGGGGGCGGATGCGGGCCGTCACCATCTGGTAGCCGGCCCAGAAGAAGCTGGCGCCCACCGCCATCAGGTCGCCCTTCAGCGCGCCGGCGCCCAGCTCGCCACCGAAGATCATCAGCCCGGCCCCGCCCAGGGCCAGCATCACGCTCAGCCAGTAAAAGCGCGGCAGCCGCTGGCGCAGCACGATCAGCGTGAACAGCCCCACCCACACCGGGGCGATATTGCCCAGGAAGGTGGTACTGGCGGCGGTGGTGGTGTCGAGCGCGGCGTTCCACAGGCCGATGTCCACCGCGAAAAACACGCCGCCCAGCACGGCCCAGCTCAGCAGGATGGGCGTCAGACGGCGGTGGTGTTTGGGCGTCTGCCGGGCGAAGGGCACGGTCATCACGGCGGCGGCCAGACCCAATCGCCAGGCGGCCACCACCACGCCCGGCGCATCCGCGGCGCGGGTGAAAATGCCGGAAAAGCCGATGCAGACCACGCCGAACAGCAGCACGACGGTGGCTCGCAGGGGACCGGGTTCCAGGGACAACGAGAAGCGCATAAACTTATTCCCGGTTGACCAGGTACATGCCGGCCAGGATCAGCGCGCCGCCGGCCAGCCGCAGGTCGCCGAAGACTTCGCCCAGCAGGAAAAAGGCCGCCACCGCCGAGACCACCGGCTGCAGCAGGAAGGCCACCGAAACCCGCGCTGCGGGCAGGTGCCCCAGCACATAGTTGATGCCGGTAAACGCGCCCACCTGCGAGACCAGGCCCGATCCCAGGATGGCGGCCGCCGTCGGGGCGCTGTAACCGGCCAGCGGCAGCCCGGCCAGCAGGGAAAGCGCCGTCAGCACGACGACACTGACGGCCAGCGTCAGCCAGGCCCAGGTCAGCGTGCTGAAGCGGGCCCGGCCCTCCCCGGCCACGATCAGGTAGGCGGCCCAGATCACGGTTTCGCCCAATATGATCACGTCGCCCGGCCGGATGCGGGTCGCGCCGCCCTCGGCGAACATGATCAGCGCGGCCCCGCTCAGGGCGACGGCCACCCCCGGCCAGAACAGGCGCGGCAGCGCCCGCTTCAGCACGAACAGCGTGAGCAGGCCCACCCACAGCGGCGCGATGCTATCGAGGAAGGTGGCGTTGGCGGCGGTGGTCGTCTCCAGCGCCAGGTGGAAGGTGCCCAGGGCCAGCGCGAACAGCACGCCGCCCCCCACTCCCCAGCGCAGCAGGGCCGGGTCCAGGCGGCGCAACTCGGGCGGCTGGCGCAGGAAGGGCACCGTCAGCACGGCGGCGGCGATGATCACCCGCCAGGTCGCCACCACCAGGCCGGGCGCGTCCGCCACGCGGGCGAAGATGGCCGTGAAGCCCGCCGCCCCGACGCTCAGCAGCAGGATCAGGTTGGCGTGCAGCGGGACGGACGGCAGCGGCGCGGGAGCCGGGACAGGCTTCGTCACAGGTTGGCTCATGACTCGCCTGTTTCGGCGGGCGGATCGGGGCGGTTGACCAGATAGATGCCCGCCAGGATCAACGCGCCGCCCACCAACCGCCAGCCGCCGAAGGCTTCGCCCAGCAGCAGGGCCGCAGCGATGGCCGTGATCACCGGCTGCAGCATGTTGGTGACGGTGGCCCGCGCCGGCGGCACGCGGTCCAGCACGTAGTTAAAGCCGATGAAGCCCATCGCCTGCGAAAAAATACCCGATCCCAGGATCGCCAGCGCCGTCTGCGGGCCGTAGCCGGTCAGCGGGGTGCCGAGCAGCAGGGCCAGCCCGGTCAGCAGGGCCGCGCTCAGCGTCACGACCGGCCACACCCAGGTCAGCGCCGAGACGCGGGCGCGCGCTTCCCCGGTCAGCACCACGTACGACGCCCAGAAAAAGCTGCTGCCCAGCACGATCAGGTCGCCGGGATGGATGCCGGCCAGCCCGCCGTCCCCGAAGACGATCAGGGCCGCCCCGACCCCGGCCACGGCCAGCCCCGGCCAGAACAGGCGCGGCAGCGTCCGCCGCAGCACGAACAACGTCAGCACGCCGACCCACAGCGGGGCCAGGTTGCCCAGGAAGGTCACGTTGGCGGCGGTGGAGAAGTCCAGCGCGACGTGGAACAGGGCCATGCCAATCGCGAAGATCACCGCGCTGAACACCACCCGCCGGGCCAGGGCCGGGGACAGGCGGCGGCGTTCCGCCGGCTGGCGGGCATAAGGCACGGCCAGCACGATCGCGGCCACGGCGGCGCGCCCGGCGGCCACGATCAGGCCCGGCGCATCCGCCCAGCGGGCGAAGACGGCCGTAAAGCCGAAGGCGAACACACTCAGCAGCAGGATGATATTGGCGCGCGCAGCGGGGGAGAGCGGCGGTCGGGCGGGCGCGGGGGCGTTGGTGGTCAAGGCAGGGCCTCTCCGGTGCAAAGAATCCTCCGGGAAGCATACCGCGCCGCCTGTCATCCGGCCATGTGCGTTTTGGCAGGGGGGTGAGGGTCAACCGTCCGGTTGGGGGATTGGCAGGGCCAGCGTGGCGACGTGCGGCAGGTGGTCCGACCCCAGGCGCGGCCCGACCCACGCCTCCACCGCGCACAGGCCGTCCCCATGCCAGACGTAATCCAGGCGGAAGACCGGCGGCAGCCAGTCCGGCAGTTCCGCCGCGACCGGCACCGGCCAGCTTGCCCCCAGCCCGATACCCACCTCCCGGAAGGAATCGCCCAGCCGCGCCGCCACCGACCCGTACATCACCGCCTGGTCACTCATGTTGAAGTCGCCAGCCACGATGACGGGATCGGTTTCCGCCGCCACATGGTCCAGCAGCCGGTTGATCTGATCGTCCCGCCCGGCGGCATCGTAGCGGGCGGCCATGCCCAGCGGCCAGAAGTCGACCGGCAG
>DAOUEM010000526.1:0-1983 GCA_034430555.1 Anaerolineae bacterium | reverse complement strand
CCCGCGCGTGGTGGTGGCGCGTGTACGGGCGCTGCTGCGCCGGGCTGGCTGCGATAGTCCCGCTGAGACCGTCATCTATCGCCTCGGCGACCTGGAGCTGAACACAGAGACGCACATCGTCACGCAGGGCGGCGACCGCGTCGACCTGACACCGAGTGAGTTCACGTTGCTGCAGACGCTCATCGCCCGCCCAGGGCGGGTCTACACGCGCCTGGAACTGCTGGACATCGTGCAGGGTGAGGCTTATGCGGCTTACGAGCGCACCATTGATGTGCACGTGAAAAACCTGCGGACCAAAATCGAAGACGATCCGCGCCAGCCTCGCTACATCGAGACGGTCTACGGCGTGGGCTACCGGATGAGGCTGGACGATGCGTAACCACATCTGGCAAAAGCTGTGGCTGCGCCTGTCCATCAGCTTTCTGGCGACTGCCCTCCTGGTGATCGGGGCTGTGGCCTGGATGGTACGGGCCTCGGTCGAGTCGAGCTTCAGCCAGTATGTCAACGTCAGTAACCTGGCTCGCTTCGGCGGTGACCTCGTCGCTGCGCTGGAAAACCACTATATGGAAAATGAAGGGTGGATCGGCGTTGAGGCACTGCTGCCGAGCCGTGGTCGAGGCGAAGGTGCAGCCAGCAGCAGCGCCCCGGATGCCCGCGGCGCCCAGGTGTTCATTGCCGATGTCGATGGGATCGTCATCGCTACGACGCAGCCGGACTGGCTCGGCCTGGCCGCTGATTCGATTGGACCCAGCCGCCGTGTCGATCTGGTGGTCGAGGGGCATGTCGTTGGCATGTTGGGAGAGCAGACGCCGGGTACCGTCGCGCTGAACGAGGCGGAAAGCCGCTTTTTACAGGATACGGCCAATGGGCTGCTGCTCACGGCGTTGTTTGGTGGGATGGTGTCGATAATCGTCGGCATCGGCCTGTCCTACAGCCTGACCCGCCCCTTGCAACATCTCACTGATGCGATCCGTCGCTGGCAGCTTCACGGATTACAAGAACCGATCACCGTCGGCGGCACCGATGAGATCCGGCGGTTGGGGGCGGCCTTCAACGATCTGGTGGACCGCCTGGCATCAGGAGAAGCGCAGCGCCAGCGGATGAGTGCCGACATCGCCCACGAACTGCGGACTCCCGTCACCATCACGCGTGGTCACCTGGAAGCAATGATGGACGGTGTGTACCCGATGGATGGGGCGCACCTGGCCGTCGCCTATGATCAGGTGCTGCACCTGGCGCGCCTGGTGGAGGATCTGCGCCTGCTGACAATGGCCGAAGCCGGTCGCTTACCCATCAACCCGGCCACACTTGATATCGAGTCGCTGATCGCAAGTGCCGTGGAACGCTTCGCGCCGCTTGCTCAGGATCGCGGCCTCACCCTGACAACGCACCTGCCAAAGGAGACGCCGTCAGTCTATGCCGACCCTCATCGGTTGCAGCAGGTGTTTGACAACCTCTTGAGCAACGCCTGGCGGCACACGCCGGATGCCGGGCGGATCACGATCACGGTTAGTAATCAACCTGATGAATTATCAATAGCCATTTACAATGATAGTACAGAGCGGCTCGATGACGAACAAATCGCGCACCTGTTTGATCGTTTCTGGCGGGGTGACACTGCTCGTGAACGTGACCGTGGCGGCAGTGGACTGGGATTGGCTATCAGCCGCGAACTGCTGCGTCTGCAGGGAGGGGAGATTACCGCCAAGCGCGAATCTGGCGGCTTATGCTTCACCTTCACGCTGCCGATTATAGACAATATGGAATAATTCTGAACCCGGCAACCAGGCATATGGTCTTGTCCCGTTTTGGTGGACACACAAGTTGCCTAACCATGTCGCTGTTCGAAGGCAGCCAGGCAGAGATAGTCAAGGGCTGAATGCCGCCGCTGCCGATTATACCAAACCTCGATGTACTCGAAGATAGCCCGCCGGGCGTGCGCGCGTGTGTCAAAACGCTGGGTGACGCACTCGGTTTTCAGCG
>DAOUEM010000525.1:0-9762 GCA_034430555.1 Anaerolineae bacterium | reverse complement strand
CAACTGGAAATGCTGGTGGACCATACCGATGCCGCTGTGGATGGCTTCACGCGGGCTGACGAAGTTCACTTCCTGCCCCTTGAGGCTGATCGTGCCCGCGTCGGCATGGTACAGGCCGTAGATGACATTCATCAGGGTTGACTTACCCGCGCCGTTTTCCCCCAGCAGCGCCAGAATGGTGCCTTTTTTCAGGGTCAAGTCGACGTTATCATTGGCCCGAATACCCGGGAAATCTTTGGTTATGCCCCTGGCTTCAAGGACCACTTCATTTGCGCCCATGGTTTCTCCCGCCCTATCACAGGTGCCCGCTCACATAATAAGTAAGCAGGCCGGTCGCTGCGGCTATTCCACTTCGTACGGCTGACCAACGTGCGCCGGGGGCCGCGCCCGCCCGACAAAACCCGCCAGCACAATCACGGTTAACAGGTACGGCAGCATCCCCACGAACTGATGTGGAATCTCGATATTAAAATACTGGAGCTGGTTAGATAGCGAGGTGGCAAAGCCGAATAACAGCGCCCCTGCCGCCGCCCCCAGGGGATGCCACTTGCCGAAAATCATCACCGCCAGGGCTATAAAGCCGCGCCCGTTGGTCATCCCGCGCTCGAAGGTGCCGACCGCCTCCAACGTCAAAAAGACGCCGCCCAGCCCGGCCATGCAGCCGCTCAGAAACAGGTTGAGGTACTGCATCCGGAACACATTGATGCCCAGTGTATCCGCTGCGCGAGGATGCTCGCCGATGGCCCGCGTCCGCAAGCCCCAGGCCGTACGGTACAGGGCGATAGTTACGGCAATAACAAGCCCAATCATCAGGTAGGTGATAATCCCTTTGTTAAAGACGATCTCCCCTATCCAAAAGAGCAAACCAGTATCTTCGTTGAAAGGATTGGCCACGACCGGCGGCAGGCGTCCCTGGGTCGTCGCCCCGGCCAGGTACAGGAAACCGGTCAGACCGGTTGCCAGGACGTTGATCACGACGCCACTGATAATGTGGTCTACTTTGAAGCGGATGGTCAGCCCGGCGTGCAGCAGGCCCATCAGGCCGCCCATGAGCACCCCGGCGACGATCGATAATCCCAGCCGAACCGGCTGCGCTTGCAGCGCCGCCGGCACGCCCTCATTGCTGAGCGCGACATTGGTCATAAAGCCGACATAAGCAGCCATCAGCATCATGCCCTCGATGCCGATATTGACAATACCGCTGCGCTCGCTGAAGATGCCGCTCAGCGAACCCAGGGCGATCGGCACGGTGTTTCGAATACTGAAGTTGATCATCGCCACCACTATCGCCGGACCAATCGCGCCCGCCATCAAAAAGGCCACGATCAAGACGACGGCAATGCCGATTCCCGTATTCAGCACTGTCCGGTCGCTGCTCGCGGCTGAAGTCAGGTTAGATAGCATCGTGATATGCGCTCCTTTTCCCGCAAAAGGCTGCCGCGACTCAGCGCTGGCCCCAACCGGTGCTCAACCGCTGCATGACGCCGCCCTCGCCCCTGATCCGGTAGATGGCCCGGACGAGCTGTTCGGCGGCGACAAACATCAAGATCAACGCCTGGATGACGATGATGATCTCCGAAGGCACACCACTGTTGAACTGCATACGTGTCCCGCCGGAATCCATCGCCCCAAAGAGAAAGGCGGACACCACCACGCCGACCGGGTTGTTGCTGCCTAACAGGGCAACGGTGATCGCATCGAAGCCCAAACCCAGGCTCTGGTTGGGTTCGTAGCGATAATTGACTCCCAGCGTCTGCATGGCCCCGGCCAGGCCCGCCAGCGCACCGGCGATCATCATGGTGAACACCGTCACACGCTTGACGCTGATGCCGCTGTAACGCGCCGCCGAGGGGTTCAAACCGACCATGCGCACCTCAAAGCCAAAGGTCGTCCGGTTGACCAACAGTAAGACCACCAGCGCCGTGATCAGCGCCAGAAAGATGCCAAGATGCAGCGCCTGCGAACCGGGCGGATCGAAGACCACAGGGAGTCGAGATGTTTCCAGAATAGTAGGGGTGCGCACGATCACGCCGTTGCCATCGTTGAGCGGCCCCGGCGGCACGCCATCGCCCGGCGACCCGGCGTTGAGCAGCCAGTTGATGAAGTTGGCGGCGATGAAGTTAAACATGATGGTCGTGATCACTTCGTGCGCGCCGGTATAGGCTTTCAGGATGCCGGGGATGGCCCCCCATAAGGCGCCGCCGATCATGCCGGCCAGCAAGGCAAGACCCAGGTGCACGATGGTCGACAGCACCGGGTTACCCAGATCGACATGGAGGGCAAAACCCACCCAGGCCGATGTCACCGACCCCATAATCAGCTGGCCCTGCGCGCCGATATTAAACAGGCCGCCTTTGAAGGCGAAGGCCACGGACAACCCGGAGAATACCAGCGGCGTCATCTTGACCAGGGTCCGGGTCAGGCCCGGCGAGTCACCGAAGGCCCCATCCAGCCAGCCGAGATAAGCATCACGGGCCGTCTCCAGGCCAACCCGTAAACCATCGCCCAGGGTTTCCACCTCACCGGAAAAAACACGGGCCAGCACGATGAAGACCGTTCCGATCAGGACAGCTGTAAACACAGAAAGTGCCGGGACGGCTGCAGTTGCCAGAAAGCGCCGGAGCAAACTTCGCGATTCGGCGGGCGCAGCCACCGCTTGAGACTGATCACTCATCAGGTGCGTTCCCTCTCCTGCCCGAACAAGGTCACAACGTGCAACACACGCCTAGCCACTGACGCACAAGCCGCACCGTTCAAGCATAGCCGGGAACAACAGAGCCAGCGATAGCGTTATCCGGTGAAGGCTGCCGTCCAGCGGTGATCCGAGCCATCTGGATAATTGTACTGCGACCGTAATTCTGCCAGTTCGACCGGCTGCCCCACCGTTATCGGCAGCAGTTCCACCAGCAGCGCATCCAGTGCCAGTAACTGCCGGCTGAAGGCCAGCAGCGCTTCGTCAAACTGGGTGAAATAGACCTGCTGGATTCGCGTTTTTAACGCCTCACCGGTAATGCCGCTACCCGGCCCACCCTCCAGGTAAGAGACCGATCGTCTGGCTTGCAAGATATCGGCCCTTTGGCGCAGCAAACCACCAATCGCCAGTTCAAAGTACACGGCCTGGAACACACCATGCCGCTCACGCAGACCCTGGCGCAGTCCATTGACGATCTGGCGGGGATCGTAAGGTTTCTCACCGGGCAACGTATCAAAGGCCGTGTCCGTCAGTAACAGCGCACCACGTAAAGCTGAACAGCACCCCAGATACCACGAGCGGCGCAGTGGTAAGGCATTGGCGGCCCCGCGCTCTTCGATCAACCGGTCTTGCTCATCCAATCGGTACAACAGCGATAAATAGTCGCCAAACCCCAGGGGAAGCTCCGGTTCGCTGGCGGGCGCATAGGCGGAACGAAGCTGGCGCACATACGCGACCGTGGCAGATTCTGCGGAGGATGGCGAAGTATCCAGCGGCGGTACTACGCCATATATTGGTAGATTCGGGTTCCCGGCAAGCGCCTGCTGTATCCGTTCCAAGGCTGCCGGGACGATGCCGGACTGCCCGGTTGTGGAAGGGGGGGATTCCTCAGTTGACACGCCGTTATCCCTTAATCAGGCACACGCCAAGCATACTGGGCACGCGTACTCACACTATCCGGGTCCGGATAACCAAACTCCTGGATCAGGCGAATTAAGCTGATCTCCTGCTCCACACGATTACCCAACAGCATTTCCTGCAGCACGATATCAATCACGAGCAGCAGGCGGCTGTAATGCCGAAATTGTCCTTCGAAAGCGGTAAAAAATACCGCAAACAACCGTTCACGCAACTCGACATCGGTCATGCGACTACCCGGCCAGCCGATTTTCCATTGTTCCCGGTAGGCGCCCATCCCAAGAATGTGATCACGCAGGTCCATGAGCTGCCGAATCGCCTCACGGCGGTCCTGGGCGTCGACCAGGCGGCCGGTGCCCTGGTACGGAGAGTTTTGTATCAAGGCGCACACATGGCCTGCTTCCGTGCGCTGCACCAGGCGGTACAAACTGCGATTCTCAAAACCTAAACCGCAGGCCAGGGAATGGGCACACTGCCGATAGTAGGCTTCTCGCCTTTCATTCTCGGCGGAGCGATCAATGCGCCAGAGTAACGATAAATAATCACCGAAGTTCAACGCAAGCTGCGGCAGCTGGGAAGGGCCGTAGGAAGATAAGAGCTGCATGATCCGTTGCTGATCTGCCTGGATGCCCATTGAATGCCCTGAAGATGAGATGTGTAACCGGCCCAAGTATAGCAGTGGATATTTGAAAATCCAACTCTGCCAGGAGAATGAATCGCAGCGGCCACTGCTGGGGATCAGCAGCGGCCGCCTTTATCATGTACAGAGGGTAGTGCCCTAGCCGGGCATCGCCCCTGGGGCCATCATCATCATGGGGTTGATAACGGTGGCGCCTTCCGGTGCTACTAGCTCAACCGGTTCATTGAACCCGCCCAGGTCGAGCACCAAGCTCATCGACATGGCGAAATTACCCGGCATCTCGTCGGCTTCCTCCGGTACCAGCCCTGCCAGCGCCGCAAAGTCCATGTCAAAGTCCATCACCATCTCAAGGTGGTGGGTGTACAGGTCTTCCAGACCCACCCACTGGACCAGAGACAGGTTGATGCCGCTCATCATTTGCAGCGCCGCCTGGCCCATCACCTCCTCGAAGTTTTCCGGCAGGTCACCGGCGAGGTCGGCCTGCATGGCCATCACGGCCTCCATATACTCCTGGAAACCGGCCTGGAAGGCCTCGTTGGCGAGCAGCGCCTCATAGTCGAACGTCGTCTGGAACACGGCCATGGTCTGCCCCATGTTATCGACGTCATCCAGGCGCTCGATGGCCATGAATCCCTCCAGGAAGTCCGGATTATTCATCGCAGTGAAGAACTCACTGCTGAACAGGGCCTGCATCTGTTCCATCTGTTGCTGCATCTGGGCATCCAACTCGTCACCCATCTGCTCGAAAATAACCTCATACATGCCGGCGAGATCGAGGCCGAGCCAGCCGGTCATCCCGGTTTCACCGGCCTCACCCATCAGCGGGGCCAGCGTGTCCAGGTTGATGTAGAGGACGCCATCGACCATCATAAGCTCCAGCACCAAGCTGTCCATACCCGGGACGGACATGGCCGCCATCAGCTCGACCGGCAATTCAATAGTCAGGGTGACATCGCCAGCAACCCCACGCAGGACCGTGCCCACTAGCTCCGGCAAGGATTCCATCATCTGGGGCAGGTCTTCCAGCGTCATGTCCTGGAAGTCGCCAAGTACCGCCATGTCAGCAGCAGCCGCGCCGACGACATTCATGGACATCGCCAACGTGTCCATGCCATCCATCAGTTCCTGATCGCTCGTGATCGAGAAGTCCATCGTCATATCGAAGGCCGCCGATTCGAGCGCCTGCATGGCCGCTTCCGACTGCACCAACAGATCGCAATCGGCTTGATCCAGATCACCGCAAAAGACAGTCGAACCGCCCTGGGCAAACGCGCCTCCCAACGGGACGGCGAACGTTACCAGCAGGGTCAGAACCATCACTACACGTCTACGCAACATGATTTTCCCACTCCTTGAGTCAACTATAGATACGGATGACGCAGCACCGCCGCGTAACCGGGCAAACACCTCAGTAATCACCCCGGCGGCTGGCTCCTACGACCGAAGCCACCGCCACCAGCATGGTCAACCCAAACGCGATCAGCACCACCAACAGCGCAAATATCGCCCACCAGACCGCCCCCGCTTCATTGACCAGCGACAACAATACCGTAACGACAACGAGGACGATCAGAATGGCTGGGCACACCGCTGTGACAACCGGCACAGCCACACCAATGAAAATAGCCACGATCACCGTGCCCACAAAAACCAGGAATGACCTTTGGTGTGTCATGTTACCGCGATGCTTTCTCTGTATAGTATACGGTCATCCACGCTTACGGTTGTATGATAGCATAGGGAAAACGCACTGACCCCCCCAATAGTAGGGGCATAGCTTTGCCGCGAGACCGGGCTGAAGGGCCGGCATCGTTGAAGTTTGTCGGTGTACCCTGTACACTGGTGAGCATCAGGGGCCGCAGACCTGACCGGTAATGGGCGGAGTCATTGGGGAGTCTGGCCGTCGTCGTTATAATCGGTTACAAGCGGTGCCATCCGGCAAATCATACAAGGTTGACAGTACCTCTTAACCACGTGCGAGAGACCAATTTGTATGCCATACTAGGGACAAACATCGGGTGAACGGTTCTGTGCTACTCTGACCTTGAGAGAAAATACTTCACCAGCCATTCGCTCGCAATCGCTGAAAGGGTCGCCTGATGAAGGTCGGGCATCAACTACAAAACCGTTACATCATTGAAAAGCTGATTGGTGAGGGCGCGACAGCAACCGTCTATCTTGCCCAGGATACGAGGTTGGGCCGGCTGGTCGCCATCAAGGTGCTCTTGCCATACGTGCGCGACACAGCCCGTGCACGATTCGTCCGCGAAGCGCGCAGCGCGGCTGCGCTCAACCACCCTTACATCATGGCGATTTACGACGAGGCTGAGGAAGACGATTATCATTTCCTGGTTGTGGAATACGTCGAGGGTAAACCGCTCAACGAATTCGTCCCCGCCCCGTTGGACGTGGTCACGACGCTGGGCATTCAATTATGCAACGCGCTTGATTATGCCCACCGGATGAACATCATCCACCGCGATATTAAACCGGCCAATATCAAAGTGACGAGCGAAGGCATCGTCAAAATCATGGACTTCGGCCTGGCGATGGAACGAGACGCCACGCATATTACAGCGCACGGCTCAATCATTGGCACACCGGCTTACCTCTCACCAGAGCAAGCGCGCGGCCACAAACTCGATCACCGGACGGACATCTACAGCCTGGGCGTGGTCCTCTATGAAATGCTGACAGGTAAACTGCCCTTTGACTCCAACGACATCAGCGTTTTGCTGCTGCAAAAAGTCACCCAGGACCCCCTGCCACCCCATGATCTGGTGCCTGAGGTATCGGAAAACCTGAGCCTGGCCATCATGAAGGCGTTGGAAAAAGACCCGGACGCCCGCTTCCAGACCGGCGCCGATTTTGCCCGGGCATTGGGCCAGCAAGAGGGCCAGCGGCTCACCATGGAGGCACCGGTCGCGCCGGGTGCCCCTGACCCGGAGACCAAAGATCTGCCCACCGAAGAAGCATCCCCTGTCTTTGATGCCGAAAAACCGATTACGGTCATCGTGGCCGATGATCACGTCATTCTGCGTACCAGCCTGGTCTTTTACCTGGATGACCAGGACGACATCAAAGTGCTGGCCGAAGCCGGCACCGGCGAAGAAGTGCTGCGTCTGAACGCCCAGCATCCACCCGACGTCCTGCTGCTGGACCTCAATATGCCGGATAAGAGCGGGCTGGATGTTCTGCCGCTAATCCGGCAGGACTACCCGCAAACCCGGGTGCTGGTACTGACCGGTCGCACGGAAGATGCCTACATCATGCGGGCGTTGCAGGCCGGCGCCCATGGATACATGCTTAAAACAAGTTCGCAAGAGGAACTGCTGGAAGCGGTGCGTAAGGTAGCACAGGGCAACATGGTGCTGGGCACCGGCGTCGCCGAAAGAGTGGTTTCCGGGTTGATCTCGCCGCATGATCCCGATCCGCTGGAGAAGCTTGAGCGTGACGTGCTGCTGTGCGTGGTGGCCGGCGCAGAGACCAATGACGCCATCGTGACCAAACTCGGCATCGACGAGCAAGTTGTCGTTGACTCCCTGAAAACCGCCATCGACAAGCTGGGCGCGCAAAGCCGATCACAAGCCGCCCTGATGGCCCTGCGAGCGGGTTGGATCACCGTTGACGAGGCTCACCAGTCGTAAGCCGCCGGCTATCCCCACGCCGACAAGCGAGGAACGACCGACCATGTTCAAACTGGCCTGCCACACCTGGGGCTTTAGCGATCAGCCGCTGGAGGAAGCGGTCCAGACCATCGCCAGGCTGGGCTTCAACTACATCGACCTGGGCAGCGGCCCGCACCTGGACACCGACGCCGCCGCCAAAAACCCCAAACAAGAGGCGGAGACGATTCAACAGCTGCTGGACCGTTTCCACCTGCAACTCACCGACCTGTATCTACTGCTGCCCGCCCTTTGTTCCATGGACGAAGGCCGCCGACTGTACGAAGTAAAGCTGTTGGAGCGGCTGGTACCGTTTGCGGTCGCGCTGGGCACGCCGGGTATCACGCTCTCGCCGGGCATTGCCCCGCCGCAGCCTGAATCGGAACCGGATCCATTCGCCACGCATCCTGCGGATGCCGAAAAAGAAAAGCCGGCGCCGGCTCAAAGCGAGACAGACAATAGCGAGGAAACAACATCCACTGCCGGCGAGGAAGCTGAAGAGGAACCGCCGCCCCCGCCTACCCCATTCGACCATGCGGTGGAATCATTTAAGCGAATCGTGGAGATCATTGGGGACACGTCCCTGCGAATCAGCTTCGAACCTCACCTGGATTCGGTAGCGCCCACCCCGGAAAAAGCGCTGGCCCTGCTGGAAGCCGTGCCCGGCCTCAGCCTGACCTTAGATTGGGCCCAGTTTACGGCGCAGGGCATCATCTCTCGTGAAATCGAGCCACTGCTGCCGCACACAGCACACCTCCAGCTAAGGCAGGCCGCTCGGGGACGGTTACAGACGTCCTACGAGGAAGGCATGATCGACTACCAATACGTCCTGGAATTGCTGCGTACTCACGGTTACCGGGGCGCGATCAGCATCGAATACATGAACCGCTCCGGCTGGCACGGACTGGCCGCCCTGGACGTGGTGCGGGAAACCGGTCTGAGCCGCGATATGCTCCGCAACTATCGTAAGACCCTGCCAGTCACCGACTAACCAGACGATCTGCCGCCGCTTCACCAACAGGCGACCTCCCAAACGGGTCGCCTGTTTTGATTCCGGGACCCAGTTGCTGTCCGCGATGTGTCCGAAATCTGTCACAAAGCGGCTGATCGACCAGGTTCTCCTGCGACATGATGAACATAGGCGATCGATTGCGCGCATTGGTCGCTCTCGAACAGGCATCCGGCAGCCCGTACACCTGCCAGCCCCTCACCATGTCGACCTTTAGAATACCAAGGAGAATCTCATGTCGAAGCGTAATATCGCCATTCTGGGCCTGTTGATCGTATTTGCGCTGTCGGTGCTGGGCGCACAGGTGGCCACCCTGGCGACCTTCACCGCCGTGGATGATGGCGGCCTGGCCGCCCTGTTCGATATCGACGGCATCATGCTGGCGGATGGGGGGGATGACCTTTTGTGCCCGCCCGCCATCCCCGCGCCCGCCTGCGGCGGCTGAGTCGTCTGGTCGAACAGGTCAGGCAGGTTTAAGCGAGAACAGGTTCCGTGATTTACAGGTACGGAAATGGGGTCCGGTTGGACCCCATTTCTCGTTCTAGCAACGAATGTCAGCGTGACCGGACGGCCAGCTACCAGACGGAGCAAAAAGCCGTGGCGGCCACGCCTTCCGGCGTAGGCGCCAGCGCAGCCATGGTCACAATGATCACCAGCAGCATAAAGGGAATCGGCACCATAAAAATCGCGGTGAACCATCCGCTCGTAAAACGAAGATGCATGTAATACATCGCCACCAGCGCGACTTTGGTCAGCGAAAGCGCCACCAGCACCGCCGGCCACCGAGTCGCTACCGTGACTTCAAACACCGTGATCAAGGCCAGCATTGCGAAAACTG
>DAOUEM010000524.1:0-5379 GCA_034430555.1 Anaerolineae bacterium | reverse complement strand
CGCTGATGTACAGGCCGCCGGTCACGTGGTCGATTCTCGCCGGTAGATCACCCATTGTTATCTTCGCCCGTGTGATTGTTCATCCACTTTGCCACGTCGTCCATGCTGTAGGGCAGTTGGTACTGGAGCAGCAGCGACTGCCACATCGGCGGCTGCGGGTGGGCCGTCGGGAACTTCTCCTTGACCAGCTTCCAGGCGTCGGGCAGGTCGGTGCCGTTTTCCAGCAGGTAAGCCAGCACGAAAGCCGGCGAGCGGCTGATGCCCTGGCTGCACACCACCACGACCGGCTCCCCGGCCTCTACGCTGTCCCGGATGTAGTCGATGCCCTGCCGCAGGTAAGCCGACGGCACCAGCATTCCATCCATCACCGGGATCTCGCAGATGTTGAAATCGTGGGGCCAGGCAATCGAGGCCGGGTGGCTGATGTAAAGCTTCAGCACGCGTTGGATGCCGTTGGCGCGCAGGTCCTCCGCATAATACACGACCCGGCCGGCGGCCAGGAATACGCCGTCCAGTACTTCACTCAGGGTATAAAGGTTGCTCATTGATTGTCCTTGATTCAACTATGAGCGACGGTTTCATGTCGGCCTGCCCGAGCGATACGTCCGGGTTGGTGGCCTCCCTACCGGCCAGGCCAACGCTCTTGCCATGATACCCATCCCCTCCGGCCCAGGCAAAAAGGGGCGCCCCCATCGGTCAGGATGAGTCGCCCCTGTGGGTGATGAATCTGCCGCCGTTAGCGAAGCAGCGCCGTTAGCGAAGCGGCGCCGTTAGCCCGGCGTCAGCGGCTCTGGATCGGCCCGGTCGCGCCGGTGCGCAGCGCGTCCATGGACAGCGCGAGGTCGGTGACCGACGGCGACAGGAAGCCCGCCTCGCCGACCGCCTCGGAGGCCAGTAGTTCACGGGCGGCCAACTGCACCGCCGGACGCAGCGCGCTCTCCGCGTTGGCGTAGAGATACAGCGGCTGGGTCAGGGGATAGGTCCCGCTCTGGATGTTGCCCGCGGTCGGCGTCACGCAGCCCGCCCCGGCGTTGATCTGCACTGCTCGCACGGCATCGCCGGCGGCCAGGTATTCGCCGTAGCTCATGTAGCCGATCGTATAGTCGTTGTCGCCGATGCCGGCGGCCACGTCGCCCGCCAGCACGTCCGAGCGGGTCGGCCCCATCATCTCGGCGAAGGCCACCGAAGCCGGGGCCAGCGGCGTGCGGATGGAGAGCGCGAACGGCGGGAAGCCATCCTGGAGCTGCTCCCAGCGCTCGATGATGCCGGCATTGTCTGCGCCGAAGACCAGCCCGATCTGGTTCATGCTGAGGCAGGTGGCGAAGTCGTTGGCCGCGTTGGTAACGACCACGATGGGGTTCAGGCCGACCAGCATTTCGATGAACTCGACGTTGCTGTCGGCGCAGGCGGCCATCTCCACGTTGGTGATCGGGCGGCGGGTGCTGGCCAGGTCCACCTCGGCGTTGCACAGCCGGGCCAGGGCGCGCTCGCTGCCGTTGATGCTGATCTCGTAGGCCAGCTCGTCGTTATCGCCGGAGATGGTTTCGGTTACGCTGCGCATGGCGGCTCCCAGTTCGGTCACGCCGTCGATCAGCGTCAGGTCCGCGCCTTCGATAGTCATATCGTCGGCGACCTGCGGCGCGCTGAAGGTGCGCCCGCTGGTGCGGCGCGCCCAGTTGTTGGCCGCCAGCGCGTACACCGATTCCTGCGCCGGGACCAGGTTGATCCCCGGCAGGCGGGAGAGGTTCTCCGCGGACAGCAGGTAGTCGACGAACTCGGCCACGTTGATCCGCTCGCCGCTGCCGATATTGACGTACATAAACAACCGGCGTCCGAGCGGATAGGTGCCGTCACTGACCGCCGCCGCGGACAGCGCCACGCAGCCCTCGCCGCCGTCGATCTCGACCGCGGACAGGCCGGAGGCCAGCCCACCCGCCAGGCTGACATAGGCCACCGAGTCCTCGGCCTGGGTCAGGCCGGCCAGCGTGTTGAGGTCGTCACTGGCCGCCAGGAAGTCGTCGCGCATGGTATCCAGGCCGACGGTTTGCATGAAGAACTGCTGGTACTCGCGCCCTCGCCCGTAAACTGCCGGGCCTTCCTCGCCGTAGAGGGTGGCCAGGTCGTCCAGGGTCAGGCAGGTCGTGTCTGGGTCGCTGCTGTAGACGACCAGCCCGTCCAGGGCGATCAGCAGCTCCACCCACTGCACGCCGGAGTCCTGGCACAGCGCCAGCTCCTCGTCGCTGATCGGGCGCGTGGAACTGGCGATATCCAGCGTATCGGCGCACAGCGCGGCAAAGGCGGTTTCCTCGCCGCTGATGTTGACGATCACGTCGGTCGGCGTGAAGTCGGCGAAGGCCAGGCCGCTGCTCTGCGCGAAGACAAAGAGCGCCGGCGAACCATCCACCGAGACGCTGCCCGTCTGCGCGCCAACCACCGGTATCACCAGGGCCAGGACTATTGTCAAAACGATGAAGGGGATCACTTGCTTACGCAGTCGCATGTGAGCATCTCCTTTTCTCAGGCAGGCTCGTATATATCCAGGGTATGTTAAGTCGTTTCTCTATTATATGCGGAATCGCGGCGGCGCGTCGGCAGCAGCCCCAGCGATCGGGCCTGATGTAGACCCCGACATCAGGCCTGATTGCAGCCTGGCGATCAGGCCTTGACAGCCCTATAGGCGGGCGCTACAATGCTGATCACTGCCAGGGCGTGTAGCTCAGTTGGGAGAGCGCTACAATCGCACTGTAGAGGTCCGGGGTTCGAGTCCCCGCACGTCCACACAAAGGCGCGAGCCAATCGCTCACGCCTTTTTTGCTGCCCGGTCTGCTTCCCAAAACGCGCCCCCCCTCGGTCCTTCTCACCCCTACCGCGTGCCGACGCCCAACTTTACGGCCAGCGTTCTTCCACCCGTTCCGCCTGGATGGCGACCTGTTCCTCCACCAGCTCGCTGGAGGCCGTGTCGAAATCCGAGAAGCGGATGCCGGTGATCACGGCGTTGTGATACACCCAGCGGCGCGTCTCCACGCCTTCGTCCATCGCCACCACGGCCAGCGCGCGGGTGGGCTTGCTGCCGTTCATCGATTCCCGCGTCCAGGCGTTGAAGGCCGTGGTGGGGTCCTGCTGCACCATCTTGGTGATGGTCAGGGGGGGCAGGGCGCCATCCAGGACGAAACTCGCCAGGCCGCTGACGCCGAAGACGCCCTTGACCTGTTGGCCGTCGATCTCAACATGAAACTCGTATGCGGAGAGGCTGTCAACCGCCTTGACGCCGGTACCCGGTTGTGCTGTCATATGCCCGACTCCTTTCCGTAAACAGTAAGTGTCTGACCAGAATTGGGTATCCGTAGTATACAGGCGACCGGAAGTCCAGGGCAAATGCGCCCGCCCGTTCCCGGACGCCGGCCTCAAAGGTGGCGGTGGGGCCGCGTCCGGCGCTACAATCGGGGGCGTGATGAGCATCAGCGTCAGCCAGAGGTTAAGTGCGGCATGGACTCCCTGTTTATCGATCTCGGCCCCTTTTCGGTGCGGACTTTCACCGCGCTGATCGGGGCGGCGGTCCTGGTCGGGCTGGCGGCGGTGACCGCTGCCGCTTACCGGCGGGCCACGCCCCATCGCCGGCCTCGTCCGCTGCGCTGGTTCGACGTAGGGCTGGGCGGCCTGCTGGGCGGCGTGATCGGGGCGCGGCTGCTGCACGTGCTGCTGACCTGGGCTTACTTCGCCGATCATCTCGGCGAGAGCTTTAACCTGCGGGTCGGCGGCCTGAGCTGGCACGGCGCTGTGTTCGGCGGGCTGCTGGGGGTCTGGCTGGCCGGGCGCTGGCGGCGGGTGCCCTTCCGCCCGCTAAGCGATACGCTGGCCCTGGTCTGGCCGCTGGGGTTGATGGCCGGCTGGCTGGGCTGCTGGGCGTCGGCCTGCGGTTACGGGGCCGAGGTCTGGACGCTGGCCGATTTCCCCGCCTGGGCCGTCAGCGAGCGGGCGGACGTGTTCGGCGTGATCGCACCCCGCTACAACGTGCAGGTATTCGGCTTCTGGCTGGGCGCGGCCTTGCTGGTCGTGATCGCCCTGGTGACGCTCTCCGGGCGGCTGCGCGGCACCCGGTTGTGGCTGATCCTGGGGCTGAGCGGGGCGGGGATGTTCGTGCTCGGCTTCTTTCGCGGCGACGGGGCGGCGTCCCTGCTGCCTTATTTGAGCAATGACCAGGTCCTCGACCTGGGTCTGATCGCCCTGAGTATCGTCGCGGCGGTGGGCTTGAGACTGGAGCGCCGCCGCCATCCTGAGCCTGAGGAATGACCAGATGGGGCGTAAACTGCTGCGGGCGGCCGCGATCACCGTGCCCTCTTCGGTGGTGATCGTCCTCGCCGGGGGCGGGGCATCGTTCCTGCGCCGCTGACGCCGGCGTCGAAGCCCTGCGGCTGGACTGCACGGCACAAAACGCCATCGCCCAGGGATTTTGCCGCAAGCACGGCTACCAGGAAGTGGCCCGCCGGCTGCGGGGCCGCCGCGCGCGCGGGCGCTTCTTGATGGTGGATTTCGAGAAACGACTGCCCTCTCCGGCGGGCGGGAAAGGCGAGTGAGATGAAGATCACCGTGGGGATGGCTCAGATTCACCCGGCGCTGGCCGACGTGCCCGCTAACCTGGATAAACACGTGCACTACATCGACCAGGCCCAGGCGCAGGGCGTGGACCTGCTGATCTTCCCCGAGCTGTCCCTCACCGGCTATAACCTGCATGACCTGGTCTATGAGGTCGCCATGCGGCCCACCAGCGACGACCCGACCTTCCGCGTGCTGCTGCTGGCCAGCCGCGAGCTGGACATCGTCGTCGGCTTCGTGCACGAGGACGACCGCAACCGCTTTTACATTTCGGCGGCTTATCTCTCCGGTGGGGAAATCGTGCACCTGCACAACAAGATTTACCTGCCGACCTACGCCCTCTTCGACGAGGGCCGCTACTTCGCCTGGGGGGACAGCATCCGCGCCTTCGAGACGCGCTTTGGCCGCCTGGGCATGTTGATCTGCGAGGACTTCTGGCACGCCTCGCCGCCGTACCTGCTCTGGCTGGACGGCGCCGACATGCACCTGCTGATGAGCGCCAGTCCGGGCCGCGGCCTGGACCAGGGGGATAAGCTGTCTTCCGCCCGCTGGGTGGAACTGGTCAACCAGGCGTACGCCAGCCTGTTCACCAACTTTATCGTGCACTGCAACCGCGTCGGTTACGAGGACGGGCTGAACTTCTGGGGCGGCTCCATGGTCACCGATCCCAACGGTGAAGTGATGACCCACGGCCCTTATTTTGAGGAAGCGCTGGTCGTGCAGCCCTGCGATCTCAACCAGCTGCACCGCACGCGCAGCCGCCTGCCGCTGCTGCGCGACGAACGC
>DAOUEM010000523.1:0-1899 GCA_034430555.1 Anaerolineae bacterium | reverse complement strand
GACGCTCTCCGCCAGCACCAGCGCATCGGCCGGGCCGCCAAGCCGGGCCGCCGTGTACTTGGCCAGCGGCTCGTCCCGCAGCAGGCGGTCGCCAAACGTCTCTCTCAACCGCGAATAAGGCACCAGATCACCCTCTCGCCTTACGTGAGTCCCCCAGCCCGAACATTAGCGCGCCACTATCGACGCCCTTCACCGGCCACCTGCCCGGCGCAGTTCATCCAATAATAACTCGCCGATCTGAGGAGCGTCGCCGGCGCTCAGAATGACGACCACGTCCCCCGGCCTGACGCCTTCGGCCAGCGCTTCTAGCGCGCTGTCAAAGGTGGGGACATACCGCACGTCAGGATGCTCAATGCCGGCCAATAGATCGGGCACATCCGGCCCATCGCCGGGTTCTTCGCGGGCCGCGTACACATCCGTGATCAGCACGTGGTCGGCCAATCGTGGTGTAAATACGGTGGTGAAACCATCAAACAGGGCGCGCAGCCGCGAATACGTATGGGGCTGCCAGACCGCCCACAATCCGGCGCGGGGATAAGTCACCCGGGCGGCTTCGAGCGTCAACCGGATGGCCGTAGGGTGGTGCGCGTAATCATCAACCACGGTCACGCCTCCCACCCGCCCGCGCACATCAAAACGGCGCGCGGCCCCGGCGAACATGGCCAGGGCGGCCAGCGCATCCGCCAGGGGAACCCCGAGGTAGTCGGTCACGATAAGCGCGGCCAGCGCGTTTAGCACGTTGTGCAGCCCCGGCACCCGCAGGATGACCCGTCCCAGCACTTCCGCGCCGCCCTGGCACGTCAGGGTGAAATTCATGCCGCCCGTGGTATTGGGCTGCCAGTCGGCGGCGCCCCAATCGACCTGGGGATTACGCAAGCCGTAGCTGACCACCGGCCCCTGCTTCGCTTCGCGGTTATTGCCCAACGTCGCGGCGATAGGATCATCCCCACAGACCACCAGCAAGCCATCCGGAGGCAGCAGCGCCACAAACTGGTTGAAGGCCCGCACCAGGTCGCCCATGGTGGGAAACAGGTCTGGATGATCGTGTTCGACGCCGGTCACGACGGCCACCTGCGGGCGCAGCCCCAAAAACATGTAATCGTACTCGTCCGCCTCGATCACGAAGGCCGCCCCGCGCCCCACCCCGGCATTGGTCCCGGTGCTGGGCACCACCCCGCCCACGATGTACGTCGGATCGTAGCCGGCCTCCACCAGGATGTGAATGATCATGGACGTCGTGGTGGTTTTGCCATGCGTCCCGGCGACAGCCACACCTAGCTGCCCAAACATGAGGTCCTGCAGGATGTCGATGCGCTTGACCACCGGGATGCCACGCTGGCGCGCCGCCTGCACTTCGGGGTTGTCGGGCGGCACAGCCGACGAGATGATGACCACTTCGGCGCTGCCGATCTGGGAAGCCTCGTGCCCCTCAAAAACCAGCACGCCTTCACGGACCAGGGCTTCCGTCAACGCGTTTAGGCGCCGGTCCGACCCGGAGACGATATAGCCCTGCAGCAACATAACGCGTGCAATGGCGGACATCCCCACCCCGCCAATGCCGACAAAATGCACGCGCTGGCCTGGAATCAACATAACGTTATAACAGGACGACCAGCACAAACAGGAATAATACGATCACCATCAAGGTCAACAGGTTGCCTTCCAACAGCCATACCAGGGGAAGCTGGTTGACCATCGCCGCACTGGCCGAATCCAGTGGCGGCGCGGTGATGTACGGGCTGAGCGGATAGCCCAGGCTATCCATGTAAAACCACAGTGACCCGAACAACAGGTAAGCGTTCAGGGCGCCGATGGTGCCACCCAGCAGCCCTTCCTGCAAACCTTCGCGGGCGCCTTTACGCCGCTCCATGGCAGCAAAGCGCTCCGGCGTCTGGTAGG
>DAOUEM010000522.1:0-2018 GCA_034430555.1 Anaerolineae bacterium | reverse complement strand
ACAGAAATTGTATCACATTCTGAACGTTCTGTCAATACCGAACGACAAGAACCTGCTGTTCTTTCGGACAGTCGAACTCTTGCCGGGCGGCCCACGGGCCAAGTCGTCAGTTGAGACAATCTACTCTCGGTTCGCTCAGATTTTGACGAGATTCTGAAAATGGCTAAACTCACTGTATGACTGAAAAACTAGACGTAACCACTGAACGCGTTGATGACATTCCAGTGCTGCTCGCCTCCCTAGATCATATGGGCGTGGCTGACTTGGTTGATGTGCACTTTGTGACCCACGGCAACTGGCAAGGAATTAGCCTGGGCAAGACAATCACCGGATGGCTGAGTCACATTCTGTCGGAAGCGGACCACCGGCTGAACAGGGTACAGGACTGGGCCGCCAGGCGAACTCAAACATTGAGTTGTTGCCTGGATGCTGCGGTGCGTGACCTGGATTTCAGCGACGATCGACTGGCGATTGGCCTGGACTTGTTGAGCGACGATGCGCGTTGGGCGGAATTTGAGACGGCGCTGAACCAGCGCACCATCCGGGTCTACAACCTGCAGCCGCACTGCGTGCGCATCGACAGCACGACTGCCAGCGGGTACTGGCAGGTGACCGAAGATGGTTTGTTTCAGTTTGGACACAGCAAGGATCACCGTCCTGACCTGCCCCAGGTCAAAGTGGTCCTGTCCACGCTCGATCCGTTGGGGATGCCGGTGGTCACCCAGGTGGTCGCCGGGAAAAAAGCGGACGACCCGCTGTATGTCCCGGCCATCGACCAGGTTCGCGCCAGTGTGGGGCAGAGCGGCTTGCTGTACGTCGGCGACTGCAAGTTGATGGCCCTGGCGACGCGTGCGCATCTGCAAGCCGGACACGACCGCTATCTGGGGCCGTTTTCGCTGGTGCAAATTCCTCAGGCCACATTGAACGAATACCTCGCCCCGGTCTGGACGGGAGAACAGCCCCTGACCCCGGTGTACCATCAAGACAGCCAGGGGCAGGAAGAGAAAATCGCCGAGGGCTTTGAGCGCCGCCAGACCTTGGGCGCCGTCTTGGATGGCAAAGACCTTGTCTGGACGGAGCGTCAGTTGGTCATCCGCTCGCTGGCACAGGCCCAGGCCGCCGAAACGGCACTGCATCGACGGTTGCAGAAGGCACAGCAAGCCATCGAGGCGCTGAACGAGCGCAAACAAGGCAAAAGGCGGTTCACTGACGTCGAAATGCTGCGTCAGGCGACGGAAGCGCTCATTCAGCAGCACCAGGTCGAAGGATTGCTGGAAGCGCAGTACAGCGAGCAAGTGCAAGAACGCCATGTCCGCAAGTACAAGGAGCGCCCGGCCGAAACGCGCATCGAGCGCCAGGTCTCGGTCGCCGTGCAATGGAATGAACGTGCGGTTCAAGAGGCTATCCGCAGCCTGGGATGGCGCGTGTACGGCACCAACGCCTCTGCCGAGGAACTGTCTCTGGAGCAGGCTGTCCTGGCTTACCGCGCCGAGTATCTGGTCGAGCGCAATTTTGGGCGTCTGAAAGGCAAGCCGCTGACCCTGACTCCGATGTATCTGCAAGACGACGGCCGCGCGACGGGACTGATTCGCCTGCTTTCGCTCGGTCTGCGCGTGTTGACCTTGCTCGAATACATCGTGCGCTGCCGTCTGGCCGAAACAGGTGAAAAACTGAGCGGATTGTATGCCGGCAATCCTAAACGGGCTACCGACCGCCCCACCACAGAAGCGCTGCTGCGTGCGTTCAAGGATGTTTTTTTGAACTTGATCATCCTCGGCGAGCAACCCTATTGTCATCTGACCCCGCTTTCCGAGTTACAGCTCGGCATACTTGCCTTGCTGGACTTGCCGGCGGAGATTTACACTCGACTTGCACATTTTGCGATTCCACCCTAAAAATGAGCGAACCGAGAGTGTACACGGTAGACATAGCGCGCTCTGCCACAGCAAGACACACTTGTGCAAGCGCCAGAGCAAGGACGGACTATGGTCAAGGCCAGAATGGGCATATGGCTGATC
>DAOUEM010000521.1:0-2733 GCA_034430555.1 Anaerolineae bacterium | reverse complement strand
TGGTCATAGAACGCCGTCAGGGCAGCGTATCGGTTGCGGGGTCGACGCGCCCAACCGCAGTGACATTCACCGAGAATCTGCTTCAGATCGATCTGGAAGATGGCCGTGTGATCTCAGCGCCGCTTGCATGGTATCCGAAGCTGGCGGAAGCATCGGATGATGAACGGGCCCGCCATAATCTCGAAACCAACGGAATCCATTGGCCTGTATTAGGCGTTGACGTATCGGTTCTGGATGTGTTGAATGGTGTAAGACCACCTGGCCAATAAAATATGATCCTCGTTCGCTATTAGCCTAAGAGGAAACAGCCATGAAACTACCCGACTCGGCGCGGGCGCTGATCGAATCCGGCGCGCACGGCCACCTGGTCACGATCAACCCGGACGGCAGCCCGCAGGTCACGATCATCTGGATGGGCCTGGACGGCGACGAGCTGATCTCCGCCCACCTGCGGGAGAGCCAGAAAGTGAAGAACATCCGCCGGGACGGGCGGGTCGCCATCACCTTCGAGGGCCAGGGCCGAAACCCGATCAACCTGATGGAGTACATGATCGTCTACGGGCAGGCGACCATCACGGAGGGCGGTGCGCCGGAGCTGCTGCAAAAGCTGGCGTATACCTACATCGGCCCCGGCGTGAAGTTCCCGGCGATGGACAACCCGCCGCCCGGCTATATCACCCACGTGAAGGTCAAGCGCATCGGCGGCGTTGGCCCCTGGGCGGGTTGATTGGTGTAGAACCAAAAAAACAACTTAACTCAGTCAAATTGACGACGACATATAAACCAGTCATCGGCGAGTTTGGTGGAGCAGCTTGCCAGGACGCCAACACATGGATTCCAGTGAGAAGGAATCTCGTCCTGATCGGGGATGTAGGTGAATGTACCGCCAGCGGTGATGATGTCGTACATGGGCGGGTCTTCTTTGCCGTAGCAAAAATACAATTGTGCATCCGCCCCCGCCCAATCGCGGATGCTTTCCGGCGCGCTGCATGTATAAGAACACGGCAGCTCAAGCAGCAGGGGAGCCGCCTGTTCAAAATCCTCACGGTTAGCATTGAAATATACCCTCTATGTTTGCACTTTTCGAATTGACGGTTGAAGCAACACGCCCCTGGTGGTACAAGAGTGGTGCTGACCCTCTCTCAACCACCGAGGAGCGCGATGCCTATTCCGATTATCTGCCTGGATGCCCATCTGCGCCAGTTCTGCGAGAGGTTTCGGCGCTGTTTCACACGACCCCAGTGGAAGTATCTGGTGACCGTACTGCTGGGGTTGATGCTGTGTCAAAGTGCCTGCACGTTGAGTGGACTGCTGGGGCAGGTGGCAGAAGGGCAGAGTCTGAGCGGCCTGTCGCGCTTCTTCAGCCAGGCGCCGTGGTCGGCGGAGGACGTGGCAGGGGCGTGGCTGGAAGGCTTTGACGAGCAGATGGCCCAAGCGGTGCGGGAAGAGAAAGCCCGGCAGCGGCGTCAGCAACCCCGGCGGCGGGGTCGTCCGCAGGCGACTGTGGTGACAGGTTACCTGATTGGGGACGACTCGACGCAGCACAAACCGAAGGGGGAGAAGATGGGCGGGCTGGGCCAGCATCATTCGACCACCGCGCACGGACGGGTGCCAGGACACAGCCTGGTGCAGGGGCTGTACGTCCTGCTGGGCAGGCGCTGTCCGCTGGCCCCGCAGATGTATCGCCAGCAAGCGGTGTGTGAGCGGGAAGGGGTGCCTTTCGTGAGCAAAGTGGACATCATGGAAATGCTCATCCGCACCTTCATTCCGGTGGCCGGAACCCGTACCCATGTCCTGGTCGATGCCTGGTACGGCTGCAAGCGCATCTGGAAAGCCGCCCGCGAGCGCGGTTTCCTCATCACCAGCGGCCTGGCCTCCAACCGCTTCCTGCGTGTGCCTGACCCGGAGGCCGAGTGCGGCAGGCGCTGGCAGCGGCTGGGCGACTACGCCGCCGGACTGGAACCTGACCAGTACCAGAAGGTGCGCTGGCCGTGCCAGGATGACGAACCGCGCGAGGTCTACGTGTATGTCGTGCGCACCCGTATCCGCAAGCTGTACACCTGCCAGCTCGTCATCGCCCGCCCCGCGCTGGACTGCCCGGCTAAGGACATCCGCTACTGGGCTTCCAGCGACCTGGACGCCGACCTGCTCACCCTGGTCAACTACATCGCTGCCCGCTGGGCCATTGAGGTCTTCTTCGCTGACACCAAAGAACTCCTGGGCCTCGACCACTACCAACTCATGAGCGCCACCGCCATCCTGCGTTTCTGGACACTGGTCTGCGCCGCTTACCTGTACCTGGACGAAGAACGCGCTCACTTGCGCCACGTGTGGCAGCGGCATGTGTCCATCGGCCAGGCGCGCCGCGAGGTTCAGCGTCGTCACTGGCAGCACCTGCTGGACTGGCTCCATGAGCAGTTCTCGGCTGGCATCATGCCAGAGCAGCTTTTCCCGCTCCTGGCCGCTTAGGCGTCAAAAGTGCAAAGATAGAGAGTTATTTAAGACTACGCCGTTTTACCGGGCAAACCGTGCAGGCTTTTTCAGCACGGGCCGGACTTGAGATGGCTGGCGGCCTTGGCCAGGCAGTCCGTTACTTCTTACTGGCTCTGACCTTCGTATTCGCAGTCGGACAATTCGGCCTAAAAGTGGATTTTCTTGGGGATGCGCTGATTAATCTCGTGATAGTACTTGTGGCTGTTCTAGGGCTGGCTTTGGTCCTGGGAGGGCGAGATA
>DAOUEM010000520.1:0-2182 GCA_034430555.1 Anaerolineae bacterium | reverse complement strand
CTGCCCCTGCACGTCGTCCGCCGTGATCTTGCCGGTCGAGTCGATTGCCACCTGCCCGGAGCAAAATACGAAATCCCCAACCGCGATCGCCTGCGAATACGGGCCGACCGCTGCCGGTGCCTTGTCAGTATGGACCTTGCTTAACTCCATGGATTGTTACTCCTGAATGATGGGTGTAAAGCCCGTGCGCCGCCGATTGTAAATTCGCATTGGGCGGGGGTCAAGCCTTTCTTCTCGCTCTGCACAACAACAGGGCATCCGATTCCCACAGGTGGTATGAGGGTATAGGTCGGTTTACCCGGCCTGAATCGACTTCTCGTCCCTCCAAAATAGTCTATACTGTCAGTATTGATAATCAAGAGTCAAGGGAAAAGGCCCATGCAGCAAAGACTGATCTCGTTTTGGGGCTGGTTGTCACGCCCCAACCGCATCCGCTTCATCCTGTTGGCCCTGACGACGCTCGCTCTGCTCGTCCCAGAGGCATCCGCCCTGGCCGAAAACGCCGGTGGCGGGAGCGGTGGGTAGGCCACCTGCCGGGGGTCGCTGAACGAATGCCCGCCTCACATAGACGGGTGCTCTCGTTTCCCACCAATCGAAGACAGATAGATTCTTTTATTCTCACTCAAGCAAGTTACTGGCTCTGGATGTATCGCCTTTACTAACCCCACATAGTCGCCGCAGGAGTGGTGACGCAGGCAGCCAGACGTCCACCAAATAAAATATTGTTGTCGATTCGCCGCCGCTCGTAAGAAGTGGATAACCAGGCTCCTACGCCAGTGCTGCTGCGCACGAAGGAGAGCTATCGATGGACAGTAAGTCTAAAGGCATCGTCAGTTATCTGCTGCTTGCCTTCGGGATGGCCTGGATTCTATGGGAAATTCCTATTCGACTCGGCGTATCGCCTCGTGACTCGCTGTTTCAGCTGGTGGCGCTGCCGGGTGGTTTTGCCCCGGCAATTGCGGCCATCATCGTGCGAAAATGGATCACCCGCGAGGGTTTTGCCGACGCCGGGCTGCGCCTGAATCTGCGGAAGTGGCCCTACTATCTGGTGGCCTGGATGCTACCGCTGCTGGTGACGCTGTTCATCGTGGTCGTGGCGGTGGTGTTGGGAATCAGCCAGCCGGATTTCTCGCTTCAGCGGGCGCTGACGTCGCTGAGGCCGGGGACGAGCGTGCCTGTGCTGCCTCCCGGCATCTGGCTCGCGATACCGATCCAGCTCCTGGTGACCTCCCTGATAGCGACGCCCATTTTATGGGGCGAGGAGTTCGGCTGGCGGAGCTATCTCCAGCTGCGACTGTTTGGCGAGCGCCCGCTCCTCGCGGCGCTGGTTACTGGCCTGATCTGGGGAGTCTGGCACTTTCCACTCATCATCCGGGGATACAACTTCCCCGACCATCCCGTTACGGGGATGTTGATCTTCCCGGTGGGCACGATCCTGCTGTCTATCATCTTTGGCTGGCTGCGCCTGCGGACAGGCAGCATCTGGGCGTCGAGCCTGGCCCACTCCGCAACCAACGTCATAGGCGCAGGGATCACCACGCTGCTGTTCATGGGCGGGGCCAATTGTATCCTTGTCAGCTACCTGGGGCCGCTCGGATGGGTCCCACTGGGCGCGTTGTCCGCCTGGATCATCCTGACCGGGCAGCTCAGGCCAGAGCCTGCGCCAGAATCGTAGCGGCTTCATTCTGGAAAAGAGGTTTGCCTTGATGCTTCCACATAAATCGTTCTCCACCCTCGTGGCCGGGCTTGTGCTCGTTGCACTGGGTCTGCTCACCCAGAGTGTGATGCCCGTTTGGGGTCGTGTTGCATATCAGGCGGCGGCTGCCGGGAGCTACACCCCCGACGATTTCCATGTGAACCTGGCTGGATATTACCTCGTTGCCTGTGTGATCGTCATCCTGGGTCTGGTCGACCTGTATGCGAGTTGGCAGCGCGGTGCGACCCACGACACCTGATCGTTCGGATAAACAGGATATCCAGGCAGCCCTGTACAAGTAAGTACGGGGCTTGCCTTTTACACACTTTTTACAATCCGGCAACAGGCAGGCAACGATCCCCCGATAGAGTGTGGGTGTACTGTGACGGAAAACACGAATCGGGAAGGATGGATAACGATGAACGTGACGGCACTTATCAAACGGCCCACAAAAGTGGTGTTCGGAATCCTGGCCTGCCTGGCTGT
>DAOUEM010000519.1:0-7322 GCA_034430555.1 Anaerolineae bacterium | reverse complement strand
TCGTCCATCGCGCCGAGATTGGCCGCGCCGAGGCCGGCGTTGTTGCGGTCGCGATTGCGCTCCATGTAATCGAGGCTGTACCAGTAGGTGCCGGGGTGCGCGTCGAATTCGGCCCGGTAGCGCTCGCGGGAGCCGAGGTACAGCGTGATGCAGTCGTGGGCACGGGGGATGACCAGCGGGGTGTGGCGGGCCGTCAGCCCCAGCGTCGAGGTGCCGCAGATGCCGTAGAGCAGCAGGATGGCGTCGCATTCATCCGGGGGGATGGCGTCGACGGCTTCCTGCAGGGCTTCGCGCAGCAGTTTGGGCGTATTGTGTAAGCCCTGCTCGAACAGCTTGACGGTGATGGTGTGCGGGGAGTTGGCGGCGATGGCGTAGGCCTGGCGGGCCAGCGCTTCACAGGTGATGGCGACGTAGTGCTTCATAGATAGGCGTCCTCGTTGAGGCCGGTGAGCGATGGGCCTCAACTATACCGGGGGTTGGGGGAAGCGCCAAATCGGTGGAGCGGGAACAGCCATCAGCGGTCAGCTTTCAGCAAAAAACGGAGGGCGGCGGCGTTTCGTCGACTGTGTACCGGGGCAGGCCCAGTTTTTCCGCCAGCAGGGCGGCGACCGTGCTCTTGCCGGCCATCATGGGGCCGATCAGGATAATGGTAAACGGCATCGTACACCCCTCACCACCAATGAAGGCAACGGCGACGGCCATTATACCGATCTGGCGGATATGGCCTGAGATTCCGGCGGGCCGAGGCGTCTAAACCACGTGACCGTCACAGCGGGCGTTCAGTTGAACGCCCCTACGGCATCATACGCCAGCGGATTTTTGACAAACCGCCCGACTTCGGCCATTCTATCCCAATGAGATCAACCGCCGCCGCCCTGAGCCTGCTGTTGGCCGCCGCCGTCCTGCTGGCGGGCCTGCCGATCGCGGGAGGGAGCGGGTCATTAGCCTGGGGGCCGCCGGAGGCCCACGCCCAGGAGTCGACGCCGCTGCCCGCCTGGACGCTGCCCCCCACCTGGACACCCACCCCCACCCGGCAGCCCACCGATACGCCGCGCCCCATCCCGACGCGCGTGCCCAGCGCCACGCCGACCCTCACGCCCAGCCCCTACCCCACGCCCGATACGCCGCCGCGCGCCGCCCGCCTGAGCGGGATGCGGCTGATCTGGCAGCAGTATAACGGCTGCGCCAGCGCCGCCCTCACCATGATGCTGCTCTACCACGACTGGCGCGGCACCCGCGACGGCGTGACGCGCGGCATCAAGCCCAACGACCGCGATCCCAGCGTGCGCGGCATCGAGATGGTGACCTTCGTGGAGGCGCAGGAGCTGCGGGCCGTGGTCCGCACCGGCGGCACGCTGGACATCCTGCGGCGGCTGGTGGCGGCGGGCTTCCCCGTGCTGGTGGAAAACGTCTACAACAACGGCCGCGAAGGCTGGATGGGCCACAACCGCGTGGTGATGGGCTACGACGACGAGGCCGGCCAGGTCCTCACCTTCGACTCGGTGCTGGGGGCCGGGCGCAACAATACGGGCCGCCCGATCAGCTACGTCGACTTCGACGCGCTGTGGCAGCCCTTCAACCGGGCCTACATGGTGGTCTTTCCGCCGGAGGCCGCGCCGCGCATCGAGGCCATCCTGGGGCCGCATTGGAACGCCACCAGCAACGCCCAGATGACGCTGTTCCAGGCCGAGGCGGAAATCCAGGGCAACCCGGAAAACGCCTTTGCCCTGTTCAACCTGGGCACGGCGCTGCTGACGCTGGGCCAGGCCGGCGACGCCGTGATCGCCTTCGAGCGGGCGCAGGAGATCGGGCTGCCCTGGCGCTACCTGTGGTACCAGTTCGGGCCGTTCGAGGCCTACCTGGCGACGGGCCGCTTCCACGATACCATCGCGCTGGGCGAGCAGGTGCTCAATACCTCGCACGGGGTGGAAGAGGTCTACTACTACATGGGGCTGGCCTACGCCGGGCTGGGCGATATCGCCAACGCGCGCCGCTACTACGGGGATGCGCTGGCCCGCAACAGCCACTTCATCGAGGCGGAAGCGGCGCTGAGCCGCCTGCCGGTCGGGGCGGCGGCAGGGCCGTAGGGACAATCGGCAGATTGTCCGCGGACGTCCAGCCGGACGTCCCTACGGCGGGTTCGATCCGGGCGTTCAGTTGAACGCCCCTACGGGGATGGCGGAGCGTCACCCCTGCTCGCGGGCCAGGCGTTCTTTCAGTTCGTCGAGGCTGAACTGTGCCCAGAACGAGTCGTAGCCCTGCTCCTCCAGCGCCGGCTGGTGCAGCGCCAGCGCCTTGCGGCGGCCTACGTTGTCCTCGTCACGGTAGCTCCACAACTGGTAGATAGAAACGATCACCACGATACCCGCCATCAGGGCGACAACCAGTGCGATCTCCCTGAGATCGGAATCGGGTGTCGTCAGGCCGAACACCAGGCCGATCAGCGTGATCGGCCCTGCAACAATCAGACCCCGCTGGAACTGGCGCGAGATTTTGCGCCGGTGCTGGTCCACGCAGCCGCTGCACAGGCCGGCGGCACGGGCGCTGACGTCGCCGAAGCTGGTCGTGGTGGTCGTGGTGTCTCCTACGGTACGGGACTGCTTCGAGAGCGTGCGGGCGTATTGGAAGACGTAGGGCCTGGACGCGTCTGCCCCGCAATTTTCGCACGGGCGGTCCTGATACTGTTGTGAGGCGGCATCGGAAGCCCGGACCAGCGCCGCCACCATATTTGTATCAAACCCGGTCGACATAGTACCCTCCCCATGACCACTCATCTCAACGGTAAACCAGGCCCATTATAGACCGGGGTATAAGCCGGCGATACCGGAATGTCCGGCACGCGATATGTCGTTGGTCAGGCACTGCGGGCGAGGCACCGCGGGCGAATCACCGATTCGCCCCTACCAGAGATATCCATTCGGCGAGGGCGCATTTGCCCTGCGCGCCGACCTGACGCATCATAGAGCCTGCCGGGCGAGACCAACCGCCCTATCCACCCGGCACACTCAGGGACGAGGAGCAAAACCAATGGCCGACTCAAGTGTTTCACCCGTGGCAGCGGCGGCGGGGCCGACGGCCTCCTCCGCCAAGACCGCCAAGAGCGTCTATATCCTGATCACCCAGTGCCTGCAAAACGCCTTCTTCCTGGATGCCGGCCTGCGCCTGTGCCTGCCGGAAGACGAGGCGCTGCGGATGCTGGTGGGGTCGCCGTCCGATGATCAGCCGGACCGGGTGAAGCTGGAGCCTGACCCCCAAACCAACCGCCGCAAGATTCCCGACGACCTGCTGCAAGCGGGACCGCTGGCTTCGCTGTTTGACACGCTGGCCAAGGTGGATGAGGCCCGGCAGGAGCCGCTGCACGTCATCCACATCCGCGACTGGCACCAGCCCTCGGCCAGCTACGACGAGGAACGCCGCCTGTACGGCTCCCACTGCGAGGCCCATTCCTGGTCGGCGGAGCCAATCGAGGGCCTGCATAAGTCCCTCGCGCCCTGGGCGGAAAAAGGAGCCAGGCCAAACGCCGAGGTGCAGGCCACATCGGCGCAGGGCTACCGGGTCGGCAATACCATCCATTACAGCGTGGCCTCCGACTCGGTGTACGACTTCAAGCCGCCCTTCTACGAGCGCGGCGGCGCCCAGCCGGAGACCAGCTTCGACGTCGACGCGCCGTCCCCTCTGGCGGACATCCTGGACCGGATCGTGGGGCGCGACCTGGACCTGCACGTCTACGTGGTCGTGATCGGCGTGTACACCGACATCAAGATCAAAACGCTGCTGACCGGCCTGCGCTCCCGCTACCCCATCGACAACCTGATCCTCTCCGACGTGCTGACGGCCTCGCCCAACCTGGAGCGTCACCTGGCGGGCCTGGACTTCGCCCAGAAGGTGCTCAACGTCGAGATCATCCACAGCCTCAACGACCTGGTGGCCGTGCTCTACGATCAAAGGAGCCGGCAAAGCCCGCCGGTGATCCCGGACGAGCTGATCCAGGACAGCATCAACTTCCGCGAGTACCGCTCCTACTTCCTGGATAAGCAAAACCTGCTGGCCTACCAGGATATGAAGCAGATCGAATACCTGGACCTGACGCGGCGGCGGGCGACCCGCATCTACCACCAGATATTCTGGACGAACCGGCTGTTGATCGGCTTCGGTTTCGGCTTCCTGCTGCTGACACTGCTGTTGGCCGTGGTGAACCTTTTCTGGCCGGAGCAGGTGGCGGTGGAACTGGTGGCCGTCACCGGCGGGCTGAGCCTGATCCAACTGGTCACCGTCTTCTTCCGCAACCCGATCCAGCAGATCCAGAAGAACCTGAACAACCTGGTGCAGATGCGGGCCAACCTGGAGACGCACAGCCTGACCCTGGCCCTGATGCGCTACCACTTCTCCAAGCCGGAGCGGCTCTACAACATGCTGAAAACCGAGGAAGAATCGCAGCAGTTGGCGAATCTGGAAAAACAGATGACCATGATCCAGCAGGCGGCGCAGGTCTCATCCGAGCTGTTCTCCGCCATCGGCTTCAACCCATCGGAGGAAGACGAAACAGCGGGCAGCCCCGGCGCATAACCCGCCGCGAGAGGCCCGACCACCCCGGTGAATCAACAGACCCGTCCGAGTGGGGCGGGTCTGTGTGCGTTTGGGGTTGCGTCAGGACGACCAGCCGGTCGTCCCTACGGCACCGCCCACACACGGGCCGTGCCATCGAATGACCAGGTGAGCAGGCGACTCTCATCCGCGTTCCAGGCCGCACCATGCACCCAGTTCTCATGGCGCAGGGTGAGCAACTCCTCGCCGCTGGCCGCGTCCCACAGCCGTACCGCGCCATCGAATGACCAGGTGAGCAGCTGTGTCTCATCCCTGTTCCAGGCAGCGCCCCACACCGAATCCTCATGGCGCAGGACGAGCAGTTCCTCGCCGCTGGCCGCATCCCACACTCGTACCATGTCATCCCTCGACCAGGTGATCAACCACGTCTCGGCCTCATTCCAGGCCGCGCCCTCCACCTCGCGCTCATGGCACAGGGTGAGCAGCGCCTCGCCACTGGCCGCGTCCCACAGCCGCGCCGTGCCATCCCACGACCAGGTGAGCAGCTGTGTCTCGGCCTCATTCCAGACCGCGCCACCCACCCTCCCCTCATGACGCAGAGCGAGCAACTCATCGCCGCTGGCCGCGTCCCACAGCCGCACCATGTCATCGGCTGACCGGGTGAGCAGGCGGTCCTCATCCTCACTCCAGGCCGCGTCATACACACCTTCCTCGTGGCGCAGGGTGAGCAACGCCTCGCCACTGGCCGCGTCCCACAGCCGCGCCGTGCCATCTAATGACCAGGTGAGCAGTTGCGTTTCGTCCTCGCTCCAGACCGCGCCCAACACTACGTCCTCATGGCGCAGAGTGAACACTGTCTCGCCGCTGGCCGCATCCCACAACCGAGCCGTGCTATCCGCTGACCGGGTGAGCAGGCGGCTCTCATCACCGCTCCAGGCCGCGCCCAAAACCCGGTCCTCATGACGCAGGGTGAGCAACTCCTCGCCGCTGGCCGCGTCCCACAGCCGCGCCGTGCCATCGTCCGACCAGGTAAGCAGGCGGCCCTCGTCCCCACTCCAGGCCGCGCCATACACGCCTTCCTCGTGGCGCAGGGTGAGCAACTCCTCGCCGCTGGCCGCGTCCCACAGCCGCGCCGTGCCATCCCAAGACCAGGTGAGAAGACGGCTCTCATCCCTGCTCCAAACTGCACCGAACACCTGGTCCTCATGGCGCAGGGTGAGCAGCGGCTCCATCGCACCATCGCCCTGCGCCCGTGCCGATAGCGCCGTTACCAGTGCCAACACAATAAACAAAACAATGCCAAGCGCCGCCCTTCGCCAGCCAGACCACAACCGCTTACGCATCGTGCCCTCCGTGTGACCTGCTTCCTGTCCCCATTCCATTGTAGGGCATTTTCCATCGGGCATGACATGTTACCCCCCTACTTCTCCGCACCGGCCAGGGCCGTGGTGATGCCCAGCGCGATGTACACGCCCCCGGCAAACAGCCGTTGGCCTCGCCAGAAGCCGCGACTGCGCTTCAGCCAGTCGCCGACCGTGCCCGCCAGCAGGGCGTAGGTCCCGTCGCTGCAAATGCCCAGCGTCACGAAGATGAAGCCCAACGTAAAAATCTGCACCGGCACCGAGCCGCGCGCGGGGTCCACGAACTGGGGCAAAAAGGCGAAAAAAAACAGCGCCGTCTTGGGGTTCAGCACGTTGACCACCACGCCCTGCCGGAAGATGCGCGTTAACCGTTGCCGCTCGACGGCGGCGGTCGGAGCAGCCGAATCTTTCTCCAGCAGTTTACGCACGCCCAGGAACACCAGGTAGGCCGCGCCCAGCAGCTTGACCACGTTGAAGGCCAGGGCGGACGACACCAGCAGCGCCGACAGGCCCAGCGCGGCGGCGGTCACGTGGAACAGGGTGCCCACCTGTATCCCCAGCACGGAGACCATACCGGCCAGCCGGCCCTGGTCGATGCCGCGGGCCACGATATACAGCACGGCAGGCCCCGGCACGATCAGCAGGCCCAGCGTGGCGAGCACGAACAGCAGCAGCGCGGATGGATCAAACATGGGTGGCTCCCTGGTCAGCGGTAAGGCAGATGTATTTCGGCGGATTTTATCTACTGGCGGCGATAAAATCGACCACGACCGCCACCAACTGCTCGCCCCTGTCTTCCTGCCCGGTCATCACGCCGCCGGAAGGTCGCCCACGCAACCCGCCGCCGTTTAAACCGTATAATGGAGTAATGTGACTGCTATATGGAGGGGGAAATCCCATGATGGAAAGCAACGAACAGCGGGGGCGCATCATCGGCGCGGGGGCTTTGATCGTGCTCGGCGCGATCCTGCTGGTGAGCAACCTGTTTAACGTGAACCTCACCGCCTGGGCCTGGATCGCCGGGCTGGGGGTGTCGGCGGCGGCCTTCGGCTGGGTGTACCTGCAGGGGCGGGAACCGTGGGCCATCATCGTCTCGTACGTCACCGGGGCGATAGCCGTGCTGATCTTGCTGGCGGCGGTGCTGTCGGTTGACGGGAACCTGATCCCGGTCTACGTGCTGCTGGCGATTGCCGCGCCCTTCGTCTACGGCTGGTGGTTGGACCGCGCCCAGTGGGGCCTGCTGATTCCGGTCTATGTGATGGTGGCTATCGTGCCCATCCTGCTGCTGAGTGAAGGCAGCGGCGACCTGATCGCGCCCTACGTGATGGCGGTGATTGGCGCGCCATTTGTGGTGGGCTATCTCTATTCGCGGGAGTGGGGGCTGCTCATCCCGGCGGGCGTGATGTTCCTGATCGG
>DAOUEM010000518.1:0-7990 GCA_034430555.1 Anaerolineae bacterium | reverse complement strand
CAACCATTTGATCGTCATCGGCTTATTGGCGCTGGGGGTGGTGGCCTACTTCCTACCGTGGGTCTGGCACCCGGACGCCAGTCTTTCGCCAGGAGGGCGGGACCTGGCGGAATGGACCACCCTCCATCCGGAAGCGCATGCCGGTGCGCTCATGCTGCTGCCAAGCTTCCTGCTGCGATCAGCGCTGGGACTGGTCGCCGTGCTGTTGGCACTGACTACACTTGACTTTGATAGCCAATATCTACGTTGGGGCATCGTCGTGGTGGCAGCGGCGCTGGCCCTGTCACTGTTCCCACCGCTCGATTTTATAACCACCGCCCGGGGCGATCCCAACTACCGGCAGCAGTTCGTGTTATGTGTCGGTACGCTGGTCTTGCTGGGACTGGTAGCCTGGCGGGGCCGATCACTAACGAACAGGCTCCGACAGACCGCGGTACTCCTGATCGCAGGTGGGGCCATGGGCTGCGGGCTGATAGGTTTGGCAGAGGGGCTGCGGTTGGTGAATACGCTGGGCATCACGCTCGCGGTTGGCGGCGGTGGTCTGATCTTTGCCGGGCTGATAGCCGCGGCTGGGCTGCTCTTTGCCCATCAGCTCAGGATACAGTAATTAGAGCGGACAACACTCATCCGCTCCAATTCGCCTTGATGTCTAATTCAGATAAGTGAAACAAGTCAAAAGTATAGACTTAATCACTGTCTATCATGCGCGTGTTGATGTAGGTCAGGGCCTCACCAACGGTCGTGATCTTCTGTGCCTCTTCATCGGAGATTTCGCCGCCGAATTCTTCCTCAAAGCCCATGATCAGTTCAACCAGGTCCAGCGAATCGGCATCGAGGTCTTCCCGGAACTTGGCGTCAGGCGTCACCTTGTCCGGCTCTACGCCCAGTAGATCGACAATAATGTTCTTCACGCGCTGTTCGACGTCTGCGTTACCCATGTAGTTTTCCTCCATGTGTATGAGTTACTCCATGTGATTATACCTCTGCTGGTGAGACACTCAAGTCCCAGCAAAGGCGAGTCAGCCCGTTTTTTTGACACGTCCAGAGTGTACTGGTAGATTTGGGCTCACATCCGCCCTACACAAGGAACACTCGATCATGGGTAAAGTTGCGGAAGAGCCAACCACCGAGAGCCGCAAAGCCGACCATATCCGCATCAACCTGGAGGAAAATGTCCAGTTTCCACGCCTGACCACCGGCCTGGAACACTATGCCTTTATGCACCAGGCAGTCCCTGAAATTGACCTGGCAACCATCGACACACAGACAACTTTCCTGGGCAAAACCCTTTCTGCCCCGATACTGATATCCTCCATGACCGGCGGTACCGCCGAAGCACAGACGATCAATTTTCTCCTGGCGGCTGCCGCCCAGCATACCGGCATCGCCATGGGACTTGGCTCGCAGCGCGCGGCGATTGAGGATCACACGCTGGCGTCAACTTACCAGGTTCGCGATGTCGCGCCTGACATCCTGTTATTTGCCAATGTAGGCGCCGTACAGTTGAACTACGGGTATGGGATTGATCAATGCCGTCGTGCAGTGGACATGGTCGAAGCCGACGCGCTGATCCTGCACCTCAACGTCCTGCAAGAAGCCGTGCAGCCGGAAGGCGATGGTAATTTCGCGGGACTGCTGGATAAGATCGCGCAGATCGCCAGCATGTTAGAGGTTCCGGTGATCGCCAAAGAGGTCGGCTGGGGCTTTTCCGAGACGGCAGCACGCCAGCTTTTCGAGGCCGGTGTGCAGGTGCTGGACGTGGCCGGGGCTGGTGGCACGTCCTGGAGCGAGGTCGAGTATCACCGGGCGCAGACCGCTTTTCATGCCCAGGTAGCGGCCTCATTTGCCGATTGGGGCATCCCGACGGCACACAGCCTGATCTACGCGCGGCGGGGCGCTCCTGAGGCGCGGCTCATCGCCAGCGGCGGTCTGCGAGAGGGTATCGACGTCGCCAAGTGCATCGCGCTGGGCGCAGACCTGGGTGGCATTGCCGGCCCGTTCCTGAAGGCGGCTGCCGAATCGCCGGAAGCTATCCTCGACCTGATAAGTCTGTTAACCCGCCAGCTGCAAATCACCATGTTCGCTTCCGGGGCGCGTGATATCGCCGCTCTTGCCCAGACGCCTCTCCACCTCACGTCGAAAGTCCCAGAGTCTGAACCATGACCGATCCCCAGGTTTACCTTCAGCAATATGCGGTTGAGCTTAGCCACGAACTCCGGCAGGCGGCCGACCGTTTTATGCCCGGTCCACCCGAGCTAGACTTGATGCTGCGTTACCATCTTGGTTGGGTGGATGCCGAAGGCAACCCGACGGGCGGCAAATCCGGCAAGCAGGTGCGCCCGATGCTGTTGTTATTGTGTGCTGAAATTGCCGGGAGTGAATGGAGAAAAGCGCTGCCCGCTGCCGCTGCCATCGAGCTCATCCATAATTTTTCCCTGATACACGACGACATCGAAGATAACAGCCCACTTCGGCGTGGGCGGGATACCGTGTGGAAAATCTGGGGGATGGCCACGGCTATCAACGCTGGAGACGCGATGTTTGCCCTCGCTCACCAGGAACTCTGGCGACTCACCGAGACCGGCGTCCCTGCCCCACAGGTGCTGGAGGCCTATCGCATTTTCGAGCAGACCAACCTGGCGCTCACACGGGGTCAGCACCTGGACATGACATTCGAAACACGCAGCAACGTGGCCGTTAATGAATACATGGAGATGATCGGAGGAAAATCGGCAGCCCTGATCGCGACCAGCGCTCAGCTTGGGGCAGTGATTGCCAGCCTGCCGCCGGAAGAATCCCAACGGTATGCGGACTTCGGCCGTAATCTAGGTCTGGCCTTCCAGATTCGCGATGACATTCTCGGTATTTGGGGAGACCCAGAAAAAACCGGCAAGTCCGCCGCCACCGACATCATATCCCGCAAAAAATCGCTGCCGATATTATATGGGTTAGGGCACAGCCCGGAGCTAGCCCACATCTATGAGAAGCCCCACGAGGGTGAGGAAGAGCTGGCACGCGCCGTGGCTATCCTGGACAGCCTGGAAGCACGTAAATTTGCGGTAGATTATGAGACGCGTTTTACCGACAATGCCTTATCGTTCTTTGACCAGTTCCAAAAGAAAAAAAAGTCGGTGTCTCTGGAAGTTCTGAAAGGTTTGGTTTATCGCCTGCTGGAGCGGGAGGCCTGAAAGTTTGGATTGGTTTGGATTGTCGTTAGAATATGGTTTGACTACACGAAATTAACTAGTGCTTGATTTGCTATGAGGTAGGCTTGTTGTGTCAGCCGGATACACTCTTCATTGATAGTAATTAATCCAGTATTTACTAATCTCTCAAGCTCCGCTTTGTAATAGGTCTCCACTGGCCGGCCAAACTGCTGTTCAAATGCCGCCCGTGAGACGCCTTCCTGAACCAGCCGTAAGCCAAGGATCATCATCTCAGCCCGCGCCTGATCATCCTCGACCTGCTCAAGGCTGTCTTGATCAACGGCGGGGGATATCGGAAAGAACGCAGGTGCCTGGCCGGAGGCTGTGGTGACAGATGGCAGGCAGCGGATATACGCCCACGGCGAGTCCACCACCGCATACCGAAACCGCGCAGCATAACCAAACGCCCCGGCACCAAATCCCAGGTAGTCCTGACAACGCCAGTACTGCAGATTATGACGGCACCTAAAACCGGGTTTGGCCCAGTTGCTGATCTCGTACTGGAGGTAGCCTTGCTGCAATACAATATTGCTCGCCAGATCGTACATATCGGCGGCCAAATCAGAATCCGGCGCTGCAACCTGCCCCCGATCGACCCACACCTGCATGGCCGTTCCCGGCTCGATACCCAGGCTGTACAGGGAAACATGCTCCGGCTGCAACGCCAGCACTGCTTCCAGCGACTGCCGCCACCCGGACAGCGTTTGCCCGGGGATGCCATAGATCAGGTCGAGGTTGATATTGTCGAAGCCCGCTGCCCGCGCCGCCGCTACCGAGGCTACGACAGCCTGCCAGTCGTGATCTCGCTGAAACAAGCGTAGTTCTGCCGCGTGGGCAGACTGGGCACCCAGGCTCAGACGATTCACGCCGATAGCCCGCAGCGCCTGGAAGTACGCCTGTGCCACCGTGGTGGGGTTGGCCTCCAGCGACACTTCAACGCCTGGCGCCATACTAAATGCATGTGCAATCGCATCAAGTATCCGTTGAAGTTGGGCCGGGGTGAGCACGCTGGGCGTTCCACCGCCAAAATAAACGGTGTGCACCGGCGGCCGTCCACCAGCCTGGCCGACCAGGGTTATCTCGTTACAGAGTGCGTCGACATAGGCGGGTATCAGAGCTTCCTGCCCGGCATAGGTATTAAAAGCGCAATATGAACAGCGCTGCCGGCAAAAAGGAATATGTACATAAAGTGATAAGAATGAGGCATCCATGGTCTTTTCAGCTTGTCTCTCACTTTTCCGCCACTTATAATACAGCTATTGGTCAAGAGGTGATCAATTGCATGAACCCCGCCAGGTCACTATAATAGCCCTAATCTCATCGCGTTTTATCAGTAGCAAGCATGATACACAGGCTGGGCAAAGCGAACTAGGACACTTCTCCATGGTTGACACACAAAAACTCAGTAACCTGCCGGACAGTCCACACGGGCATTCCCTGCAACCGGGTACCGTATTGCAGAACCGCTGGCGCATTATGGGCGTGCTGGGCGTGGGCGGCATGGCGTCGGTATACAAAGCACGTGACCTCCGGTTCCCAAATGTGACGCGGTATGTCGCCGTGAAGGAGATGCTCAACCTGGCGACCGACCCGCATATCCGCGAGACGACTATCCGCAGCTTTGAGCGGGAAGCGGATATTCTAGCCTCTCTGAGCCACCCCGCAATGCCGGAAATCTATGATTATTTTTCCGATGCCAATCATGTTTACCTGGTGATGGAGTTCATCAGCGGGAAAGACATGGAAGCCATTCTCAATTCGATCGGCATGGAAAAGATCACCACCGAAACGGTCCGCAAGTGGGCGATAGAATTATGTGATGTGCTGGCCTATCTGCACGAGCACGGAGGGGAACCGATTATCTTCCGTGATGTCAAGCCCTCCAACGTGATGATTGACCAGCACGGCAACGTCCGCCTCATCGACTTCGGCATCGCCAAGGTGTTTGAATCCGGGCAAAAGGGCACGATGATCGGTACGGAGGGATACTCCGCCCCGGAGCAATACAAGGGCGACGCCACGCCGCTCAGCGACATCTATGCCGTCGGCGCCACCCTGCACCATGTCATGACACGCCGTGATCCACGCCTGGAACCGCCCTTCAGTTTTTCCGAGCGTCCGATCACCAAGTTTAATGACAAAGTGCCGGAGGCCATGGAAGCGATCATCATGAAGTCCCTGGCCTACGATGCCTCGGAGCGTTATCCTTCGGCGCGCGCCATGAAGGAAGCGCTGGAGAAGCTGGCACGTCCGCGCGCCAGTATCGGCGTGAGCAGCGGTGAAGCCGTTGAAGAGGACGAATTCGCAGATGAAGGCGGCTCGGTTGTGCCCATCTGGAAATTCCGGTGCGAGGACGAGGTACGCTCGTCGCCGATTGTGCACGGCGGGACCGTTTATGTCGGCAATTACGACAATAACCTGTACGCCTTGCAGGCCAGCGACGGCTCCTTCAAATGGAAATTCGCAACTGAAGGCGGCCTGGCGGCATCGCCGGTTCTCGATCTCGAGAATCAAATCGCCATTGTTGGCTCGGAAGACACCCTGGTATACGCCATTGACATGCGCACCGGACGCATCGTGTGGACGATCATGACCGAACGCCCGGCCCGATGCACCGCCCGGGTAGCTCACGGTCACGTCTTTTTTGGCAGCGACGACGGCAATCTCTACGCGGCCAAGTCGGCCAATGGCCGTGTGATCTGGAAGTACGACGCCGGCGGCCCCATACGCACTCAACCATTCGTCACCGACGAACACGTGGTGTTTGGCTCCGAGACCGGCGAAGTTGTCGGTCTTGATCTGGGCGGCACCCCCAAATGGCGCTTCCGCGCACGACGCGGGGTCACCTCAGCGCCCGTCGTGCACGAAGGCATCGCTTACTTTGGCTCGAACGACTGGCACGTATACGCGTATGACATCAAGGGTGGCTATGCCGTCTGGCGCTACCGCACTCAGAAGCCGGTATGGTCCAGCCCGACTATCGACACCGAGGCGAAATCACTCTATGTCGGCTCAGTAGATGGCAACCTCTATGCGCTGGACATTGAGAACGGCAAAGAACGCTGGCGGTTCGAGACGGAAAATCAGGTCACCTCCTCTCCAGCGGTGGCAGACGGCGCCGTGTATATCGGCGGCATTGATAAAAACGTGTACTGTGTCGATGCCAAGACAGGCAAACAACGCTGGGTCTTTACCACTGAAGGACCAATTCCGTCTTCCCCCTATGTCTTTGAAAATGTGGTGTATATCGGCTCATCTGACCATCATGTCTACGCTTTAACGGCGTAACCCTCCCCGGAGAGGACGGAACCATGAATATCTTGCGCCGTATCTTTAGAAATGAGCCACCCTCCTCCACAGAGGCCGCCGAGATCGCTGCCCCTCAAGTGGAAGAGACGACTGAAGGAATCGCCGCAGCTGAACCCGAAGCTCCCGCCGCCATGCAGATGGCTAAGGAGCAGGCTTTTGTGGCGGACGGGGCTACCCGCCAGCTGCCTTCCCTGGAAAGCGCGCTGGCCCGGCGACCCAGCCAGCACCTGCTCTACGGGCAAAGCAGCGATGTGGGTATGGTCCGCAGCAACAATCAAGACTCGGTGCTGACCTTTTACGCCTCCCAGGGAAACGCCGACCAAGTCGTGGACTTTGGCCTGTTCATTGTCGCCGACGGGATGGGCGGCCATCATGATGGCGAGAAAGCCTCGGCGATTGCCTCACGTGTGCTGGCCCAGCACGTGACGGACAAGATATTCCTGCCAATGCTAACCAAAAGTGACATCATCGACTCGGACCAGATCACCACCACCGAGATACTGACGCAAGCCGTCAAACACGCCAACGACGTCGTGGTCAAGATGATCCCGGAAGGTGGTACAACGGTGACGGCGACAGCCGTGCTGGGGGACCTGGCGCACATCGTGCACGTGGGCGACAGTCGGGCATACCTGGTGACCCAGGCCCTGGGCATGGAACAGATCACACGCGATCACTCACTGGTGCAGCGGCTGATCGAGCTTGACCAGTTAACGCCGGAAGAAGCCGCCCAGCATCCCCAGAAAAACGTGCTTTATCGGGCCCTAGGCCAGAGCGATAACCTGGAGGTGGATACAGTCACACGGCGGCTGCCGGCCGAGTCGTTTTTACTGCTGTGCAGCGATGGATTATGGAACATGGTCTCGGAAGAGGATGTATTGGACATTATCCTCAATTCTGAGACGCCACAGGAAGCCTGTGACCGACTGATCGTCGCCGCCAATGAATGCGGCGGGTCCGACAATATATCGGCGATTGTCTTGCAGATTCCAGGTTAAGCATGCCAGCAACCCAGACACTTCATCCTAATCTGCTTGTTGGTTGGGACACGTAAGTCATATGAAAACAATCCAGGACTACTATGCCATTCTCGGCGTATCCCCGGAAGCACACTCGGAGGATGTTAAGGCTGCCTACCGACGGGCCGCGCGTCGTTTCCACCCGGATGTCAATACCAACCCTGGGGCTGCCGCCCAATTCCGGGACATCGCCGAGGCGTATGATGTCTTGGGGAGTGACACCAATCGATATGACTATGATATGGTCCTCAACCGCGACGGGCTACCCTATCCTTACTACAGCCTGCGGATTACACCCAGCAAACGTGTCCTCAAGCCCTTAACCGAACCCCAGGTCATCTATATCCTGCTCGAGATCCTGCCTGACATGCGGTTAGCCAACAAACGCAGCGCCGATGCCCCGCTCAATCTGGCACTGGTCATCGACCGCAGCACGTCCATGAAAGGCCCCCGCCT
>DAOUEM010000517.1:0-3855 GCA_034430555.1 Anaerolineae bacterium | reverse complement strand
GGTTGTAGGTTCGAGTCCTACCTGTGGAGCTAGGGAAGCGTCCTGCGGGGCGCTTCTTTGGTTTGGGTTACCGCCCCAATTGGCGCGCCTATCGGCGGCGCCACCAGCGCCACAGGACGACCAGTAAACCAATCTCCAGGGCCGCACCACCGGCCAAAAGCAGGGCAAGCCAGCTCAGATCAAGGAAAGCCACGGCGGCGCCGGCAGTGTCACCAGTGGACGGCGGCATCGGTTCGATAACCTGTGCCGTGGGCAGCAGCAGCTGATTGTTGGCCGTCAAGGCTCCCGGCGCCGCCGCCACAGCAGGACCCTGTCCGGTATCAAACGACCAGACCGGGCTTTCGCTGCGGTCGTCCTGGGCATCCACCGCGGCGATTTGCCAGCGCACGGCTGTATCAGGCGGCAGGTCAGCCAGCGCGGCGGAAGGCGCAGATGTCGTGGCCAAGAGGGTCAGCGGCGCGTCGCCCACGCCTATCCATACCTCGTACCGCAACCGGTCACAGGGATCGGGCGCCGGCTGCCAGCTCAACCTGACCGCCTGCCCCGCCCCAACCGCCCGATCGGCCGGAGCCGGTGCGTAGGGCGGGATCGGCGCCTGCGGTGGAGACAGCGTGTCTTCCCGCAGAATCATCACACCGTCCGGGCCGGTGACCACCATCAACTCGCCGCCGCCACCTGGAACAAACACCACATCACGAGCCACCATGCCGCGCCAATAGCCGATTTCCCGCGTGGCTCCCGCCGCGACCTGCATCAGCCGGAGCCCGCACGTCCCCGCCGCTACGGCCAACCGGTCACCCTCACGCCCCAGCGTTATTCCGCCGATAGTCCCCGCTAGCGGGACACTGCTCACCAGGGCCGGGGCTGACGGATCCCGCACATCGATACGCCACACATCGCCAGCGCCCGCTGCCCACACCTCACCCTCCTGGCCGACAACGACGTCAACCGGCGGCACCGGCAGGTGGGCCGTCCCCAACACCGTGGGTGGCTGTACCATCTCCGGCATCCATTGCAGCGCCGTGATACCCGCCGCCGTCCCGGCCAGCACCCGGTCGCCCCAGGCGACCACGGCGCGCGGCTCACCACTCACCAGGGGCAGCGTGATCCACCACGCCGGGTCAGCGGCACGCGCCAGAGCAGCCACGTCCAGGCGCTGGAAAATGCTGCGCGTGTAAAGCTGGCGCTCGGTTACGGCCAGCACATCAACCGGCGCGGGAAGCCCGGCCAAACCATCATGCACAACCAGCGCTCCCGCTGTTGTGTGATGGGCAGCCACCAGGCCGGAACCGGTCGCCAGATAGAGCCAGCTGCCATCGCGTCGGGTGGTCCGCCCGACGAGGCCGGTCACCTCACCACCGTCCAGGGGAACCGACGCCAGCAGCACGGGAGCCACCGGGTCGCGCAGATCGTAGGCACGCAGGGCGGTTTCGCCCGCCGCGTACAGGGTCGTCTCATCATGCCACAGGACCGTCGTCGGGGATGCATCGATCGTCACCAGCCGCCCCGCCAGGTCCGCCATGGTGACCAGGTTGACCGCCCCTAATCCCATGTCACCCATCGCCAGGTATAAGGCACCATCCACCCCAACGGCGTCGGCGGTGGCCAGGGGCAGGACGGCAGCCGGCGCGGGCGATAGTGGATCGTACAGGCTGAGCACCAGCAGCGATCCCGCCGAGCGGCCCAGCAGCAGTTCGGGCCCGATGAAGGCCAGGCTGGTCACCGGCTGCGGCAGCAGGGTCTGGCGAAGCGGGGTGACTGCCGGCCAGTTGTCCACCACAAAGACGGTGAGAATCGTGCCATCGACGGCATAACCGGTACGCTCATCGCGCGCCAGGACCAGGCCGGTGGCCGGGATGTCGGCCCCACCAACCGGCTGTAACCCCCCGGTAGGCGCCGTCACATCCACGACGGCCAGCCCACCGCCGGTACCTACCGTATAGCCGACGAAAGCGCGCCGGTCGCGCACCTCGACCGCCCGCGCCGGACCGGGCAGCGGCACCGTGGTGACCGTCGCCATCGTCTCTGCCGCCAGGATACGCAGCGCGCCCTGCCGGTCCGGGCCGTCCTCCGCCAGGTAGATAAAGTTCTCATCGGCGGCAACGGCCCGGGTCGCGCCGCCCGACGCGCCCGGCTGCCAGCGGCCCACGCCACCAGGGCCGGATGCCATCACCCCCGCGTCGCCCAGCGCGGCATAAACGGTGCCCGCAGCTTCGGCCAGGTCCTCGACCAGGGCCGGCGTGCCCGTCGTGGCGGTCAGCGCCGCCTGATCCGGCGGCCACAGGCTTACCCTTCCCCAACCCGCGCCTCCCACCAACAGGCTCCCATCGGCCGCCGCCGCTACGGTCTGGTCGAGCGATAGCCCCGGCAGCACTGTTTGCAGGCGCGTCCCGTCGAGCCGGACCAGCGCGCCCCGTTCGGTGGCCAACAGGGCCAAACCATCCTGCCAATCCAGGGCGCTTGCCCCGCCCATGTCGCCTACCGTCGCAACCTCATAAAACGTCTCACCGTCGATTAACGCCAGGCCAACCGCCATCGCGCCGGGACCATCACCCGCCCCGGCCAGCCACACCTGGTCCGCAAAAGCGACAATAGACCGGATAGACTCGACGGCCCGGTAAGCGCCCAGGGTCAGCGGCTCACTGCTGGAAGCGGCATTGACGACGGTCAGCGCCGGGCCGCCCACGGCGAACAGGATGAAGTTCCGGGCCACAGTGGCCGCGCACGGAACCGCCACTTCGGCCAGCGGATGGGGATCGTCGGCCACATCGACATCGGCAATCAGCACGGTAGTCCCCGTGCAGATGTAGGCCCGTTTGCCGCCTTCCAGCGCCACGTGACGGAACGGGCGATCGTCGCGTGCAGCGGGCAGCACGCCCCGGATGACCGGTTCTGCCGGGCGGATCGTCTCCACGATCACCAGCCCGCCCTGCCCCGCGGCGGCAAATAACAACGTACCCTCCACCATCAGCGAGTGCGGCGCGCCGTCCAGCGGCACCGTCGCCAGCACATCAGGGGCATACAGGTCGGCGGCGCTGAAGATCACGACCCCGACACCCTCCACCGCGGCAAAGCCGATCGTCCCCCGCAGCGCCACATCCCGCACCAGGCCGCCCAGGTCCAACTGCCCCGCCGGGCGCGGGCTGACCATGTCGAGCCAATCAAGCAGCACCACGCCGTCCGGCCCCAGCCCGGCCAGCCCCCAGCGACGCTCACCATCCCTGGCAACGGCGACGGCCGTCACCTGCCCGGGCACAGTCAACTGCGCGGCCTGTGTCAGCGAGTCCCGCCGCCCGGCGTCGAGCGCCACCACGCCGCCCCACCCGGCAGCGACGTACAGGTACCGCCCGTCATCCACCACATCATGGGCAGTCCCGGACCAGACCACAGCCTCCAGCCGCGGCGCGCCAAAATCGTCGATCCGGTAGCGTTTTAACCCGCCGTCGATATCGGCCACGTAAGCCCACTCCTGGCGCAGCACGATGGCCAGCGCGTCGTGCAGCGGGTCATAGACGGCTGCCTGCGTGGGCACGAGTGGATTGGCGAGATCGTAGCGATACAGCCGGTGTCCGCTGCCGGCATAGAGCTGCCCGGCCTGCACTTCTACCACCTGGACAGCGCCGGTTTCACCGATCTGGCCGGCCAATACCGGTCCCTCCGGGGCAGACAGGTCGTAGATGCCGATACCGGCTTCGCCCAGCGCTGCATAGAGCACCGCCCCCTGCGGGCCGACGGCCACGTCGACGGCCGCGCCGGGCGTTTCGTGACTCGTCCAGGCGCCGGGTAAGCCCGATCCATCCAGCCGTGCCACCCGCAGCCCGGCCTGCTGCGCGGCAACCACCACCGCCCCCGCCG
>DAOUEM010000516.1:0-2677 GCA_034430555.1 Anaerolineae bacterium | reverse complement strand
TAGTTTTTTTTGAGCGGGACGTAAAAGCATGGCCGCGGATACGCTGATAGGTTTTGACGCGCGCGAAATGGGGCGCGACACCAACGCGATATACATCCTGGGCAACCAGGACAGCTACCTGCTGCGTGAAGACATCGGCAAGCCGCTGTCGACCGATACCATGATCTGGGCTTCCGTCGTCGATCACGCGGACGAGGGAGGCAAACCGCTATGGACCGGCACCTTCACTGATTTGTGGGACAGCCTGGCGCGCCTGGAGGGACACCTGACCCGGCACCAACCGGCGGCAGCAGCGTCTTATTGGATCATCGGGGTGACGATTCTCACCAGCATGGCCGCGGATTTCTGGTCCAGCCGCGGCAGCGACCAGGCAATATGGCCGGCGGTCACACCGCCGCAGCGGGATAAAACGTTGACATTCCTAGGGTATGACGTATCCGACCGGTACTTGCTGAGCGGTCTCTCCAACTGCGGCAAAGACGCGGACGAAATCCCGGCCATGCGACGGCAGTTCGGCCCACACCTGAACGATCATCACCTGTTTACGGCACCGGAGCCGGCGCTGGCCTACAAAAAATGGGCGGACCAGGACCCCGGTCACGCCCCGTTTTTTGTCTTCGGACTGTACCGCATCCGGGATACAGGTCAGGCCGCCGCCGATGAAGCCCCGGTCTCCGGTTCCGCCAGCAGCCACAAGCGGGACACCGCCATCCCCAGGCCGAGCACGATCCAGAACATGGTGACCGAGGGCTGAAACTCCAACTTAAAGAAGTAGTGATCGCCCAATCCGCCGACCAGTATGGCGACAATGCCAGCGTAACTGCCCAGCCACAGCGGCTCAAAACGCGCGGGGCGCCCCGGCCGCCGCCAGGCGCTAAGGCCGTAGAGGAAAAAACCGGCCATCAGCACGCCGAACACCCCCAGCCCAACCAGGCCGATATTGGAGGCCATGGTCAGGTAGATGTTGGCCACGCCCAGGTAGATGTCGCGATCGGGTGTGCCGGAGAAGCCCACGCCAAAGACAGGGTAGCGGCCGATCAGCTTCAGCGCATCGTTGATCTCTCCGACCCGCATCTGGGTAGCCTGGTCCGCCCCCTGGAAGCCTTCGATCATGCGGACGACGTAATCCTGGGTGACGGGCAGCAGCAGTATCAACAAACCGGCCAGCACCAAAATCAGCAGCAGCCGGCGGTAACGCATCACGGCCACAAAACCCATGGAGAACGCCAGGGCCATCATGGCCGTGCGGGAAAAGGTCAGGTACAGACACAGGCCGATCGCGCCCAGCACAGCGAGAATGATCCAGCGCCGCCCGCCCAGGGGACCCGCCGCGAATACCTGGGGCGCCGCCAGCGCGCCGAGCACGGCCAGCACCCCGCCAAAGGAGTTCGGGTCGATCCACACGCCGATGGCGCGCTCGGCTAACGCCGGGTTTTCCTCCACGTAACGCACGACGCCGCCATTGGGGTAACCGAAGGGCGCCAGCCGCACCAACACCAGTTCGGTCAGATCGTCGGGTAGTATATACAATCCCAGCCCGATGACGGCCGTCGCCCCGCCGACCAGCAGCAGAACGAACATCAGCCGCCGCAGCGTGGCCTCATCCCGCACCACGTCGACCAGCACCAGGGCGGTGGCGATGGCCATGATCATCTCGGCAAACTGCTTGATGATATTGGCCGTCGGCATGGAGTGCCCCACCCCCAGCACAAAGGCAAACGTCACGAACACGGCGAACGCTATCACCAGGCCGTGGACGGGCGTCACGTGCAGCAGCAGCCGGCGTCCCGTCATCCACTGGAAGAGGTAAACGAGCAAGAATGCACCTACCGCCGCGTCCAGCAGGGAGGGCGTAAACCCAATCTTGAAAGGCAGCGTGCCAAAAGGTAGCAGGCCAATCACGGCCAGCACCAGCAGAGCGGCCATCTGCACATCGGTGAGGACGTACAAGCCAACCAGCAGCCCGGCGATGCCGCCGAACATGATCACCGGGCCGAGCGCCACCACGCCCAGGCCAATCGCACCGGCCAGCACGCCCAGCGCCAGGCCCAACAGGAGTCCCTTGAGACGCGGGTTCATCGTGACGACGGCTTCGCTCCACCAGTCAAGCTGCATGATGCTCTCTCCGGCTATCCTGCTTCAGTGTCTGGCTGCGGACGGCGAGTCCAGGCTACCAGCAGCCACGATCCGAATATCAACAAGCCCCCCCACCCTGCCAGACTGATCACCGCCCCCAGCGTGAAGGTCAGCGGACGGTACACCAGTTCAACCTGAGCAGCGTTGGCCGGCAGGGCGACTGCACTCAGGGCACCGTAAGCACGTAAGAGCGGCGTCTCCACGCCATCGACGGTGGCGATCCAACCGGGATAGTGCGGCAGCGCCAGGCTGAGCACTGCCGGCGCGCTGTTGCCTGCCAGCCTGATGGTAACGGCCTCCGGCTCGAAAGTCGAGACAACCGCCTGCCCTTCCGCCTGGAGATCGCCCGGCAGCGCCAGCGCCCCATCGTCCAGCAGGATCACGCTCCGGCGCGGGTTGAAGTTCGGATCGGCCAGCAGGGCCAGGGCGAAAGCATCGCTGTCGACCAGGACGACATCGTCCATCAGCAGCGCGAAAGGACGCGGGTCGTCGAGCCGATGGACATTCACCGGGCCGTAAGGGTCGTCACCCTCGGCGATAA
>DAOUEM010000515.1:0-2405 GCA_034430555.1 Anaerolineae bacterium | reverse complement strand
GAGCGCTTTTACCGCGCCGACAAAGCCCGATCGCGGGGGGGCGGCGGCAGCGGGTTGGGCCTGGCCATCGCCCGGTCGCTGGTGCAGGCCCAGGGCGGCCGCCTGTGGCTGGAAAGCGAGGAAGGCGCCGGCACGTGTGTGAGCTTCACCCTGGTCACGCGGTGAGGGATGCACCACCGAAAGGGAAATCCGTATGTCGTTAACCGCTGTCGATGTCGCCCGGGTGTTGCTGGTCGCTGCCGGCCTGCTGCTGGTGGGGCTGGTCCTGCCGCTGCCAGCTTCACGACCGTCAGTGCTTTTCACGCGCCCCCGGACCGGACGCCCGTGCCCGAACAACTGCCCGTAGACGCGGCGCACATGTCCCGGTTTATCCACGGGTGGGGCCACACCAGGTTGCGCAGGACCTCAGTGAACTGGCGCAGCAGATGGGGCAGGTGGTGGCCCGTTACCGGTTGCAGGGTGGGTCAGCCGCCTGCTTCCTCGACCAGCAGGCAGGCGACCTGGTGGCCGTCGCCGACCTGGGTGAAGGCCGGGTCGACCTGCGCGCAGCGCGCTATCGCCACCGGGCACCTGGGGTGAAAGCGGCAGCCTGCCGGTAAGACGACCGGATCGGGCGTCTCGCCCTGCAGGATGATGCGTTCTTTGCGCAGACGCGGGTTGGGCACCGGCACCACCGACAGCAGCGCCCGGGTGTAGGGATGCCGGGGATGCCCCAAGATCGCGCGTGTGTCCCCGATCTCGACGATGCGTCCCAGGTACATCACCGCGATCCGGTCGGCGAAATAGGCCACGGTGCTGAGGTCATGCGTGATGAACAGGATCGAGATGCCGCGCTGCCGGCGCAGATCGGCCAGCAGGTTGAGAATCTCGGCCCGGATGCTGACATCGAGCATGGAAACCGGCTCATCCGCCAGCAGCACGGTCGGCTCCAGCACCAGCGCCCCGGCGATGACCACGCGCTGCCGCTGACCGCCGGACAGCTCGTGCGGCCGCCGGTGGGTGAAGGTCTCGGCTGGCTTAAGCCCGGCGTCGGCCAGCGCCTGGTGGACGAGGGCCAACCGCTCGGCGTGCGTGCGGACCAGCTTGTGCACCACCAGCGGCTCGGCCACGATTTCGCCGATGGTCATCATGGGATTGAGCGACTCGTAAGGGTCCTGGAAGACCATCTGGATCTGGCGGCGCAGCGCCTTCAGGCCGGCCCGGTCCAGCCCGGTGATGTCCTGGCCAGCGAAGAGGATCTGGCCGCTGGTGGGCTTTTCCAGCCCGATCAAGGTCAGGGCCAGGGTGGACTTGCCGCACCCGCTCTCGCCCACCAGGGCCAGGATTTCTCCCCGCCGGACGGCAAAGGTCACCCCATCGACGGCATGGACCATCGGTTCTTCCCGCTGGAACAACCTGCTTTTGCCCTTGGGGAACAGCTTGCGTAAGTCCTGCACCTCGATGAGAGGCCTGGTATTCATCGTTCCTCCACGAGAAAACAGCTGGCATAATGCGCGCCGCTTAACCGGTACCGCTGCGGCTGCTCGCGGTGGCAGCGCGCGACGGCGACCGGGCAGCGCGGCGCGAACCGGCAGCCGGGCGGCAGCGCATCGAGGCGCGGCGGGTAGCCGGGGATGGCCGTCAGGCGCCCGTCCGGCCTGGAGAGATCGGGGAAGGCTTTGAGCAGTTCCTGCGTGTAGGGATGCTGCGGCTGGTTGTAGATCGTGTCTACGTCGGCGTACTCGGCCAGCACGCCGCCGTACATCACCAGCACCGAGTCGCATAACTCCGCGATGACTCCCAGGTCATGGGTCACGAAGATGATCGACAGCCCCAGCTTCTCGATCAGTTCGGTCAGCAACTCGAGTATCTGTCCCTGGATCATCACGTCGAGCGCGGTGGTGGGTTCGTCGGCGATGATGATCTGGGGGTTGCAGGCCAGGGCCATGGCGATCATCGCCCGCTGGCGCATGCCGCCCGAATACTGGTGCGGATAGTCGCTCAAACGATTGGCCGTGATGCCCACCAGGTCGAGCAGTTCTTCCACCCGGGCTTCCAGGGCGCGCGGGTCGTCATAGGGGATATGGCGGGTGATGGCCTCCGCGATCTGGTCGCCGACGGTACGCACCGGGTTGAGCGCGTTCATGGCGCCCTGGAAGACCATCGAGATGTGCTGCCAGCGAATCTGGTTGATGGCCGCCTCGCTCATGGTCAGCAGGTCCTGGCCCAGCAGCGTGATCTGGCCGCCGACGATGCGGCCGTTGGCCGGCAGCAGGCGCATGAGGCTGAGCATGAGGGTCGTTTTACCACAGCCGCTCTCGCCAACCAGCCCCAGGACTTCCCCCTCGCGCAGGGAAAAGCTCACCTGATGCACGGCATGGGCGGGCGGCGCGTCCGGGTCTATCGGGCTGACGAAATCGACCGAC
>DAOUEM010000514.1:0-23075 GCA_034430555.1 Anaerolineae bacterium | reverse complement strand
TGAAACGGTATTTGGTGGAAGCGCCCTGAACTGCCTGTTTGGCGCTGCCCTGCTGATCGGCTTTCTTTACGCGCTGTTTCTGCTGTTTTTCCAGGGCGTGGGCCATGCCTTCGATATCAGCGACATTGAAATCTTCGGCCACGACATCGACCTGGGCAGCCTGTTCGATTTCGGCCATGACATCGATGTCAGCCACGATCTGGACATCGGACATCACGACGCGGAAGTCAGCGGGTTGAGCATGCTCGCCATCAGCGGCTTTATCACCGCTTTCGGCGGGTTTGGACTGGCGTCGGCCTCGCTGCTAAAGGCTGGGCCGGTGATCAGCCTGTTGGCGGCCATTGTTGGCGGGATTCTGGTAGGCGGAGCCGCCCAAATCTTCTTCATCCAGGTGCTCTCCCCGACTGCCAGCAGCAATGTCAACCTGCAAACCTTAAAAGGCAAGCAGGCCGAGATCACCGTGCCGATCACCGCCGCGGGCATGGGCCAGATCGCCGCCAATATCGGCGGTCAACGGATGACGCTGCGCGCCCGTTCCTCCGGTGGCATCGACATTCAGCGGCGGACATTAGTGGTCATCGACAGCATCCGCGATGGTGTGGCCTACGTCTCTCTGGCCAATAACGGCAGCCACGATCTGGCATAACGCCGTGCTGCCGTGCTAATTCACCGTGAAGTTCTGTAATTCGTGACCGTGTTATTTTTAATATAAGGAGCTTAAGCGCATGGGAGAAGCAGTTGGTGGCTTTGCCATCCTCGTCGTGTTTTTTGTGGTGATCACCGTCCTGGTGATCTACCTCAGCCGCATCCGTACCATCGGGCCGAACGAGGTCCTGGTGGTATCCGGCCGCAAGCGCCGCTTTACCGACCCGGTGACCGGTGAGGAGGTCGTGCACGGTTACCGCCTCGTTAAGGGCGGGCGCTCGTTCATCATGCCGGTGCTGGAGCGGGTCGACGTGCTTTCGTTGGAGCTGCTGACCATCGAAGTCAGCATCGACGACGTGTACACCTCACAGGGCGTCTCCATCAGCCTGGACGGCGTCGCCCAGATCAAGATCGCCAGCGACGATATCAGCATCCAGACGGCAGCCGAGCGCTTCCTCTCCAAGACTCGGGCGGAACTGCAGAACGTCGCCCACGAGACCCTGGCCGGACACCTGCGCGCCATCGTTGGTACCCTGTCGGTGGAGGAAATCTACCGGGAGCGCGACAAGTTCGCCCAGAGCGTGCAAGAGGTTTCCGCCGACGACCTGATGAACATGGGCCTGTCTATCGACAGCTTCGTGATCAAAGACATCCGCGACAAGGAAGGTTACCTCGACGCGTTGGGCCGGCCCCGTATCGCCGACGTGAAACGCACCGCCGTCGTTGCGGAGCAGGAAGCCGCCGCCGAAGAGGAAGCCGCCCGGCGCGACTACGGCATCAAAAAGGCCGAATACGACCGCCAGGTCAAACGAGAACAGGCCGAATCCGACCTGGCCTATGCGCTGCAGCAAAACATCACCAACCAGCAGGTCCGCGAGCAAGAAATCGGTGTCGAGATTATTGCCAAGACCAAACAAATCGAAGTGCAGGAGCAGGAATCCCTGCGTACCGAACGCGAACTGGAAGCCACCGTTCGCAGGCCCGCCCAGGCTGAACAGTTCCGCATCGAGACCATCGCCAACGCCCAGAGGCACCAGATCGAAGCGGAAGCTGGCGGTGAAGCGGAAGCCATTCGCGTCAAGGGCCTGGCGGAAGCAGACGTGATTAAGCAGCGCGGCCTGGCCCAGGCCGAAGTCGTCCGCCAGCAGGGTCTGGCCGAGGCCGAGGCCATGATGAAAAAGGCCGATGCCTGGCAGACCTATAACCAGGCAGCCATCATCCAGCAACTGATCGATGCCCTGCCCCAGGTCGCCGCAGCCATCGCCCAACCGCTGGCCAAGACCGACCGCATCGTCATCATCAGCAATGGCAGCGATGGCAGCGCCGGTGCGTCCAAGGTCACGGCGGACATCACCAACATTATCGCCCAGGTGCCGGCGGCGATAGAAGCGCTGACTGGCGTGGACTTGATCGAAACCATCAAACAACTGCCGGGAATCGTCGAGGGTGCCAGCAAAGCATCGGCAAAACCATCCGGCCAGGATTAAGCGTCCACCGCGAAGGATGTCAAAGGCGGCCGTCCGTGTAGGTGGTCGCCTTTTTTCACTTAGCGGCTGCGACAAATACCTCCGACTGTGGTAGACTTAGAAGGCATTTATCCAGCACGCCATTTGCACCACTCCCGGAGGGCGCACCATGCGCTTCAACACATTCTCGATTGCCGCCTACGATCCGGATGAGAAAGCCTGGGGCGTTGCCGTCGCCAGCAAATTCCTGGCCGCGGCGGCCGTCGTCAGCTGGGCACAGGCCGGGGTGGGTGCCGTCGCTACCCAGGCCCTGGCCAAAGTGGGCTTTGGTCCGGATGGCCTGGCACTGATGGCGCAGGGCAAGAGCGCCCAGGAAACGCTGGCGCAACTGCTGGCGAATGATCCCAACCGCGCACACCGGCAGGTCGGCATCGTCGATGCGCAGGGCGGCGCGGCAGCTTATACCGGACCGGACTGCTTCGACTGGGCCGGGCACAGAACCGGGGAAAGCTTCACCTGTCAGGGCAACATCCTGACCGGGCCGGAAACTTTGGCGGCGATGGCCGACGCCTTCACCACAACTGCGGGGGAGCTGGCCGACCGACTGGTGGCCGCCTTGCTGGCCGGTGATACGATGGGCGGAGACAGCCGGGGCAAGCAGTCGGCGGGGGTGCTGGTGGTTCGACCCAACGGCGGGTATGGCGGCGACAACGACCGCTACCTCGACCTGCGGGTGGATGATGATCGAGAGCCTGTCAAACGCCTGCAAGAGCTGGTCGAGATGCACCATGTATTCTTTGGCGACGTACTCCCTGAGGACTTGGTACCTATCGACGAGACCATCGCACGCCAATTACAGGCACTTTGCCAGCGCCAGGGCCACTACAACGGCGATGTAAACGGCCGATGGGATGAAGAATCCAGGCAGGCGTTCTGGGCGCTGGTCGGGAACGAAAACCTGGAAGAACGTTGGGCGATCGACGAAACACCGGATGTTATCGACCGGTCGACCCTGCACTACCTGCGTGCCCGCTTTGACGCTTAGCACGGCGACCATACACCGGGCCAGTGTCGTCCCAACCAGGGGGAAAACGAAGCGCTTACACCTTACCTGTCTCAATTGCCTTGTCCATAGCCTGACAGTACAATTAAGGTACTATGAGCAGCTTGCTAAACAAGATCAACACACTGCTCCGCTCACGCGTGGAGGGCTTCCTGGAAGAAGACCTCCGCCTGGGCGGCAACCGAGAGCGACGTTCGCTGCTGTCGGCCGATCGCCTGGGCGGGGATATCGACCGGGAGATCAGCGCGCTGCGTGAACGCATCGAACAGGCAATCGGCTATGAGGAGGACCTTCAGGCGCAGATTGACGCGCTGCGCCAGGAGGCCGCCGACTGGGATTTGCAGGCCGACAATGCTCTGCTGGATAACGATGAAGTCACGGCACGGAATGCGCTCGCCCGCATGAAACGGGCTGAACAAAAAGCTTCGCTGCTAGAAGCGGACCTGATCCAGCACCGCCGGAACACGGCTGATTTTATCGAGCGTGTGAACGTACTGGAGGGATTGGTGGCCGAGGCTCGAACACAAGAGCACACAACACCGCCGTCAACTCCCACCACAACTTTAGACACCGTGCTCCAGACCACGCGGATTGAGGTCGAGGTTCTGGAAGGGGAGGAGCAGGCCAGTCCCCCGGCAGCTCAACCGCCATCCTCAGCCACCGCCCAACAATCGGATGCCCACGCCGACGATCTGGCCACCAGACGTGCCCGCCTTGCCCGGCACAACCCGGAACAAGAGGAGTGATTGCCCTATGGGTGCCTATATCCTCACAGTTGATGATGACGCGCGCATGCGAGCCTTCTTACTGGATGCGCTCTCGCGGGAAGGCTACGAGGTCGGACAGGCCAGTTCCGGTCCGACTGCCCTACAAATGGTGGCAGAGCGTCGTCCGGACTTGTTGGTGCTGGACGTTGGTATGCCCCAGATGGACGGCCTGACCGTCTGCCGTAACTTGCGCCAGGACCCCCAGTTCGTGAGCCTGCCGATCCTCTTCCTCACCGCGCATTCCCAGCCGGAGGATATCGTCAACGGCCTGGACGCTGGCGGCGACGACTATGTCACCAAGCCGATCGATCTGGCCGTGTTCACCGCCCGCGTGCGTGCCCTGCTGCGCCGTATCACCAGCAGCGACGCCGACAGCGCCGACGACGCCGCACGACAAGCTGTGCTGACGATTGGCACCATCACGCTCAACTCAAACACCTACCAGGTTGAAGCGGATGAACGCGTGACCCAGCTCACCGCCACCGAGCACCGTCTGCTGCGATATATGATGGAACACGCCGACCAGCCGCTCTCCCCCCAGCATCTATTAGAAGCGGTGTGGGAGTACCCTCCTTATACCGGCGACCCTGACCTCGTCCGCGTACATGTGCGGAACCTGCGCGCCAAGCTCGAAGCCGACACCCGCAACCCTCAATACATTCAGACGGTACACGGCGTCGGTTACATGATTCCCAGTTAGCGGTTCGCCAAACAGGTTCCTACGTTTGCCGGCCCGATAGCAGGTTGATCATGCTATATGGCTCAGGTTTCGCCTGTAACGATCATAGTAGTTGACAATTCTCTATCATTTCCTCACAATTCGAGTCACAGTCTCCTCAACGTGTTATGGTATTATCAGCATAGAGCGTCCATTCGCGCTGAGGTTGTGTTGTCATGTTCAGCTATCTTTAGGGAAAAAACCATGCGTCGTTATCTGAAGAAACTACTCGATATCCTCGATGGCGCTCCGGCCCCTCACAAACACGGTTCCCGTATGCGCCGGGGACAGAGTCTGGTCGAGCTAACCCTGGCAATGCCCATCCTCATAATTCTGCTGCTGGGGTTGATGGAGATTGGCTGGCTGGCCAGCAACTTCCTGGTCTTGTTGGATGTGACGCGCTCGGCCGGCCGCTTTGGTGCAACCACCGATCCGCTGCAATGGGCAACCGGCGAAGAGCATAACCTGGAGCGCATGGACTGTAACACCAGCGAAGGCGGCAGCTTCGCCGACATCGACAACCAGGTCTATCTGCCGGTGTCCGATACCAGCCACCTGCCCGGCGTCTTCGTCGATGGCGCCGACTCACCGATTGGTTATTATGACGGTGTGGCCTGCGCGGTGGTGGGCAACATGGCGCCGCTGATTTTTGATCCCAGTAAAGACGACGTGGCTATTTCGGTCTTCGCCTACGTGGTGGAAGACTTCGGCTCCGGCGCACAGGTGCGTATTACGGGACGCTTCCCGGCGCGCCAGAATGAATGCGCCAATGAGCCATTTGATCCCTTCGATGCCAACCGCAATAATTCTTACGATCCGTCGGAAGACCAGTTCCGGATGTATGATGGCACGGAGGAGACCAGCCCCACCGACAACGACGAAAACATCCGGGGATACGTGCTCACCGGCCATCACCAAATCGAAGACGTGCCCGGCTGCATTGGCTCCGAGTTCAGCACCCAGGAAATCGAAGCCCTGCTGAACGGTGTTTCTGCCCTGGAAAACGAGCATTCCCCTAATAATGGGTTGCTGGTTGTTGAGATCTTCTGGCACCACCGGCAACTGCTGCAATTACGCTGGTTCCAGATCATCGGTGATAACTTTGAAATCCACGCGTGGGCCATGTTCCCGGTGACGGCAGTGGAACCCACGGCAACATCCAGCTAAGGTAACGATCGGGATAGAAAACGAGTTAACGTATGACTAACCTGACAAAGTTTCCACGACGCCGTTTCTTCCGGCGAAACCAGGCCGGCCAGTCCATTATCCTGCTGGCCCTGGGCATGATCGTTCTGCTGGCATTCGTCGGTCTCGTCACGGACATTTCCCTGCTGTTTGTCCGCTTCAGCCAGCTGCGGCGCGCGGTGGACTCCGCCTCGATTGCCGCCGCCGGCCAGGTCCGCGAAAACCGTGACTATGCCGATATCGCGCTGTCCGCACGCCAGTTCATCCGGCTGCACGGGCTAGACCCGGAACGCGTGCTGGTGCAAACCTGCGTCACCAATCCGGGCGACGCGGAATTGTGCGTGACGCCACCGCGCAAGCTGATCCGCGTGATCGCCCAGATCGACTCGCCGACCACCTTCCTCCGGCTGCTCGGCTGGGACACGGTGACGCTGGAAGCGTCGTCGGTCTCAGAAACGGCGGTGCTCGACGTGGCCCTGGTGCTGGACACCTCCGAATCGATGTCCCGCTCCACCGGGCAGGAGCATTATACGGCCATCGGGCTGCCGCCTAGCGGCACGCCGGCCATCCGCCCGGAATGTGACCTGGACCCGACAGATACCTTCGACCCCAACCGGCCTTACAAATACGGCGGCTGCTGCAACGACCCCGGGAACGGCGTCATCGACCTGAACGGGACGATCACCGGGGTGAGCAGCAATGTCGCCGATAGCGACTACAGCGACCTGGTCTGCCAGCCGTTTAAGCAGGTGCGCGACGCCGCCCGCGCCTTCGTGCAGCGCCTGGACTTCGTGCGCGGCGACCGCGTGGTGTTCGTCACCTTCGACCTGTTCGCCGGCCCGATTATTCCGGACGATCCGGTAGGCCCTGGCACGCTGCCGCCGCTGATCACGGATGAGGGAGTGGCCGTCGTGACGCTGAATGAGAAAATCGGCGTGCACGTCAACGAAACGGGCCGCTACGTCGACTGCCCTACTTTTAGTTGGGATCAGAGCCTGTGGTTCACCTACAAATACGCCGCCCCCTGCAACGATACCAACCTGGGCGGTGGTATCCTGGCCGGCAATGATACGCTGACCGATCCGCTCTATGTGCGCCGTACGGCGGTGTGGGTGATGATTGTGCTGGGCGATGGCTCCGCCAACGTGACCAACCGCGCCGTCCGCAGCAGTGTTGAAGTCAACGTGGACGATTATGGTTATCACGGCTACTGTCCATGGTGGACCTTCTGCTGGCCCGCATCGCTGGGCAATCCCAGCCCGCCACCCGAATGTACTGAGACCGACGACGGCATGACGCCCGGCACCTGGTGCAGCGACGTGGACCCATTCTCGCGTCACTTCTGCATGAACAGCGATGGCCTGGTCGACCTCGACGCCACCAACTGTAACGTTGAGTACTATGACGCTACCGACTTCGCCATGGACATGGCCGACTTCGCCGGCCTGGTCCAGGTGATGCCCGGTGTGTCTGGCAACTTTATGGCCATGTACAGTATCGGCTTTGGAACACCGGCTGACCCGATCTCCGCGCTGGGAGAAGAAACACTGCGCTATATCGCCGATGCCGGCGATAACGGCCTGATCGACAGCGACTGGTTCCAGGATTGTCGTGACAACGGCTTATGCGCCGATCATGCACCCGATCCGGCATTCTTCGGCCCACCAGGCCCCTGCGACGGCGCCGTCTACAAAGAAGACTGCGGGCAGTACTGGTATGCCGACAATCCAGACGACCTGGACCGCGTGTTTGCCGAGATCGCGAGCCGCCTGTTTACCCGACTGGCGCGCTAATTCCGACCTTACCGTTTAAGAGTTGGTTAGAGAGGGCAATTATATGGATAACAAGCTGGCAGTAACCACCAGCCCCAGGCCGACCAATCGGCGGCGTGGGCAGGCCCTGGCGGAGTTTGCGCTGACGCTGCCAATTCTGCTGCTGCTGATGTTTGGCATTATCGAGTTCGCCCGCATCTTCCAGGCCTGGGTTGTGCTGCAAAACTCGGCCCGGGCGGCGGCTCGATATGCCATCACCGGCCAGGTTGACGCCAACCGCCTGGAAGAACAGGCGGATGCGCTGGCGTTCAGCCTGGGCGACTCCGCAGCAGCCGCAGACCCGGAAACGCGCCAGTGGCTGTGCCAGGATGGTGACCATCGCGGCAGCCATGCCGACTTTGGCCCCTACAGCGGCGACCTCGAATCCATGTTCGCCAATCAATGGGACGGCCTCGACTGCGAACCGGGCAGTGAAGATCACCAGGGCTTGGTGAACGACATCGGCCGTATCCCATCGATTCGAGACCAGGCGCGCGTGGGCGCTGCTGGCCTGGACTTACGGATTTTCGAGGAAGAAGCGTACCAGGTCCAGACCGATCCCGTCACCGGCGACTTCGTGCGCTGGGAAAATGATGACGTGCCGGGCTGGTTCCATGTCTTTATCTGTTCCTCGCGTATCACCCTGCGCGAAGACGACACCGCAGCCGATGGTTGGGAACCGCCCCGTTACATCGCCAATCGCGACGCTCTGACCTGCCGCGTGCTGGAAGAACGCAGCCCTGCCCGGGGTGACGATGGGCAGTCCGTGAACAACCTGGACCAGCAGCAGTGGGATGCCGGCGGCCCCGGCGATGCGGTTGAAATCATCGTTACCTTCAATCACCCGCTGATCACGCCGCTGGCGCTGCCCACCTACGTGCAGCTCCAGGCGCGCCGCGTCATGATTAACGAAGCCTTCCGCGCCTCGCGCGTGATCAACCTGCCGCCGGTGCTGGCGCAGCCGACCAATACGCCGTCCAACACACCGCCACCCACCTCGACGGCGACGACCACGGCGACCTTCCTGCCGACGGATACGCCAACACCTTCCGATACACCGACCGAAACCGGCACGCCGACACCTTCGGCCACGCCGGACTGCGCCTTGCTCGATATCACGGGCATCACCTTCAGCGGCAGTTACCTTCAGGTCAGCTTCCGCAACCAGAACTTTGCCCCGCTGAGGCTGGAGGGCGTGCGGGTCGAATGGGTGAAGCCCGCGCTGTATTCCAGCATGTACGGCGACTTCATGCAGTGGAACGGCTCCACCTTCTGGGATGGCAATGACATGTCATCGCCGACCCTGGCTGGCCTTGCGCCTGGACCCGGCAGCCCCGAAGGCAGCTGGTACGCCACGGCGAACACCCAGCTTGACGGCAATTCGACCGGCATCTGGCAGATGCGGTTCGCCAACGGGCCGAATAACCTGGCCGATTACCTGGATACCTACGACTTCAACGGCTCGACCTTCTACTTCAGCAATGGCTGTGTGCTGACAATCAATGAAGCCCTGCCGGCCGAAGATACCCCGGTTCCAACGGATACGCCGCCGCCAGTGTGCGGGGACTACACCATACGCTTCGAGGCCTTCGGGCCGCACGGCGTGGTGCAGTTCAGCATCATCAACGGTGGTGGGACCCCGATCCAGATTCAGGGTATCGATATGCATTGGGTCTACTACTTCAGTGGGATGACCCTCGACTTCATCGCCATAGGTGGCAATAACGCCTTCGACACAGCGGCCGTCATCATGTGGGACGGCAACGATACCGGCACTACCATAGGCGGCGACACCAACACTGCGTCCGGCACGCTCGGCAGCGAGCCAACCTGGCTGGTCAATGCGACCGTCAATGCCTTCGACACCGTTTACATGTGGCTGGACTTCGACGGCACCTCGTCCAACCTGCAAGATGACTACAACGCCCAGGCCTGGGACTTCAACGGCACGATCCTGGCCTACGATAACGGGTGTTACGCCAGCCCGCCCGTCGTCGAACCGCCGCCCGAACCCATCTGTGGTGACGGCGTCACCCAGTGGGACATCGGCGAGCAGTGCGACGACGGCAATACTGTAGGCGGCGATGGCTGCGATGCCTTCTGCCAGATCGAGTGCGGCAATGGTAGCCTGGACGGCAGCGAAGAGTGCGACGACGGCAACCGCAACAGCGGTGACGGCTGCACCAGCAACTGCCGGCTGGAGTACTGCGGTGACGGCACACGGCAGTCCGCCCTCGGTGAAGAGTGCGACGACGGCGATACCGACAACAATGACTGGTGCAACAACAGCTGCGAATACACCTGCGGTAACGGCGTGGTCAACAGCGGCGAGCAGTGCGATGACGGCAACACCAACAACAACGACGCCTGCGGTAACGACTGCCGAACCAACTACTGCGGCGATGGCGACGTCACTTCCGGCATCGGCGAGCAGTGCGACGAGGGCAGCAACAATGGCGTGCCCGGCAGCGGCTGCTCCAGCACGTGCCGGATCGTGCCGCCTGTCTGCGGTAACGGCTACGTCGAATCTGGCGAGCAGTGCGACGACGGCAACACCAACAACACCGATCGCTGCACCAACAGCTGCACCCGCACCTACTGCGGTGATGGCACCGTCAACACGCCCAATGGTAATAACCAGAACGAGCAGTGTGACGATGGCAACAACTCCAGCGGCGACGGCTGCAGCAGCAGCTGCCAGATCGAGACACCACCGACAGAAGAATGTGGTAACGGGATCGTCGAAGGTAGCGAGGCCTGCGACCTGGGTCCGAACAACGGTGTTCCAGGCTTTGGCTGCGACATCAATTGCCAAACCTCCCAGGGTGGTAGTGGTTAGCCCCTAACCGCTGCCCCAGTACAAAAAGCCCCCGTCCTGAGCCGGGGGCTTTTTCTTGTCCCTGCTGCGCTGGCTAATCAAGCGCGCCGATGCTGCGGAGTTTCGCTTCAATCTCCAGCCGGGTCTCGCGCATGGCTTCCTCCAGGTACGGCAGGGCCAGCCAGGCGTTCATCAGGCCAAACAACGCGCCGGTAACTGTGCGGAACAGCGGCGTCGATTCGCGAACCGGCCACAAGAAAAACGGCGCATTACTTAACATCTGGCTGAATCCGTCCAGGCCGATCGGGCCTAATCCCAGCAGCACATACAGCCATATCGGCACAGGCCGCAACCGGTTCCGTACCCTGGCAAAAAACACGCCGAATACGAGCAGCGCGCCATAGATGGCGATATCCCGCTCGCAAAGCGCAACTTTGTAACCCATTTGTGGATTGCCCACAAAACTACGCGAGAGCAACTGCAGTTCAGCCGTCCACTCGTGCAAGTCCGGCACTGCCTGGAAGGTCTCATCCTGCCGTGCGTACTGCTCGAACGGGAGCAACCCGTCGACTCCAGCGATCTCACGCGGATAAGCCGGCTGCGCACCAAATAAAAACCACGATCGAAAAGCAAACTGGTGGCACATCGGGCTGTAGACCGTGTACAGCACCTGAGCCGGCCCGGTGGCGCCCAGGACCATCAGTACAGGCGCGAGAAACGGCAGGCCCACGTACAGGGCAAAAAAACCGATTACACCTTTCAACCAGTTCCGGCTGAGGCTCAACACCATCCGCTGCAACCGAATTGCCCGTCGACGAGAGGCTTCATTGTTTACCATAAACACTCACTCACCTGGCTGGCATGACGATCACTCAGGATAAAACGACCATTATAGATGATAGGGCCGCTTACGGCAGGGAATCCAGCACGGTGTTTAACCGGTCAAAGGACACCGGCCCATAACAGACAGCCCTGACTCCCCCCGAGTCGATCACCACCGTCTGCGGGACGCCGCGCAGCCCGTACAGCGTCTGAATCACCTGCCCTGGGTCGGGCAGTACTTCAAAGGTCAGGCCGCGCGCTGCCGCCCACGGCACAAAACGCGCCGGCGTTTCATCCACACTGACGGCTAACACCCGCAAGCCGTCAGCACGACGCGAGTCGAACAGCGCCTGTAAATCCGCATCTCCATGGCGCAGAGCAGACACCACATCGCCCAGAAATTCAGCACCACCGGCCCGCCGCGCAAATCCGTGAGGGTGATCCTCTGTCCTGCCGCATCCACGGCGATGAAAGACGGCGCCATTGCCCCCACCACCGGCGCGACCGGCAGTTCCCCTGGCCGGATGGGTTCCAACGCCAGCAGGGCAGCCGGGTCAGGCAGACCCACCGACCATCATATAACAAAAGCCAGAGAGAAGGTGATCCCCCCCCAATCAAGGGCAGCACCCACTCCCTGGCCGCAGACCACTTTTCAGACACCATCCGCTAAAATACAGCTCATCATCTTACTCTTCAACGGCGGCGAAGGCCGTGTCCAGGTAACCGGCCAACTGCTCGGCGGTCAGCGGGCCTAAATGCCGGGCCACGATCACGCCGTTCCGATCCAGGACAAACGTCGTCGGCATACTGATCACCTGGTACTGTACGGCGGTGATCGCCTCGCCGGGGTCCAGCAGGATCGGGAAGGTCAGCCCGTTTTCGTCACGGAAAGCTTCGACCTGCCCCGGAGCCTCGTCCCGGTCGATTGCCAGGATTTCAAGACCGTCGTCGGCCAGTTCTTCGTAAGCCGCCTGGAGATGCGGCATCTCGATCCGGCAGGGACCGCACCACGTCGCCCAGAAATTGACCACCGTCACCTGGCCGCGGGAGTCGGTCAAGGCAATGGGTTGCCCGCTCAGGGTCGTCGTCTCGAATGCCGGGGCCAGGAAGCCTTCACCCAGGCCCTCATCCAACAGCACCGCTACGGGACTGTCTTCGCTCAGGTCATTGAGGCCGTCCAGCAGGGAAGCAGCGGCGGCTTCACCCTCACCGGCTGTATCACCCGCCGGCAGCGCTTCGGCGTCAGCCTGCGGGTCGAAGTTCAGGCCAACTTCCATGCAAGCGCCAAAATCGCCGATGCCGATGTGTCCGCTGAACAACTCGGTGGTGCAGTGCTCCAGGTTAACGGAGAATTCACCGCTGGCCCCGATCTGGCTGATCTCCTCGAGTCTGCCGGTGAGCACTAACAGGCCGATGAGTACCAGGAAGGCGCCGCTCGCCAGCTCGATCTTACGCATGTGCCGCTGCAAGCGCCGCAGCAGGCCCTGCATCTGGTCCAGGGCCAGCGCCGTCAGCAGGAAGGGCACGCCCAGCCCCAGCGAATAGGCCGCCAGCATCGCACCGGCTTCGCCCAGGGAACCGCCGTTGGCCGCCAGTGTGAGAATCGCCCCGTACACCGGGCCGATGCACGGCGTCCAACCCGCCGAAAAAACGACGCCCATCAGCGCCGACCCGGCATAACCCCGGTCGCCGCGCGCCTCCATCTGCTGGCGCGTATCGGCGTAGAGCAGGTTCTGCAGGCGGGTGAGCATACCCTGCCAGAAGGTGCCGGGCCGCACAAAGGCACCGCCCCAGGCCAGCCACAGCAGGAACAGGCCAGCACCGATGACCGCCGGCACGGGAGTCACAAGCGACCAGGCCAGCAACACCGCCACCCCCAACTGGGCAGCGATAGTGAGGACCAGGCCATTGCCGCTGTTCATGCGTCCCGTGCGGGCCAGCACCCAGTTGATGAACTTCGGCAGGTAGCCCATCACGTGCAGGCCAAAAAGAATGATGATGATCCCGCCCAGGCGCGTCAGGATGTCCTGTATCTCGATAACCGTGCCACGTAACGCAAATGAGCCGGCCGTGAGCACTAAGCCGAACGTGACAAATACAAAGGTGAAGCCCAGCACAAAAAATATGCCATGCAGCACGGTGTTAAACCGGTTGCGCCGCGAGACAACCGCAGTGCTGGAGCCGCTGGCGATCGCCGCGACCCGGGTCGTCACCTGGCCGCCCATGTAACCCACGTAGGCAGGGACCAGGGGAAGCACGCAGGGCGAGATAAATGACACCAGCCCCGCGATAAAGGCAAGTCCTATGGTAATTTCAGCCATAATCGAACTCCTGAATTCCGTCGAGTGGATGGTCTACTGATTCAATCATAACTATAGACGCGGGCACAATCCTTATCGTTACCTGAGTATCTTATGAATGTCGGCAGCCGCGGCTAACGAACCTCAATCGTGGCGTCAGCCGGCAGCCAACGGTACAACCAGCGCGCCACCAATGGCGAAAGCTCCCAACCACCGGCGGCCAACCGTGTGCCGCGCCCCATGTCATTATGCCAGTGGACCCCATACACCAGGCCACCCGCGCCGGTTATCGTCCACGCCGCGCCCTGGATGCCCGGCACGATCCCTGTTGGCTGGCGCGAAAGCACCGGCCAGGTACCGGGCCGATAGTCGGCGGGAACGGTCACCGGGGCACGCAGCACTTCCCGCCCTCCCTGGTAGGCAATCACCCGGCTGCTGTCGGCTTCGAGCGCCAGGGATCGCTGGCAACCATCGGCAGGTGATTCATCGAGGACCACTGTCCAACGGTTGGCGGGCGTCCACCCTAAGAGTTCGCCATCCGCGCACGCGCTCACCGCGTACCAGATATCCCGCCCATCGTCGATGCGGTCAACGGCGCACAACACACCACCCCACCCAACCCGGTCGACCAGGGGCGCCCCCCCGGCGGCCCAACGGCGCAGCGGCGCAACCGGCGCGATCACGCTCACCCAGGCCGGGAACTCGGAGGACGGCAGGGCCTGACCTGGATCATACAACAGCATAGGCTGGACGTCGACCGTGCGCACAAAGCCGCTCTCGACGACGTACCAGTCTCCGCGCCGCTCGCGGAGCGCCAGCACGCCATCCGGCCAGAGTCGGCGTACGACTGCCGCGCCCGGCGTTGGACGGTTGACCACCTGGGCGGCCCGCAGCGCCCGTCCCATAAGAGCGGTTCCTGGCAAAACATCAGCCGCCGCCCCGGCAAGATCAACAGGCAGCCCGGCGGCCAGCATGGTCGCACCGGTTAAGGTGAGAAAAGATCGACGAGTCACGCCCACAAATCGTTCAGCCTCCCGAACCGCCAATAGCAATCACCACCATAACGAACCCTTTTGACCACTGCAATCCCCCCGAAGGGCTAACAGCACAGGCAAAAGCCGGGGTTGATCAGCCCTCCCCCGGCCCTGAGACAAGGTTCTATCCAACAGTCCTGCCGGTTACCCGCCGGCAGCCACTAACCGCTCAACCGCCGCGATCAGCGTGGCCTCCTCCTGGTAACCGACGATACTTTCCACCAGGCTACCCTGCGTGTCCAGCAGCACGATGCGCGGAATAGCCGACACCTCGTACTGGAACGCCAGGTCGCCGGTAGAGATCAAATCGACGTTGAGAATGTGGAAATCAACCCGTTCCGAGTAGTTTGCTTCGAGCCGCCGCACGGACGACCGCATCGCGTTGCAAGCGCTTCACCACCGCGCCTGGAATTCCACAAAATGCGGGTGGCCCTGCAAGGCGATCACATACGGGGTCGTGTTCAGGTCGAAGGTTGGCACCAGCCCGGCGACGGCGGTCATCGTGGCCAGCACGGGATTGACAGGCGGCGCCGCCGTAGGGAAAGTGATAATGCTAGGAGCGGGTGTCACCGTAGCAACGCTATCAGGATCAACAGTAGGGATGGCCGCGACCTGTCCGCCCATTGGCGCTTCTCGCGCGGGCAGCACGGCGGCCAGTGTCTGCACGCCGCTCACCTGCGCCGGCGTACAGGCCGCTCCCAACGCCAACAGCAACATCCCGGCCAAAAGAAGCGTTCGTTTCATGGATGCCCTGCTTCCTTGCTCGCTTCGACAACGCGCTTGATTGTACTGGCTCCCGGGATAAAAGGCCACGACTGATCAGCGTGCCTGGCACTACCACTCATCCAGGAAGCCGGGCAGCGCCCCCTTCAACTGTCTCGCTCAAACCACGCGCAGCACAACCTGGTGGATCGCATCCGAGCCGTCCGGGTAAACGGCGGGTAGGTGCCCGGCCCGGCGGGACTGGGCGAATCCGCTGTCATCACTGGCCCGTACGGCAACGGTGGTTTCGCCGGTCATGGATGGCGTCCACAGGGTATACCACTGCGTCCAGGCATGCGGCGAATCAGGAGGACGCAGGGTCACCGGCATCCAACCTCCACCGTCGACGCTAACTTCGACCGCCGTGATACGCCGGTCACCGGCAAAGGCCACCCCTTGCAGCGGGATGGGGTTCCCGACCTGGACCTCACTGTACGTCAGCGGCGACATGATTTGCGCCCGTGTTTTGATGATGGCGGCATCGGACCAGCCGTAAGGCTCACGCTCCCAGGTTCCCAGGTGATCGTGGTCGATCAGCGTGATGCCGGTCAACCACTTGGGCGATTTCGTACCATACAATCCCGGCACCACAGCGCGTAAAGGAAAGCCATGCTCACGCGGCAGGCGCGCACCGTTCATCTCATAGGCCAGCAGCACGCCCCTGCTTACGACTCGTTCCAGCGGCAGGCTGGTGTGATAACCGTCGGCAGCATCAACACGCACGCGGGTCGCCGCCGGTAAAACACCGACCTGCGCCAACAGCACGTCCAGGCTTACGCCGCGCCAGACGGCATTACCGATCGATTCGCCGCCGGCAGGGTTACCCAGGCAGAGCAGCGTCCGCATCTCGCCAACGGCCGGCAGCGCCCGTAATGCATCGTAGCTCAGGTCGAGCGGTCGCTCTACCAGCCCACCCAGAGACAGCGTCCAGGCCGCCAGATCGACCAGAGGTGGTCCATCTGCCCGGCGGTGAATCTGCGTGAAAAATGACCCGGCGTGGGTTACCACCGGCGTATCGTACGTGATCGCGTCATGCACGCGCTCTTCACGCCTATCTTCCGTGGGCGTCGTCTGGCCGGTCAGGCCACGGAGAAATGAACGGCGAGTCCATTGCCGGATTTCAAGTCGAGAGGGCATCGGGTATCATCTCATCGAATGGCATTCAGGTGACAAGCCTCGATATATTTGGCGCTCATGGCTGACCGGCGCGCAAGCGACGCCTGGCGTTCTCGCGCACCATCGCCACGATTCCCATCAAACCCTGCCCCTTACCCATCGAAATGTTTTTGCCGAAGATGGTCAGGACGATCTCGTCGGACACCAGCGCGACCTGCTCCACGGGCTGGCCGGAGAGCGTCTGATCCAGGATAACGGACATCGCCATGGCGGAGATGCCCTGTGGATTTTCCACGGAGAAATGATATTTGATGGTGCCATCCGGCTGATCTTCGGCAAACACGTACGCCTCCGATTCGCAGAAAGTCACGTGATTCTCTTCCGGGTATGGCCGGGTGGCGATACGTTCCGGCACGCCTTCGACCTGGTCAGCCAGCTCGATGAGATACTCGGCGCGCTCATTGCGGTCGGTTATCCACTGGAAATCATCCAGCAGTTGCTGCAGTTTCTCAGGATGGTCAGGCATGGTGATAACAAAGGTCCTTGTACCGGTAACGATCATGGGTTGGCTGGCAGGCCAGGGCACAGCACACGCCGTGCCCCAACCTGCGATTATTTATGTTGCCAATCCAGAATATAGACGACTTCCGGTTACTTTTCAATCGGCACGCCAACCAGATTGCCCCACTCCGTCCAACTACCGTCGTAATTGCGCACGTCGGAGAAACCCAGCAAGTACTTCAGCACGAACCAGGTATGGCTGCTGCGCTCGCCAATACGGCAGTAGACGATGGTCGACGCGTCGGGCTCGAGCGACTGCTCCTCCAGGTAAATGGCCTTGAGAGAATCCGCGGGTAAAAAGGTGCCATCGTCCACGTTGGCCGCCCGGCTCCAGGGGATATTGGCCGCGCCGGGGATGTGCCCGCCGCGCAGCGCCCCTTCGTTGGGGTAACCTTCCATATGCATGCGCTCGCCGGTGAACTCGGCAGGGCTGCGCACGTCCACTAACTGGCCGTTGGCTTGAACATGATCCAGCACCCGGTCACGGAAGGCGCGGATTTCGCTGTCATCACGGGCCGGGGCCTGGTAGGTGGTGGCCGGATAAGCCGGTTTTTTGCGCGTCATGTCGCGGCCTTCCTGGTCCCACTTGATACGACCGCCGTCCATCACCCTGGCATTGGTATGACCAAACAACTGGAATACCCAGAAGGCGTAGCACGCCCACCAGTTGTTTTTATCGCCGTAAAAGACGACAGTCGTCTCCGGCGTGATCCCGATGCGCGAAGCCAGCGCTTCGAAGCCTTCCTGACCCAGATAGTCACGGCGCACCGGATCGTTCAGATCGTTGGTCCAGTCCACTTCCACCGCGCCCGGAATGTGCCCGGAGGGATAAAGCAGCAGGTCCTCGTTCGATTCGATGATGCGCACACCCGGATCGTTGAGATGTGCAGCCACCCAATCGGTGGAAACCAGCACCTCCGGGTTCGCATAACCACGACGGGCGATGTCACTCATCTTGCATACTCCTTGTGCTTTTACCCCACGAACAAACGCTCAGTTACGACGACCCCCCAACCAAAAAGCCGACCAGGTAGCCCGGTCGGCTTTACGTAGCAGGTAACGGCAGGAGAGCGTCAGGCCCCCGCCCAGAACCTCTCCCACTCTGGGCGTGCTAAACAGACCACCATACAGCTACACAGGCAGTGGTGAGTGATGTTCTGGCCGGAGGTGAGGTGTGTCGTCGTCATCATAAGCTGAGCATAACACGCCGCATTCTAATGTCAGGTATTTTTATCATATTGGTATATATTATCCAGCCGGCAGGCTCCGCCTACGGCCACCCTACGATTGTCCGGCGTGACAGCTCCAATGATGCCGACGCCGGAATAAACGTGCTAAAATAGCCCACATGAAGACACTACAGTCACCAACCTACCCACAACGTTGGTGGGGCAGACTCGCCCTGGTTTTATCGGCGCTCCTCATAGGTGCACTGGCCTGCAACCTGACTGGCCCGCCGCCACCGACCGTCCCGCCGAGATTACCCACCAGCACCCCGCAGGCGCCCATCGGGATCAGCACCCAGGCACCGATCATCCTGCCTACAGGCGTCGGCGCCAGCGCCCCGACCGATCCGGGTATCGACGCGCTGCTGAGCCAGGTCGACGCTCAGCGCCTGATGACTCACGTCCGAACGCTCTACGAGTTCGATTCGCGCTACGTCAACTCCGCCCAGAACAGCCCCACACACGGCATCGGCGCGGCGCGCGAATACATCAAACACACCTTTGAGTCCTTCAGCGCCCAGGCACAGGGCCGCGTGACCGTGTTTGAACAGCCGTTTCAACTGAACTTCGGCGGCGTGACTACAACTCAGAGCAACGTGGTATGCATCCTGCAGGGCACGGGCAGTGGGGCTGGCGTCATCGTCGTCGGCGCACACTACGACAGCGTGGCCTTCGACGTGGAGGACCAGACGGTCCTCGCGCCCGGTGCGGACGATAACGCGACCGGCGTGGCCGCCGTGCTGGAGATCGCCCGTATCATGAGCCAGCAGCCCCACCGCGCCTCGATCATCTTCATCGCCTTTTCCGCAGAGGAGTCGGGCCGCCACGGCAGCACGCACTTCGTCCGCGATTACCTGGCACCCTACAACATCGACGTACATGCCGTGTTTAACATCGACAGTGTGGGCAACATCAGCGGTGGCAGCGGCATTACCAACGACCACCAGATCCGCCTTTTTTCCGATGACGATAACCTGTCGCCCTCACGTGAGTTGAGCCGCGCCCTGCACCTGATCGCTGGCACCTATATGCCAGACCTGGAAATCGTCGTGCAACCCGCCAGCGACCGGGAAGGCCGCTGGGGCGACCACATGAGCTTCACCGAGGGCGGTTACGCCGCAGTACGTATGATCGAGGCGGTCCAGGACCCGGCCCGCCAGAATAACAGCCGGGACACCATTGAGATCGTGACACCCGCCTACCTGACCCGCTCCACGCAGGTCGCTCTGGCGACCATCGCTGTGATGGCGGACGGCCTGCTGCCGCCGGATAACATCAGCCTGCGGGCCAACGGCAGCGAAGCCGCCAGCCATACGCTGATCTGGAGTCCGGTCGACGGCGCGACGGGTTATGTGCTGGCGCTGCGCGAGCCGGGCGCGGTCACCTACGGCACCGTGCTGAACGTCCAGACCAATTCCCTGACCTGGAGTGAGTTCAACCCGGACCGGTTTGAAGCGGTGGCCATCTCCACCGTGGATGGCCAGGGCCGCTGGGGGCCGTTCAGCCCGGAATACCGGTTCCGGTAAATATCTTTTGCCGCTTCACAACCCTGAATTTATTGGAGAAAATGAGCATACCTTATGCCAGACAAACAAACTCAAGGACCAGAAACGATCCGCTTCGGGACGGTCGGCAGCCCGCAAACCACGCCCCAGAGCGGCTCACCTAACGCCGTCGAACACAGCCGCCTGCTAGGGCTGGATCACCTGGAGATTGCCTGGGTGCGCAGTGTGACCGCCACCGAAAAAACCACCGCCGCGATCAGAGAGGCGGCAGAAGCTCACAACATCAGCCTGAGCATCCACGCGCCCTACTTCATCAACCTCAACAGCCAGACAGCCGAGTTGATGGCGAAATCAGACGCGCGGCTGCTGAAAGCGGCCCGCGCCGGGTTCCAAGCCGGGGCGCGGGACATCGTTTTTCACCCCGGCAGCTACCACGAACAACCGCCAGAACAAGTCTACGAGCGCGTGAAAGAAAAAATGATCGAGATCACGGGCATCCTACGCGAGGAAGGGGTAGACGTGATTCTGCGGCCGGAGACCATGGGCAAAAGCGCCATGTTCGGCACCCTGGACGAACTCATCCAGCTTGCCAAAGAGGTCGACGGCGTGCTGCCCTGCATCGATTGGGCGCACCTGCACGCCCGCACCGGCGACGGCAGCTTCAACAGCTACGAGGAATTCGCCGAGGCACTGACCAGCATCCGCCGCGAGTTGGGGGAGGCCGGGCTGAAGACCATCCACTGCCATCTGAGCGGCATTGAATACACCGCTAAGGGCGAAAAACGCCACATCCCGCTGAACCAGGTCGATATGCAGTACCGGCCCTTGCTGGAAACCCTGGTCGAGTTCGGCGTGGAGGGCACGATCGCGGTCGAAGCGCCGGAACCATTCCACGTGGCCGACTGCCTGACCATCCAGTCCACCTACCGCCAGATTCTGGATGAAGGTAACTTCGGTCGTAATTTGTGAGGACAGCACAGGGGCGTTCACATATCCAGACCCCAATGAACGCCCCTGTTTGATTCCCCTACACTTCTCGCGCACTGCTGCCAGGCGTGGGCGACACCGCATACAGGTCGGGCGTCAAACTGGTTTCCGCTTGATAGGCCGGGGCCACGCTCGCGATGAAGTCCTCCACCCGATCCCGATCCACCAGGGCGACCGCGCAGCCGCCGAAGCCGCCGCCGCTCATGCGCGCGCCGTAACAGCCGGCCTGCGCCTGGGCCAGCTCGACCATCACGTCCAATTCACGGACGCTCACCTCGTAATCGTCCCGCAGGCTGGCATGGCTCTGGTTGAAGAGCCGTCCAGTCAGAACCAGGTCGCCGGCCTTCAGCGCCTCCACAGCCCGCAGCGTGCGATCATCCTCGGTAACCACGTGATGCACCCGCCGCCGGATTACGGGCGGTAGCTTGGGCAGGGCGACCGCCAGATCGGCGACTTCGACATCCCGCAGGGCATCGACGCCCAGGATACGCGCGCCTTCTTCGCACTGCTGGCGGCGCAGCCCGTACTCAGAATCGACCAGGCCGCGTTTTTTGGCCGTGTCCATGACCATCACGGCGGCTTCCGGCGGCACGGGTACTGGCGACGTTTCCAGGCTGCGGCAGTCGATCAACAGGGCGTGACCGGGATCGCCGGAGGCCGAAGCCATCTGGTCCATTACGCCGCAGGGAATACCGACAAAGCGGTGCTCAACTTCGACGCCCATCAGGGCTTTTTCCGCCTGGGAAAACAGCGTCACACCCAGGTAGGCCAACAGGGCTTCCAAAATCGCCATCTCCACCGCAGCGGACGAACTAACCCCGGCGCCAATCGGAATCTCCGAACCAAGCACCATGTTGAAGCCTTTCAGAGGATAGCCTTTGTCGGCCAGCAGCCACATTACTCCCCGCGGATAGCGCGTCCAGTGTGGGTGCTGGTCGCCGTGCCAATCGCCCAGCCGGAACACGTAATCGCCGTCAAAATCCAGCGAAATCACGCGCACCTGGTCGTCGTCGCGAGGCGCCAGGGCAACATAGGTGCAACGGTCGATAGACATCGGCAAGACAAACCCATCGTTATAATCGGTATGCTCGCCGATCAGATTGATGCGGCCTGGCGCACGGGCCAGTATACGGGCATCATAGCCGACCCGTGCCTGAAACGCCGCCAATACTGCCTGTTCATCGGGCATAACGAGTCCTCTCCTCACCGGATATACCGCGCACATTTGTCTCGATTGTATCCCGTCGCCAGGCGTTTTGCCGCTCAGGCGCGGCTGCCAGCGGCAAACCGGGACCTGACCGGCCCACATGGTCGTTTTCGTGGGATAATGTTGTTAAAGTAATTGTCGAGTCGGCACACAGCATGTATGATCGGTGATCGGCACCACCAAGCCGCATCGCTGCGACGTGGTAATATTTCCTGAAGAACGGGTTGACCGGGCAAAGGCAAGATATGAATCCCAGGTTACGGGCGCATCTCATCAGCATGGCGGTCCTGCTGATCGGTGTGCTGCTGTCCGGCGGGTTGTTTTTCATCAAGTGGGTGCTGGGTAGTGATCATCCGTGGTCGAGCTGGCTCATGCCGCTGTCGTACGCAGCGTTCCTGGGCTGCGGGCTGATCGCGTTTCTGATCCAGCTGGGTATACGCTATGATTTACCGCGCAGCCGCGTAATCGGCTTTTTGATGGTCATCGGTTGGGTGACGGCTTCCCTGTTATCAACCACCCTCGATACGCTGAATTTCATCTCCAAACAAATCGGGCAGGGCATCTCCTACACGATCGTGATCGGAGGATTAGCAGCCCTGGTGCTGCCGGGTTTTTTGCTGATGCTGCTGCCCTGGCCGCCCCGGTTCCTGGTTCCCAAGGCCCCACCAGCCCGCCCACCCACCGAAGACCGGCCCGGCGGCAACGATCCAGACGACGAGTCACCTTCGACGCCCGATCCGAGATAAACCAGGGCTTCTCAGCTCCACGAGTAGCCTGAACTTGTCGGATCGCCCTCGCCCATGTACCATAACGCCGAATTGACCCGCTCAATCACCTATTGAGAGACTCATGTCCACACGCATGCAACGGTTGCTGACCACACTGCTGGTGACTTACTTCCTGCTACTGGGCGGCACATTTTACACGGAACGCTCGGCGGTACTCCGTATGGTCCACCAGGTGTTCACGGCTGGGGTGCTGGCGCTGTGGCTACTCAACCTCTGGCGGACCAAACGCAACATGCCGGCAACGCCGCTGGATCGACCGCTGCTTGCTACTGGCGCTGCCTGGCTGGCCGCGGC
>DAOUEM010000513.1:0-4982 GCA_034430555.1 Anaerolineae bacterium | reverse complement strand
TTATCTGGTCATTATCAGGAGAGACCGGTACTATTAAAGGAGGTGCCCATCGCCAATAGAGTCCGCCCGCTATTTATTCACCAGGCCCAATAAGGTATTTCTCTCACAGGAGGGGAAAGTGAATAGCAAGTCTACCCGTTTTACAATCGTCGCGTTTCTACTCGTCGTGTCGATGATGGTTGTGAATGCGCCGTCAATCGCCCAGGAGGGAACATTACCCCGCAGTGAAACGCTGTACTTCAACGGTCAGCAATGGGGGTCGGTTGTTGGTTCGAATCCCTACTCAAGCAGTAATAACAACGCAATGGCCATAAGTCAGGCGGACAGCGCTCGCGTTACCATGTTTGAAACGCCCTACCTGTACAACATGCTCGACGGGCAGGTCTATCCGCTACTTGCTGATGGTCCTTTTGAGTGGAACGAAGACCGTACTCAGATCACATTCAGCATCAACCCAGCCGCTCACTGGAGCGATGGTACCCCGGTGACGGCGGAAGATGTCGCTTATACCTGGGCGACCCATGTCAAATACAACACCCCAACGGGTGCTTCTAATATTGATTACATCGCAGACATTCTCGCGATTGACGAGCACACCGTTGTCATCCTGGCAAAACTTGATGAAAACGGCGCTACGATTAACCCGCTGCTCGTCCAGGCTTACGTCAGCACCAACTACGTCATCCAGAAAGCCTGGACCCAGACTCTGATATTGCGCGCCGGTGGCGATGCTACAGCGCTCCTGGCAGATACTGCTGAGGATGTTGTTTACTCCGGTCCCTACGGCATGTACTTCGCTGACGACACCAAGGTTGTCCTCATTCGCGATGACAACTACTGGGGTCAGGATGCCTCCATGTGGGAAAGTCTGCCGGTTCCGAGGTACCTTGCCCACGCCATCTTCGCCGATAACGCGGCTGGTACAACCGCCTTACGAGCCGGTGAAGTAGACGTCAGCCAGCAGTTTAACTCCAATGTCCAGGACCTCTGGCTTGTCGATAACCTGCCGATTTCCACCTACCTGCCCGAGGCTCCTTACGGTATTGGTGCCAGCCTGCCCACTGCCTACTTCAACCAGACCGGGTCTTCGCCGGGGCTGGAAAATCCCGTGGTGCGTCGCGCTATCGCGATTGCCGTGGACTATCCCACCATCATTGCCAACGCCATGACCAACCAATCTGCCACCTTTGAGCAGGTTCCGCGGTCTCTGATGAACCCGACCGCAGGTGAGCAGGCGCTCTATGACCACGACGCAGTTGCCGATCTGCAATGGGTTGGCAACGACATCGAAGGCGCCAATGCTATCCTCGACGAGGCCGGCATTGTTGACACCGATGGCGACGGTTGGCGTGAAATCGATGGCCAGAATCTGAGCTACGTCGCGACCTGCCCGAATGGCTGGTCTGACTGGCAGGCTGCCATCGAAGTCGTCGCTGCCGCTGGTGCAGAAATCGGCATCGACATCACAACCAGCTTCCCCGAGTGGTCTGTATACCAGACTGTTGTCACCAAATCGGATGCACCTCTGCCCGAGGGCTATGACATCTTCATGATGTGGAGTGACGGCGCTGGCCCGACGCAGCCTTGGGGCCGTATCCGTCACCTGTTGAGCTCCGAATTCGTTGGTATGACGAGCAACTGGAACGGCAACTGGGGCGGGTATGTCAATCCTGAGGTCGATGCGCTGATCCAGGCTATCCCGGTTGAAACCGACCCCGATGCCCTGAAGGATATCTACACGGAACTGGTCAGCGCCTACCTGACCGACATTCCTTCCTTCACGCTCATGTACCGTCCGCAGTCCTTCCACACGGTGAATGAAAGCGTCTGGACCAACTTCCCGTTTGACGGTGATGGTCACGAGCCGCCCGTTCCCCCGCTGGACTGCACCGATGGTTGGGGTATTGCATGTCTCTATAACTTGGAACTCGTAAACCCGTAAGCTACTCGATATACAGGTGACAGTCACTTCACAACGTCGGACCAGTCTCAGGAACCCAAAACCATGACTGATCCCTCGAGGTGACTGTCACCTCTTTGTTATCTCCCATCGAATCTATTGAGGAGCCCTGCGTTGAAAGCGTATCGAAGCTATTTATTCAAGAAGGTAGGTTGGTTCGTTGTCACCCTGGTGGCCGCATTCATCTTAAATTTCACCCTGCCCCGATTAATGCCGGCAGACCCGGTGGCTGGCATTGTCGCTCGGATGGCCCAGGGCATGTCCAATGCCACCGGAGTTCAAGCCGTCTATGAGCAATACACAGAATTGTTTGCCACCGACAAACCAATTGTGGAGCAGTTCTTCATCTACGTTGGGAATGTATTTCGTGGCGATTTTGGCTACTCTATCGCCCAGTACCCCCGAACGGTTGCGGACGTCCTCAAAGACTCCATCTTGTGGACGGTGGCGCTGCAATTTCCAGCCATCATTATCGGATGGATACTGGGGAACACCCTCGGTGCTCTGGCAGCTTACCTCAAGAAGGGCTATGACAAAGTTCTTCTGCCCGTCAGCATATTCCTCAGCAGTTTACCCGCATTTGGTATGGCGGTCATTTTACTGGTGAGCTTCGCCGCCAATCTGAAATGGTTCCCCACGTCCGGCGGCTATGGTTATGACATGATCCCCAATAACAGCCTGGAATTTCTATGGTCTGTCATTGTTCACTATCAGTTGCCATTCTGGTCGCTTGTGTTGATTACCATCGGCGGACAGGCGATCGGGATGCGTTCAATGGCTATCTATGAGTTGAATGCGGATTACGTCAAGTATGCGCGTTTCCTGGGCATCAAAGACCGCAAGATTATCCAGTACGTCTTCAGAAACGCGATGCTGCCCCAGATAACGGGACTGGCACTCTCTATCGGGACCATGGTGGGTGGGGCGCTGGTTGCTGAGGTCATCTTTAGTTATCCGGGGCTTGGCTCTACCATCCTGACGGCCGTGTTAGGGGGGGATTACCCGCTGATTTCGGCAACGACACTGATTATCACCATTATGGTGTTGGTCGCGTTCTTTGTCCTTGAAATGCTCTATGGGCTGATTGACCCGCGCATTAAAGCCGCTCAATCAGAATAGGCGGAGATACGACCATGAAACATTTACTTGGACAGGTATTTCGATCAGGGAAATTCCTCGTCGGCTTCGTGATATTCATAGCCATAGTGTTGACGGTGTTGATCTACCCCCTGTTTGTTAACGACCCGCCATTGGAAATCATCAGCCGGGGAACGTTCCTTCCTCCAGGGGTCTATGTGAACGTTTATGACAGCATGACTGTTTCCACCCGGTACACACTGCTTCTGGATGATGCAGCGACCCGACGAATTGCCAGTAAGTTGGACGATGAGGACCGCCTGGCGATGCAGGAATGGCTTGTCGTAATGGGCATTCCAGAAGATGATATCGATATCGAGGATACCGCAAAACTCCTCGAACTGTGGGAAAACAACTTCGACCCCACGGCACGCATCCCCGGCATGACGAATGCCGATCGCAATTACTACATCCGTCTCACCACCTCACTGGAAGGGCTTCTCGCTACCGAAGGCGCGACTGTCGCCGCCATGAATCAAGACACGGGTGAACTTGATGAAAGCAATGTCATCAACCAAACCGACTATGTGAATGTCGGCGAAGTGCCAAATATTCGCCTGTTGCCCCTTGGCACGGATAACTTCGGTCGTGATGTTCTGACAGAACTGATAAGCGCTACCGGCGTATCCCTGACCATAGGCTTTGTGGCAGGGATTGTTGCGACCGTTATCGGCCTGATTTTTGGGTTGATATCCGGGTATATCGGCGGATTTGTTGACGATTTGATCGTTTTTATCATCAACCTGTTCACCGTCATTCCGAGTTTTGTGCTACTGATCCTGATTTCATTCAGCATCGGGCAGGAACGACGCGGAGCCTTCACCATCGCCGTGGTCATCGGGCTGAACTCGTGGGTCTGGACTGCCAGGGCGGTGCGGGCACAGGTGATTTCACTCCGCAATCGTGATCATGTCAACCTGTCAAAACTATCTGGGCATTCTATCGCCCACATCATTTTGACAGATATTCTGCCCTATATTGCTTCCTATGTCATCATGGCACTGATCCTGCAAATTTCGCTCGGCATCCTGGCTGAGGCCGGTTTGTCCATCCTTGGTTTGGGGCCCAGAACGACGGATGTCCCCACTCTGGGGCTGATGATGAATTGGGGGATGATCTACCAGGCGCACATCATGGGTAAATGGTGGGCGTACTTCCCTGTGGTCATTGTTATCGCTTTAATTTCGTTCTCGATGAACCTGATGAATACAGGCCTTGACCAGGTATTCAATCCAGCATTAAGGGAATAAGTGATCACATGTCTAAAGTTGTATTAGAAGTCAATGAACTGACAACGAAGTATATCACCCGGTTTCAGGAAGATATCTATGCCGTTGATCATGTTTCCCTGAAGGTTGAAGAAGGAAAATCGTTAGGCATTGCTGGTGAATCAGGTTGCGGGAAATCGACGCTGGCACTCAGCCTGATGGGGTATTACTTCGCGCCACTGCACTATTCCAGCGGGGAGATCATCATCGATGGGCGAAACATTACGGGAATGGACCGGGATGACGTTCGCAAGACCATCTTAGGAAACGAGATTTCCTATATACCCCAGGCTGCGATGAACGCGCTCAATCCCACGCAGAAGATCATCCACTTAATCGAGGACGTCATTCAAGCCCATCACCTAGCGATCCCCAAGAAAGATATCTACGAACTTGCCAGGGAGCGTTTCGAACTGCTGGGTCTGCCACCGGAAGTGCTGAATAAATATCCTGTCGAGCTATCTGGAGGGATGAAGCAACGTACTGTGATCGCGACCTCGGTGATTCTGAACCCCAAAGCGCTGATCGCAGATGAGCCGTCCTCCGCGCTCGATGTGACCTCACAGAAGATGGTCATCAAGATGATCATGGATTTGATGGAAAAAGGCATCATCAAG
>DAOUEM010000512.1:0-10990 GCA_034430555.1 Anaerolineae bacterium | reverse complement strand
TTTCGCGCCAGGATGATCACGCCCTTTTTGAGCAGTTCATCCTCCGTATAATCTGGCAGTTCGGCCTTGATCGCCGGGGTGAGCAGCGCCCGTCCCTCGTAGGCGGATGGCTCCCAGGCCAGTATCTCGAAGGCCGCCTCAAAGATCGGGCGATAATCGCGTTCGCGCAGTTCGTTGATCCAGGAGGGATGCTCCGGGAAGCGGCGCTCGCGCAGGTGATCCCAGGGCGGCACGGTTGGGGATGGCTCCTCGTCGGGGTATTTCCAATCCACGTGGTGCCCGCCCGAAATACTGGGGAACAGGTGGATGTTGATATAGGCCAGGCCGCCGGGCTTGAGCACCCGTTTCACTTCCGCCACCGCGCCAGGCACGTCGGCGATGTGCTCAAAAACTTCGTGGGAAACGACCAGGTCGAAGGTGGCTTCGTCAAAAGGCAGGCGCTCGGCGGTGTGCCGGCCAAAGCGCAGCCCCTGCCGGTTCAACGGGAAAGGCGCGCACGCTTGCAGCGCCCGATAATAACGCGGCCCGTACGTGTAGTCCCAAAAGGCCGTCTTGACGGCCCGTTCCAGGCCGTTGGCCCGCCAGAGGCGCAGGTATTTATCCGGTCGGCGGTCGGCGCGCACGTACTCCATGTCCACCCCGGTGACATCGGCGCCCAGGCTGTGCAGCATGATGGTCTGCCATTGCAGCAAACCACAGCCCACATCCAGGGCACGCACCCCCTGCATTTCCGCCAGATAGGGGGCCAGCGTGTGCCGCATCCGCTCGAACCACATACAGTGGTCGGCAGCGAATCGCTGGGTGTGCTGGCGAGCCAGGCTGACCTGGCCTATATACAGTCGGATGCGCTGTGCCATGCCCCTATTTCACCGCTTCGATCATCAAGTGCCAGCCGAAACGGCGGCCCAACCAGCGGTGAACGCCCGCCGGCATGACCCGGTTTAAGCGCCCCCATCCCGTGCCATACAGGTACTCAATGGAGAGATTTACCCGGCTGAATTGCCGGAAGAAGGCCCTGGCTTCGCGCGGCGGATAAGCTTTCTCCAGCGGGCACGGGTTCTGCCGGGAGCCGTCAAAGGGCACGCCCGTCAGGCGGTGCGCCAGCCAGTTGAGCGAGTACTTGTTGTAGAGCATGACCACCGCTTTCCCGCCCGGGCGCAGCACGCGGCGCACCTCTTCAATGGCTTTGGCGGTATCCGGTGTGTGGTGCAGTACGCCAAAGCTGTAGGTGAGGTCGAAGTGGTTGTCTTCAAAAGGCAGTTTTTCCGCGTCCGCCGTGCGGAACTCGCCGGGCAGATCAAAGAGCGCAAACCGCTCTTTGATCAGGGCGATGGCGTTTTCGGTCAGGTCGATGCCGGTGACCTGTAAGCCGCGCTGCGCGAATTGCACGGCGTCGTTGCCCATGCTGCAACCGACCTCCAGCAGCTTGCCGCCGGGGTATTCCTGAGCCAGTCGGTCGAAGAGGGGCAGCAGGTGGTAGTGATACCGGTAGCGCAGTTCCTCCGCCGCCGCGTAAAACTCGCGCGTGCCGACATCAGCCCGGTTCAACTGATTAAACTGGTTGATGTTACGATTCCAGAAGTCGCGGATCAAGTCTTTTTGTCGTGTCTCATCCATGTTTATGCTCTGTCGTATACGCCTCAAGTGCGAAGACGGGCGCGGTGACATCCCCTTCCAGGAACATCTGGTGCCAGATGGTGAAGCCGAGCACGTTCCACAGGAAGAAGTAATGCCAGTACATGCGCGGATTGGGCGGATGTTCGATGATGCGCCGCAAATAGTCGTAATTGAACAGGCCCTGTTCGGCGACCCGCTCCCGCGTCAGAATGCGCGCGGCGGTGGCCCGTAAATCCTTCTTGAACTGGTGGTAGCTGCTGAAGGTGAAGCCCCACTTGGCCTTGCCTAAGGTCGGTTCCGGCAGGAGGCCGCGCATGGCCTGCTTAAAGATGTACTTGCCCTCGCCGCGACGGTATTTCAGGTGCCCGGGAATCGAAAAGGCGAATTGTACCAGATCGCGGTCCAGGAAGGGTACCCGCACTTCCAGGCTGTTGCCCATCGAGACGCGGTCCTCGTTATTCAGGAAGTCTTCCACCATCTTGGTGTGGAACTCGGCGTTTAGCGCCTGTTCCAGGTAGGTGCCGCGCCCGTTGAAATACGGCGCGAACATGGCCTGGGTTGTCGTCAGGACTTCATCGCGCAGGCGCGGCCCGTAGATGTTGGCCCACTGTCCGCGGTCGGCGTCCCAGGCATTACGCAGAATCAGGTAGAAGCGGGCCTGGTCGCCGCTGGCCAGGCCCAGTTGCAGCCCGCGCCGGTACAGGTCCAGGCCTAGCATCCCGCTGCGATTCTGGGCCGCAAACAACGCCCGGCTGAGAGGAGCCAGCAGCCCGCGCTGCGCTGCGCCCGGCACCAGGCGGTGCAGCCGCTGGCCGATGGTCGTGAAGCGGTGAATCTGGTAGCCGGCGAACAGCTCATCGCCACCCAGGCCGCTCAGGGCCACGGTGACATGACGGCGGGCATGCCGGGCCAGCAGATAGCCCTGCAGGATATTCTCTTTCGGCTCTTCGGCGTGCCAGATCACTTCCGGGAACATCTGGAGCGGCTCGGGCTGCACGCTCAAGGCATGATGGTTGGTGCCGAAGTGATCCGCTACCATGGCTGCATCGTCCAGTTCATCGGTCGGCTCGTTGAAGCCCAGCGAGAAGGTATCTACCGGCTCGTTTAGCAGTTGGGAGGCGTAGGCCACCACGCTGCTGGAATCCATGCCGCCGGAGAGGTACACGCCCAGCGGTACGTCGCTGACCAGTTGGCGGCGCACAGCCTCGCGCAGGTGGTGGCGGATGCCCTCCACAAAATAGGCTTCGTCATGCTGGTGATCGACTTCGTATACCGGGTTCCAGTAGTGGATGACCTGTGCCGCGCCGTCTTGCCAGACCAGCACGTGCCCCGCCGGCAGCCGCTGGATGCCCGCGAATAACGTCTCCGTGCCGGGGATGTAGCGCAGGTTGAGGAACAGGTGCAGTGCCTGCGGGTTCAGGGCGCGGGGCGCACCGGGATAGCGCAGGATCGCCTTGACCTCGGAACCGAAGACCAGCTCGCCGTCGACCACGGTGTAATGCAGCGGCTTGATGCCAAAGTAGTCGCGTCCCAGGACCAACCGCCGCTGGCGCGAATCCCAGAGGGCGAAGGTGAAGATGCCGTTCAGGTATTGGGGAAAAATCGGGCCGTATTCTTCGTACAGGTGGAGCAGCGTTTCCGTGTCGGCGCGTGTGCGGTAGACGTGGCCTTTGGCCTCCAGCATCTGGCGCAGTTCGGGGTCGTTATACAGCTCCCCGTTGTAAACGATCCAGACCGACTCGTCTTCGTTGGCAATCGGCTGGTCGCCGCCCGCCAGGTCGATGATGCGCAGCCGCCGGTTGCCCAGGTTCGCCCCGTCCGAGACGTGATACCCGGCGGCGTCCGGGCCGCGATGGACGAGGGAGTCGGTCATGGCCTGCAACAGCTCAGGGTTGGCCGGACCGCTGAAACCGGTAATCCCACACATGATCAGGTTATCCCTCGTTGTCGGGCGGACAGGGTTTGTTCGGCGCGTATTATATAGGCTAATGCGACGGCCATCCACCCCTGGTTCCAGCGCATCAACGGGGTGGTATTGGTCCAGAAGCGGCCCCGCTGGTAGTAATAGTGCCCATCGGGCGCCTGCATGTGGTCCAGCGCCCAGGTCAAGATGCGACGGGCATCGGCCAGATAGGACGGCTGGTAATGGATGGCCGCCCTGGCGAAGGTGATCGCGCCCTGCGCTGACCCGTGGATGTCGTATGGATAAGACCGGTTGTGGCGGTGTTTCGGCGCGCCATCCGGTTTAAACAGATGCTCGCGGTAGAAGTCCAGGCCTCGCGCGAAGGCCGGCTGGTAGGCGTCGTCGCCGGTATAGGCCTGGTACAGCAGCAGCCAGTCCAGCACGTTGCCGGTATGGTAGTTATCGTGGGTGACCGGGCTGCTTTCTGGCGGGTAGGCGTAGAACCACGCGCCCGCATCCGTCTGCTGCGCCGCCAGGAAGTGCATGTGCCGCCGCGCCAACGCCCGCAGTTCGTCTTCGCCGGTATGACGGGCCACCCAGGCCATCAGGGTCGCGGCGAGGCCCTGGTTATTCAGCACGATCCAGTGTGAGCCGGGGAGGTAGCTGATCGCCCGCTCGGTCTCGGTGTCGCGCAGCGTATTCAGGTCGTGGCGGATGAAATCCAGGCTGCTGCGCGCGATGTCCAGGTAGCGGTCCTCGCCCAACTGTTCGTAGGCCGTCAGGAAGGCGAAAATGATGTTGCCGGTCACGACCAAGTTGGGGAAGTTAGCCGGGGCGTTAAAGCGCAAGTTGGGCCAGGGATGGTTGTAGCCCCAGCACGCGCCATGATAGCCATCGGCCATGTGCACTTCCAACCACGCCAGCAATGTTTGCGCCTGCTCGTGATATCGATCGGCGTTGGCCGGATCGTTCTGCGCTTGCAGCAGGTAGGCCAGCGCGAAAAGGCCGATGCCCTTGGGGTTGCGCCCCTGCCGGACGCCCAACAGCGGTCGGACGTTGACCGGAAAGCGGTACACGGCCTGGGCATAAGCCCAGCGCAGCGGGTTCAGGCCCAACGACAACACATTGAGCAGCGGGCTGTTCAGCGCGTCGAACTTGCTGTAGCCGGCGTAGTCGCGCGCCTCGGCATAGGCCAGGACTCGCGCCAGGGCCGCCTGTTCACGGGAAAGATCATTCATGATGATGTTCAGGGCGTTTGTCTCTCTGGCCGGTTAGGAGCCGGTCCACGAGATAAAGGCCAGATGTGCCAACGAAATACAGCAGCATGACCAGCAGCGTGATTCGTAGCGGATTGGTGATCACCACATAACGCGGCTGCACGTTAATAAGCACGGCGGATACCAGGGCATGATAAACCAGCAGTGCGCCGATCGTCAGCACCAGCGGCAGGTACCGGCGCGCCCAGGGGAGCACGAGCGCCAAGACCAGCACAGCCCCATACCAGAGGAGGGGCTGCGGTCGGCCCAACGACCGGTATCGGAGGCTGACATAATCCACTATCTGGCGTGCCGGCGGCCAGTGCGGCAGCGGGGGACACATCGCGCCCATGATGAGAGGCAGTCGCGTCTGCAACTGCCCGACACTCCCGACCGTGTCTGGCACCGCCCAGTAAAAGTGCATTTGTACCAGTGTGTCACGGTCGAGGCTGGCTATCTGCTCGTCCAGGTTGGTGCATTGCGCTTCGCTGGGTAGTTGCGGGTCAAACCCGTACTGCTGGCCGCTCAACGAGAGGAAAGCCTGGAAGGACTCCCAGACCCGCGCGACGTAGGCTGGTGGGTCATCTCCGATGAACGCCAGCGTCGAGTTAACCACCTCCTCCAGGCTATTGTCGTCGTCTTCGTACATACAGCGGAAGTCGGCGACTTCGCAGTCGACGCCGGCAGTTTCCGGCAGTTCCGGATATTCGCCCTGCTCGTTACCAGTGATGACGATGGGGCTGGTGATCATGTTAGCGCCGCTGAGAAAGCCTTCCACCTGGCCGACGACCAGCAGGCTGATGACTGCGTACACCAGTAGAGTCCCGGCAAAGCCGCCCAGGAAGACCAGTGGCCGCCGCCATTGGCGGGTCACGATGACCAGGACTAACAGCATCGGGACAACCAGGAACTTGGCGACAGGCCGCGTCAGCAGCAGCAGAGCGACCACCACGCCGCTTGCCACGGCCAGCCATAACCAACGCTGGAAGCGGCTTTCTTCGGCGGGCTTGCGCGCCAGGGTGCCCAGAAACGTATACACGCCCAGCGCCAACAGCCACACGTACAGGGATTCGGTGGCGGTGAAGTTGAAGACAACCGCGAGTTGTGCATCACCCAGGATGATCAGGCCAACCGCTGACGCCAGGATCGGGCTGTAGCGCTTAAGAGCCAGATAAAATATTGGAGCGATGGTTGCCGCCATCAACACTTGCAGCCCGATCAACCAGTAGACAGACCCGAGCCATTTGAAAGTCGGCACGATCAAGAATGGGTATAAAGGTGCGACCATCTGTGACAGATTGGGGGCATCAAACCCGGTTATTCGCTCCGCATAGAGAAAATACACTATAGAATCCGCGCCGTGTGCCGGCGGGTAGGCCAGCAGCATCACGACGCTGCGTAGTAGTCCGAAGACGAATAATCCCCATAAGATTGTTGGTGTACTGCAGACGGTGGTTAGTTTATCCGCGAGCGTTTTTAGCCGTGTATCTTGCCATACCATGCGGTGTGCTGACAAGTCTTTAGAATTATGCTCTCTTACAGGGTGTATCATCACGGCAACTTTCCGCATATTACCCAAGGCCTGAATTCTACCACTTCCCAGTCGAGGATTCTAACGACCTTGATTGCATAATGCATAGATAACGCCCCAAACGCCTCAGGCGGTTAGCGGCGAACTGCGATCCTGACGGCGCTGGTTGTTCACGTTATGAGTCAACGAGATTATCCGGTGATCGCCTGCCGGACCTGTTCCAGGATAAATGCCGTCACGTCGATCTGCTCGGCCATCATGGCGCGGTGCCGCTGCTGGTAGACCTGCCTGGATTCGGGATCGGCCAGGATGGTCTCGGCCTCGGCCAGCGCCTTTGCCTGGATGGCGTTGTCGCCGTTAAAGTTGGTTACCATGCCATAGCGCTGCGCCATTTCGTCCGTATAACCCCGGCTGGAGGTGGAGAGGAAGATGCCGGGCACACCGAGCAGGGCGGCTTCGCTGGCCATCGTCGCGCTTTCTCCAAAGAACATCCGGGCCAAGGCCAGCACGTGATGCACGTCGCCGACGCTGCCTTTGCGGGCGTAAGGTTTGAGGTCGTCAGGCAGCGCTGCCTCGGCGCTGATCAGCACGCGGCCATATCGTGCCAGGACTTCGACCACGCGGCGCGGATCGCGCACGCCGTAGTCGCCCACGTCGTGGTGACTGCCCCAGGCGACCAGGCGCACGAAGGTGAACGGTTCGCCGGGCGCCAGGTCTTCCGCTGCCAGCCGGGCCGGGTCGGGCGTGAACTGGTTGGGATGCAGATAGGCCAGCTCCTGGAAGCCGTCGTAGCGTATCTGCTTGGCCCCCAGGTCGTCGCGGTAGGCGCGCGGCGTGAGGATGCGCGTGGCGAAGGGATAGGTGATGCGGTTGGAGATCGTGGCGTTTTCCGTGTCGTAAAACACCAGCGAGGGGATGTCGAGCAGCCTGGCCGCATGTACGATAAACGTCCCGGCGATGGCGGCCACAACCTGGGAGCGGTGCCGCCGCAGCGCCCGGTACACGCCCAGGCCATGCGTGACCATCTCCACCGCCAGCCCGGCCAGGCCGCGGCGCGCTCGACTCAGGCAGTGGTGCGGAAAACCGGCTTCGTCCAGCAACTGCAGAGTCAGGTCCTTATCCCGCGAGAGGATAAGCAGGTCATGGCCCTGCTGCTGCCATTCCAGGATGGCGTATTTGAAGAAGTGAAAGTGCGCGGGATGTGTGATATCCACCGCGATGCGCTGTTGTTCTTCCATAATCGATGGCTGACTCCTGGCTTGAAGGGGCGCAGGGCTGAAGACGTTGTCGCGCCGGCCAGAACCGGGCGGAATCACCGGTCGCTGTTGATGTAGCGCAGCAAGGCGATCTGTTCGGAGATCAGGCCGAGCAGGAAGATGAACACGCCGACGGTGATGATCAGGCCGGCCACCCCGCTGAAGCGGCTTTCCAACGCCATAATGGCCAGCAAATAAGCGCCCCCCACCGCCAAAAACGACAGGCTTACCGGCAGGAAGACTTTGATGGGCACGAACAGCGCCGCCAGTCGAGTCAGCGTCAGCAAAAAACGCAGGCCGTCCCGGAGCGGCATGATTTTGCTTTTGCCAACGCGCGCCGGTGCGGCAAACGGCACGTATTTGACCGCGTATCCGGCCCGGAACAGGGCGATGGTTAAGGTGGTGGGATAGGAGAACCCGTTGGGCAGCAGGTACAAAAAGCCACGCGCGATGTCGGCCCGCAGCACACGGAAGCCCGAGGTCAGGTCCGGCACCGGGTACCCGACGATGTATCCGGCGTAGGCGTTAAACACGCGGTTGGCCAGGTTGCGCTGCCACTGACTGTCAGAGGCGCGGGTCCGGGCGCCGACCACCATATCGTAGCTGCCCAGCGGTTCCAGCAGCCGCGGGATTTCCGGTGGGGGATGCTGCCCATCGCCGTCCATCAGCAGGATGGTATCGCCGGTGGCGGCGCGGATCCCAGATTTCACGGCAGCGCCGTTGCCGATGTTGTAGGGATGGTTCACCAGGCGCACGTCGGGGTAAGCGCCGACAACCTCGGCTGTTTTATCGCTGGAGCCGTCGTTGACCACGATGATCTCATGCAGCCCTTCGATGGCTTTCACCTGTTCCAGCAGAGGGCCGATGACCGTTTCCTCGTTATAGGCGGGGATGATGATAGATACCTGCATATATCACTCTATTCGTAAGCGTGGTTCTTGGTGCTAGGGCAGACGATTCGTCAGGCCTGTGTAGATGCACCTGCCCGGCACGATTATAGCCTGTCCATAACGCGATGCCATAACAACCGGCGCACCTGACCCGCGCCTGCGCCTGTTCTTCTGGCGATTCCAACCCGGCCAGTGTGGGCGCCGTTTTGCCCGTCTGCAGGCATCGGGTACACTCTCGGACGATTCGCCCGCCCTGGTCCGGTCGGCGAACCCGAACTTGCGTGATGTCTTGAGGAGGTTGCCGGGATTATGCGCTTGCCTTTATCACGAGGGTCGCTGCTGACGCTGGTCGCTGGTTCGCTGGCCTTTGCCCTGCTGCGGGGCCTTTTCCTGAATGGCAGTTTGGCCGCGTTAATCCTGGCGGTGGTCTGCCAGCTCGTGCTGCCGGGCTGGCTGCTGCTCCGACTGTGGGGTGGGCGGCTCTCCGATAACATCCTGGTGCGGCTGATGTGGATTCTGGCTGGCGGCTTAAGTATGACGGTCCTGCTGGGCAGCCTGTTCCGTTTGTTGGGGCTTCCCGTCTGGCTGTATATAGTCGTTTTGCACTTTTTGATGGTTGTCCTGGCCCTTCGACCTGCGGTCCGGACGAGACCCGTCTCACCATTGGCTAAGGCGGCCCTTAGCGGCACGCGGCTGGCGCTTTACGGGCTGCTGGCCGTCTGTGTGCTGGTCAGCCTATACGTGGGGGCGGCTCGCAGCCAGTTACGATGGGATGCCTGGGAGGACCCGGCCACCTTTGCCTCCTGGATCAACTGGCTGGTCAACGACCCGGACGACCCCTGGCTGCTCACCCGCCGCGTCACCGATACGCCGGATATGATCGACGATCGGTACCACACCGACGGGTGGCCCTTCGTGCAGGCGGCATGGGTCTGGAGCAGTGGGGTGGAGGCGTCGACCTTCATCTGGTACCTCATCACGCCCCTGTTTGCCTGGGTGACCCCGCTGGCCTTTTTTGCCTTCGTCTACGAACTGTCCCGGAAAGAGCAACTGGCCGTCTACAGCACGGCGGGATTAATGCTGCTCAGCCTGTTGAGCGTGGATTACATCGGTTACGATACGTTTGGCGGCATTCCATTCTCGCCCTACTATGGGGCCAGCGCCTACCAATACCTCAATATTTCCCGTTATTTCTCGACGGCTATCATGCTGCCCCTGGCTTTGATGATCGCCGTGTCCTACTTGCAGAGGCCGGCGCGCGCCAGGTGGTTATTCGCCCTGCTGGCCGTCCCTGCGCTGGGGTTGATGCATGCCCGGGCCATCACCATTTTTGTGGTCAGCATGGGGGCATTCACGGCCCTCTACTGGCTCTTTAACCGCACCCGCGGACAGGCGCTCGTTTGCCTCCGGGTCGGCGGCGTGCTTTTGCTGGGCCTGGCCGTGCCGGTGGTGCAGCGGTACATCGTGGTCCCGGCGGGTGTGGTCGAGGCGCAGGTGGTCCAGGCATCGGCCGGTCTGACGCCGAGCGTGCTGACGTTAAGCCTGCCCGTCCTCGGACAAACCCTGATCATCAGGCCGGACCTGGTCTTTTATCACCCGTTGATCGCGATCGGCGCCAGCGTGGGCCTGCTGGCGATCGTGCTGAGCAGGCGTCCGGAGGCGCTCTACGCCTTCGGCGTGACGGCTGCGTTTCTGGCGCTGTTGTTATTGCCGGGGCTGGCCGCGGTTTTTATCGCCCTGGTGTCCCCACGAATCGCGCACAACTTCGCCATAGCCCTGCCGATAGGGCTGAGCCTGGGTTATATGCTGGACCGGATCGTGACCGCGATCTCTCGGCGTATGGCGTTTTTGGCGCCGGCGGCGTCCGTTTTGTCGACGGTCGTGATTCTGGTGCTTGTCCTGGAACCGGTGCCGATCATCGCCGCCAGTGGCCGCGATCAGATTCGGGTCATGAACGAATTACAGGCGGCCCGCGACATTCGCCCCGCCGACGAAGCTTTGCTCGCCCTGCTGACGCAAGAACCGGATTTACAACTGGCGTCGCGCGCGGTTTTTCTGGTGCCCTATCGCATCAGCAGTTTTATCGTAGAGACGGTGCCCCACGCCCTGGTGGCCGGCGGCGCGGCTGGTGAGGATGAAGCCTCTCAGTTTTTGCTGCGGTTTTTCGGCAAAGGTTCGTTGAACCCATTCCTGGATACGGAGGACCTGGCCTATCTGGACCGGTGGGAGGTGCGCTTCATTGTGATAGAGGTGACCGACAACCGCCTGCCCCAGGTCGAGATGCGCCCGGACCGGTTTCAGTTGCGGGGCGCTGCCGAGGGCTACCGGGTCTACGAGGTCCTGGACACCCAACCGGACGATATTGACGCGCTTTTCCAGGAGATGAACGCGCTGTTCGCGGCGGGACACGGGGCACGGTGGGCGGCGGCAGCGTTCGATCTGGTGCGTCCGGGTGGGGATGTGTGGCAGGACATCGTCGCCGTTTGGCAGGACCAGGCCGCCCGCGACGACCGTCCGGACGTGCAGTACGGTCTGGC
>DAOUEM010000511.1:0-4415 GCA_034430555.1 Anaerolineae bacterium | reverse complement strand
CAAACAGAGCAATAAAGGAGCAGGAAAATGGCGAAGGAAGGCTCAGCGGAAGCGACCATCAGAGAGATCAAGCGAAAGACCCGGCGGAAGTACAGTGCCGAGGAAAAGATACGGATTGTGGTGGAAGGACTGCGAGGCGAGGGTCGAACCCGCGATATGAGGCCGGCTATACGCAAGATCGCGCAACGTCCGCACCCCAACCACCTGTGTGGCGTTGGCCGCCGTGATCGGCTCCAGGCCGGGAATCGCCGAAGATGCACCTGAGGGTTGGGTGACAGCTTCTGCGGCTGTTTACTCAGTTGGCGTGACAGGCGGGCTAACTTCATTCACCAGGGCGGCGGAAACCCAGCCTGTGGTCCCATCGCCGAGAGTCACGTTCAACCACGAGCCGTCCGCGCTTTCGCTGGTAAGAATCGCGGTTTCACCCGGCGCGAGTGTGCCGATAATCGCGAAGACCGTGTCCGCGCCGGACCGCACATTTATGGTTTGATCGGCAGCAACCTGCACCAGGCGGCCAGTCGGACCGACGCCGCCCTGGACAACCTCCTGGTCAACACTGAGAAAGACGATATCGAGGCGCTGGCGGCTACCATCGGCGTTCATCACGTAAAAGCGGCGCTCGCCATCCCGGTCGGACACGAACCTAATCTGGGAACCATCCCGCGACCAGGTAGCATCCATATCCAGCACCTCGTTGTCGGTCAGTTGGCGCACATTTTCCCCATCTGCGTCCATCAGGTAAATCTCAAAATCGCCGTCCCGGTTGGACATGAACACGATTTCGCTCCCGTCGGGCGACCAGACAGGCCGCTTGTCGCTTGCCGCGTCGGTCGTCAGGCGGCGGACGTCGCTGCCATCGACGGCGCCGATGTAAATGTCAGCTTCCGGGCTGTCATGCAGCGATTCGAACACGATCAAGGCCCCGTCCGGCGACCATGATGGGCTGTTATCTCCACCGCCTTCCATCAACTGCCGCAGGCCATGCCCATCGGCGTTGATGATGTAGATCGCGCCAAATTCGTTATCACGGTCAGACATAAAGGCGATGGACTCCCCATCCGGCGACCAGGCCGGGTTAGCGTCAATCGCGTCGTGATCGGTAAGTTGCCGCAAGTCGCTGCCATCGACGTTGACGAGATAAAGTTCAGTATCGCCATCACGCCCGGAATAAAACACAACCTGCGTCCCATCCGGCGACACCCTGGGACCATAGTCCGCCGAACGGTGATCGGTCAGGCGGCGCATGTTGCTCCCATCCGCATTCATGACGTAGATTTCGAGATTGCCATCACGCATCGATGTAAAGGCGATCCGTTCAGGGATATTCGCTGATGAGGACGACGACGCATCGAGGTCCCCTGGCATAAAGTCACGGGCGCAGCGAAGGCCGTTTTTGTCGTTATCAGCCAAGCCGGGTTCGAACCTGTTGCGCTCAAAGAGCACCACGGCGCGAGCATCGTCGTCAAAATCACCGCCACGCCGGACACGATAGATATAACCGCTCCCACCTTCACGGCCATCCGCAGGATCGTACGGGTAAGGCGCAAACCAGCTACTCACCCACTCTGAGGCATTGCCCGTCATATCGTAAGCGCCTACTCAGGATAGGTCACCCGCGTGACTGGCAACAGGCTGTAGCCCAACAATGTCGTTCACGCCGTAGACGACATAATCTGGCACAAAGCGGTTACCCCACGTGTACCACAGGTTGTCCGGCCCACGCGCCGCATACTCCCATTCGGCCTCTGTCAGCAAACGCAAGCCCTGCTCCCGGCAAAAATTATCGGCGCTGAACCACGAAACGCCGGTTCGAGGCAAATCCGCGCCGCACCATCCCCGCACACAACCGTGGTATTGGGCCTGGGTCACCTCGTAACGCCCGATCCAGAATGGCTCGTCAAAGCACTGGCGGCCACCATCGCCCGGCTGTTCCGCACCGGATAAATCCCCCATGTGGAAGCATCCGGCAGGGACTAGGGCCATCTCCATGCCGCCAAATTCCCGGAAAACAGGCGTCCACTGGTCATTGTAAGTCACGGGCGTGAAGCCCAGCGGCGCGGGAGTCGCCGTGGGCGTAGGTGCGGGTGACGGAGCAACGGTATCACCCGGCGCATAATCGCGCGCGCAGCGAAAACCAACTTCACCACCTTCGAAGTCGGGCAGTACGCTCAGGCGGTTGGCGGCGCGCACAAAGTCGGCGGCGTTAAGCCACGACCCGCCACGCAACACGCGCCGGCCGATAATATCAAGGGTTTCGCGCCCATCGTCGGCATACGGGTAGCTTCCGTACAGGCTACTGGTCCATTCCTACATGTTACCGGCCATATCGAACGCGCCTACCCAGGAGACGCCGCCCACGTGGCTGCCGATACTGGCGATACCGCTCGCATTGCCTTCGTAGACTACATTATCAGAGATGAATTCGTTACCCCAGGGATAGACCAGACTATCCGGCCCGCACGCGGCATACTCCCATTCGGCCTCGGTGGGTAATCGCCCAACCCGGCTCTGGCAATGAGCGAGTGATTCGGTCCAGGTCACCGTTCCACGCGGGCGCTCAGGATTACCTTGCCCATTATACTGCACCGTCGTCACTTCATAGCGGTCGATCCAGAAGGGTTCGTCAAAGCATTGGCGGTGTACGGGCGTTTCGTTGTCGTCGCCATCGTCACTGCCCATCCAGAAACACCCGGCAGGGACTAGGACCATCTCCACACCGTCAAATTCCTGTAAAACTGACTGCCACTGGCTGTTCGCGGTGAGGGGCACGAACCCCAGCGCGGCGGGCGTGGCAGATGGAGTTGACATTGGTGTTGGTGTCGGAATCACGCGCAGCAGATTGGCCTGTATCCAGCCTTCCGTGCCATCAGCAAGCCGCACATTTAGCCACGAACCAGCCTCGCTTTCGCCGATGATCTGCACCGTCCCACCAGGAGACACGGTGCCGACGACATCATAATCCGTGCCCGAACCGTCGCGGACGTTGATGGTCTGGCTCGAAATGACACTTGCCATGTTGACGAGAGTAGCCGCTGTTTCGACGTCAGCCGTAGCCGTTAATGAAGCAGTCGGCGTATCAATGACCGTACTCATCGGCGTCATGGTGTCCGGTGGCGTAGACAACGGTCGCCAGGCTGGCGCGCCCATGTCAATGATGTCAGCGCCCTCGGCCAAGCGGCGCACATTGCTGCCGTCCGGATTCATCACATAGAGTTCGTTCGGGTAGTAGTGCGCCGAGTCGCTGGTGCGCACGTCGAAGGCGATCAGGCTGCCGTCCGGCGACCAGGCCAGGTGATGAATTTCGGCGGTGTCAACGCGCAAGGTGCGGAGGTTGTAACCGGTGGCATCGATCACCCGAATCCGGTATTCATCCCGCCCGCCCGTCGTGTTGAGAAAAGCGATCTGGCTGCCGTCCGGCGACCAGGCCGGTTTGCTATCACCGGCGTGCGTATAGTCCGCGCCCGTGTTGTTGTCGGTCAGCCGCTGAAGGATGTTGCCCTCAGGGTCCATCACGTAGAGGTCCGAGTTGTCTCCAGCGCGCAGCGTCGAGAAAACAATCCGTTCCCCATCCGGTGACCAGGCAGGATCATCGTCCGGATAGCTGTTGTCGGTAAGCTGCCGGATGTCGCTACCATCCGCATTCATGACAAAAATTTCCGCGTTACTACCCCAACGACCACCGGGGTAGACATCGCGGCTACCTGCAAAAACGATCTGGCTACCGTCCGGCGACCAGGAAGGCGACCAGGCATGGAGATCGGCGGATGTAATGCTGCGGGCACCCCCTTCCAAATCTTGCACGTAGATTTGCGTCTTTGCCGCCATAGAAACCGCCATCGCCAGGGAGCGCCCATCGGGTGACCAGGCAATGGTTTCGGTATAGTCGATATTGAGACCTGCGATGCGGCGAATATTATTCCCGTCGATATCCATCAAGTAAACGTAGGCGGCGCCATCGATGCCACGATTTGACACAAAGGCGATCTGCCCCCAACCACCGCCAGGCGGCGCGGCGCTGGGTGTTGACGTGATAGCCGAGGTAAACGTCATCGTCGACGTGGCACTGGGCGTCAATGTGGCTGTTGGCGTGTCTGTGACCCGCGCCGCTTCCGTCGCCGTCATCTGGGCATTGAGTGTCGCCTGCGCTGCCACAACCGCTGTTTCAAACACGTGCGTTGCCGCGACAGCCTGCGTCGCCGTTGCCGCCGCGTTTGCTTGAGCAGTCGCAGTCCGGTTTGGCGTCGCTGTCGGCGTGTGGGTTGCCGTGTCCGTCGCAGTCGGGGTATGAGTCGGCGTGTTCGTCGGTACTGGTGTGTCGGTCGGGGTCGAAGTCGGCAAGGCGGTGTCTGTCGGCGTGTTCGTTGGCGTTAAGGTCTGGGTCGGCGTCCTGGTCGGCGTACTAGACGGCGTTATCG